>JBBSAT010000060.1:0-30741 GCA_038252025.1 Polyangiales bacterium | reverse complement strand
CGCCGCCTCCTGTGTCGAGCGAGCCGCTCGTGGCAGCAGCGTCGACGCCGGACGGCGGCCAGGCGCCGGACGTCACCGAACACGCGGAACCGGTGGCCGCGAGCCGACGGAGCCCGATGTCGATCCGACCCGCTGCGACGTCAGTCACCGTCGAGTGCGGCGGCTACCCACGCGATCTGCCCCTCGTTCGCGCGAGCGACCGCCTCACGTTCGGATCTGTGGATGGCCTCGGCAGCATGCCCGCTGCCATGATCTCGACCGTGCGCGAAGGGTTCAACGCGCAGGCTGCGGTCGGGCTCACTCGCTGCTACCGCGGCCACGGCTTTCGCCCCGGCCAGGAGTTCGACGTCGACGTCGACGACGCCGGCCACGTGACGAGGATCGAGGTCGGCTCGTACTGTCCCGTCAACGCCGCGGTGGTCTCGTGCGCACGACGTGTCCTCGGTGCGGTCGAGCTTCACACCGACTCGCCGTTTCGTGCCCGCCTCGGCGCGGACATGACGACGCGCTGAAGGGCTGCTTCGCGGATCTCGACGCCCACCAATCGCCGCGTGATCGCGTCGGGCGGGGCCAGCACGATGCCGGCACCGCACTGAGGTCCGCCGGTTCGGACTACTTGGTGCGCGGATCTCGATAGCTCTTCTCCCAGAGGAAGACCTCGGCCTTCTCTGTGATGCGCTCGGCGATGATCAGCTCTTCGAGCGCGCGCGCCATGCCGGGCAGTCGCAGCCACTCGAGCTGCACGAGGATGGCAGCGAGCTCGTCTTGGTCCTTCACGCTGTCCCTCCGTCTTCGTGATCGCCGTCGGGGATTGCAGACGTCACGCCGGCACCGCGTCGGTGCTCGTGATGGATCCCGCGACGCTCTGCGGGATCGACGGCCTCGCACGCGACGCCGACGGAACCTTCCTCGCCGCCGTGCTCGGCCAGAGCATCGTGCGGATCTCGAGCGACGGTGCTTCGCGCACGACGGTGCTCTCCGAGCTTCCGCTGGGCACGCCGGCGGGCGTCGACGTCGGGGACTTCGGCGGGCGGCGTCAGGCGCTCGTGTCGTGCCCGGACTACGAGGAGGCGTTCGGGTCGGGAGGCCCTGCGAGCGCGATGCCGAACCTCACCGCGATTCCTCTTTGACGAACGGCTCGCGCCCACGAGCCGCTTCGATCACCCGCTCGCGCAGCCAGCGATGGACCTCGTCGGACGTGCGGCGCTCGTGCCACGTCATCGCGACGTGGAAGGGCGGCACTTCGACGGGGAGCGGAACGAGGGCGAGAGGAAGCGTCGTGACGAGCTCGGCGAGCAGACGCGCAGCGCCGGTCAGGATCATGTCGGAGCCCGCAACGGCGAGCGCGGCGGAGTACATGTGCGGGCTCGTGTACGCGACGGCGCGCGCGAGCCCGCGCTCGGCGAGGACGCCGTCGACGAACCCGCTCGGCCTCCCGACGGGTGAGACGATCGCGTGGCGAAGCGCAGCGAAGAGCTCGAGCGTCATCGGGGATGCGAGGCACGGATGGCCGCGGCGGACGACCGAGGCGAACGGCTCGGACGAGAGCTCGCGCTGCGTCGGCCCGTGCGGCTCCCGAAGGAGGCCGATCGCGAGGTCCGCTGTCCCTTCCTCGAGCGCGCGCGCCGTGTCGCGCCCGTGCGCCAGCGCGATCACGCGGACGTGCGGGGCCGAGGACGCGAACGCCGCGACGAGCCGCGGGACGATCGCGATCTGCGCGAAGTCGAACGCACGCAGGTGGAAGGTCGCGCGGAGCTCGGCCGGGTCGAGCGGGCCAGAGCGGACCAGCACGCCGCTGATGCGTGCGAGCGCCTCGCGGATCGGCCCAGCGATGCGGAGGGCGACCGGCGTCGGCGTCATGCCGCTCCCCGCACGCACGAAGAGCTCGTCGCCGAGCGCGGTCCGTAGCCGCGCGAGCGTGTGGCTCATCGCGCTCTGGCTGATGGCGAGACGCCGCGCCGCGCGGGTAACGTTCTTCTCCTGCACGAGCGCCTCGAAGGCGACGAGCAGGTTCACGTCGACCCGTGCGAGCGCTTCGACGTCGACGTCGTCCATGCCCGGAATCATAGAGGGAGCGACGCGCTCAGGGCGTCGCGCAGACGTTCGTCCCGTCGCAGACGAGGTCCGTCGCGCACTCACCCGGCCGTCCCCCGCCCGAGCAGGGCTCGCCGACATCGCCCGTCGTGCACACCCGCGTCGCGCCGGAGCAGAAGCCCGCTGCGCACTGGTCCGGCCGTGAGCACCCGTCGCCGATCGCGCCGTTCGTGCACACACGCCCGCCGATGTCGCAGAAGCCGGACGTGCAGTTCGCGCTCTCGGTGCAAGGCTCGCCGATGTCGTGCGGCGCCGCGCAGTACGGCACCGGCCCCGCCTGGAAGCAGACGCGCCCGCCTCCGCACGCTCGTCCGGCGCAGCCCGCGCCCGTGAGGCCTGGTACGTCGCAGACGCGCGCGACCGGATCGGTGAAGTCGGGGCTGTGCTCCGGTGGGATCCCGTCCACGCAGGTCGTTCCAGCGCCGCACGCGGGAAGCGATCCCGCGCCGCATGCCGGACGGCACGCGCCGGGGAGGGCGACGCGACAGCCGATGTCGTCGACCAGGCAGGTCGCGATCGCACCGCTCACGTCGGGATCGGCGCCGTCGCAGACGAGCCCGTGCGCGCAGCCCGCGTTCACGAGGCCCGGGCCCGAACACGCGGACCCTTCGCCGGCGGCAGAGGTGGCGGGCAGGCAGCGCCAAGTGAGCGGGGTGTGGCTCGTCGCATCGTCGCGCGCGAGACCGCAGTACTCGCTCGCGCCGCATGTGCTCGTGTCGTTCGGGTCGCAGCCGCGAGCGCAGATGTACGCGGGCGTTCCCGCGCCCGTCGGGTCGACGAGATCGTGGACCATCGTGGCGACGCAGATGGAGCCCGCCGCGCAGGCTTCCGTACCCGCGGCGCACCGCTCGACGCACAGATCGGCGCTCAGCGCGGGCGGCGCCGCGGGAATGCAGTCGGCGGCGCACGCGGTATCCGGGCACGCGTCGCACGCGTTTCCCTGCCCGTCTCCGTCGTCGTCGGCCTGATCCGCGTTCGGGACGAGCGGGCAGTCGTCGTGGAAGTTCGCGAGCCCGTCTCCGTCCTGATCGACGACGCGGTCGAGGTCGGGGACGCTCGCGCTCGAGCCCACGGCGCTCAGGCGCGCGGCGAACGTGCTCTCGACGGTGCTCGTCGAGAGCTGCAGCAACGCAGCGTGGATCTCCGAGACGACGCTGGCGGTGAGCGTCCCGTCGCTCTGTAGGTCGAGCGTCATCACGTTCAGGAGCTCTTGCAGGTTCGCGTCGGCCGACCCGGGCGTGCGGAGCAACGCCGTGTACGCGAGCACCGCGCTCACCCCGAACAAGTACGCGTTCGCGTCCGTGTCGCCGCCGGCGATCGTCAGGTCGACGCCGCTCGCGTGGGGATCGAACGAAGGCTCGGTGATCCCGAGCTCCGTCTGCAGCTCGGTCTCTGCCTGCGTGACGGCATCGTCGAACGCTGCACCTCCGCTCACGAGGGTACGCACACGCTCGCCGGTGAGGTGCGTGATCATGTTCACATGCGCGCTCTGCGTCGGGCCCGGACCCGGCGCGTAGAGCGCACGCAGCACGATCGGCGCGGTGGAGAGCGCTCCCACGGCCTCGTTGAAGTAGAAGCCGCTGGCCTCGATCTGGATCGGCGCCGGCGTCGGAAGGAGCAGCGCGAACTCGCCGAGGTCGCTCGCGGTGCTCGTCGTGTACGACATACCGTTCGGCGCGAGCGTCGCTGCGTCCAGGACACCGACGGTCACGGTCGAGCCAGTGACGAAGGGCCCCTTCTCGACGGTGCCGCGGAGCATCACCTGCGTGCTGCCGCCGTCGCCGCCCGCATCGTGACCGCCGCCCGCATCACCATCATCGTTCGCGTCCGGACCACCGCCCGCATCACCCGTCGGCTCGGGCGATGGGCATCCGGAGAGCAGGGTCGCCGCGGCGCAGAGGCATGACGCGAGCGCTCGGCGCATGCCCTGGTCGTGCTTCGTATGACTTCCCATCGCGCGCTCCTGTCCGCTTCGCGGCTCCGGTGCCTGTTCGCCGCCGATCGAGCGTAGTCGCGGCGTGCGAGCACGTCGAGGTCGACGCTCTTCGCTCAGCTCGGACGCCGAGGAACATGAGGACCACCGCGAGAGGATAAGGGATCGTCGGCGGCCTCAGGGACAGTCGACGACGTCGGCCGGGTGGCTCCAGCAGTCGGGCTCCTGCCGGACGCCGAGGAGCATCGCAGTGGTGTCGCCAGGCGGGGGCGACGCGTCGGGGCACGCGGCCGTCGGCAAGAACAGCCGGCCGCGCACGTCGCCTCCCGAGCCTCGCTGTTGGCCGACACCACAAGACCAGAGCTCGCCCTCGATCTCGCTCATGACGCTCTGCCACATGTCGGGATCGCGGCCCAGGGTGAGCTCCGAGAAGAACGCGATGGGATCGACGAGCATCCCGTCCACCACGCCGGCGCCGGGACGGCACGCGTGCGGCTGGAAGGCGGGACCGCCACGATCGCTCCACAGCCACGCACACGACGGAGCGGGCGGCCCGGTGTCCGTCTCCATCCACGCGTCGAGCTCGGGCGCTCCGCCGTCGAGCTCCGGCGCTCCGCCGTCGACCTCGGAGCTCCCGCCGTCTGGACGGATCTCGGCGCCGCCGTCGTCCCCGCCGTCGACCCGCGGCGCGAGGCCGCCGTCGTCACACCCGATGCAGGCGCCGAAGCCCGTTCCATCGGCTCGGCAGATCTGGTGCCCTTCGACGCCGCCGCCGCACGCGCACGCGACCTCCCGGCCCGCGGCGCAGGTCCTGGACGCGAGGCCGTTCGAGCAGCCGACCATCCCGATCGCGGTGAAGGCGATCGGCAGCAAGATCGAAGCAGTGTGCCGTGTCATCGCGTCTCGACGTTACGCGGGCTCGCTGAGTCGGTCGAGCCCAGCGAGACACGTGAAGCGGCGCGTCCAGATCGCGAGCGCTCACGATCGCCGGAAAGCGCGCCCGAGGGCCCACGTACGCGCCACGATGGCGCGTCGTGCGGCCCGCTGTGGGCAACGCGGCGCGGGCCGGACGCGCGAGCACGGGCACGCTGGTTGCCATCTCGCCCACCATGCACGTCTCTCGTCTGCTCGTCGTCGTCACGCTCGTCGGTTGTGCGGTGAGCCCCGTTGCGAGCGACCGCGCCGACGCTTTCTCCGCGTTGGACGCGCGCGCGATCGCCGATGCGGGCACGAGCCCCGACGGCCGTCTGGCGAGCGACGGCGCGATCACCGACGCCAGCGTCGCGATCGACGCCACGAGCGACGCGGGCCCCGGCGACGCCGGCCCGGTCGATCCAGATCCGCTCTACCGCCCGCGACGCCACGCGTGCGAGTTCCACGCGGGCGATCACGTGCACGAGACGATCGGGATCACGGAGGCGGAGCGCAGCGCGATCCCGATCCGGCACGTGATCGTCTTCATGCAGGAGAACCGATCGTTCGATCACTACTTCGGCCGGCTCACAGCCTATGGGCATCCGGTCGACGGCTTCCCCGACGGATTCAGCAATCCGACGCCTGGTGGCGGCACCTCCACGGTCCGGCGCTCGCCGACGACGTGCATCTCGCCCGACATCCACCACGGCTGGGCCCCGATGCACGCGCAGTACGGTGGAGGCGCGCTCGACGGCTTCTACACGAACGCCGCAGACAACGGGAACGGCCGCCGCGCGCTCTACTGGCTCGACGAGCGCGACATCCCTTTCTACTACTGGGTCTACAGCCAGTTCGCGATGGCCGATCGACACTTCAGCTCCGTGATGGGGCCGACGTGGCCGAACCGCGACTATCTCTACGCCGCCACCTCCGACGGAGTGAGGAACACCGACGAGCGCATCATCCACGTGCGCAACGTCTTCGACGCGCTCCACGACGCGGGCATCTCGTTCCGCGAGTATACACCTGGCCACGTGCGCTCCGGGTGCGCTGGGCGGACCGGCTCGTCGCAGGGGGTGACGCCGCTCTCGCAGCTGTTCACCGATCTCGCGGACGGGACCCTGCCGCGCGTTTCGTTCGTCGACGTCTCCGGCGACCAGGACGAGCACTCGGTCGCCGACGTGCAGGCCGGCGAGACCTTTTTCCGGCGCTTGGTGATGGCGCTGTTCCACAGCCCTGATTGGCCCACGACGGCGCTCTTCTATACGTACGACGAGGCCGGTGGCTTCTTCGACCACGTCCCGCCTCCGCATGCGTGCGTGCCCGACGGGCGCGCGGTCAACGCCGCCTTCGATCGCATGGGCTTCCGCGTGCCGCTGCTCGTCGTCTCACCGTGGGCGCGACCGGGCCACGTGTCGCATCGCGTGCACGAGGCCACGTCGATCACGCGCTTCATCGAGCTCCTCTTCGATCTACCGGCGCTGACGAACCGGGACGCGAACTCGGACGCGCTGCTCGACATGTTCGACTTCGACCACCCCGCGCTGATGACGCCGCCGACTGGCGCGCCCGCCGCGGGCACCGGCGGCTGCCCGTGAGCGTCGGCGATCGGGCGCGTCCCGGCGCCGCCCTGATGCTCGCGCTCCTCGCCTCCTGCGCGAGCCCGCCAGGCGAGCTCACGCGCGGCGATGCGGGGCCGCAGGCCGATGCCGATGGACCGGAAGGCAGCGACGCAAGCGCGGGTGAGCGCGATGCCAGCGAGGCGATGCTCGACGCCGGCTCGATCGAGGCGAGCGACGCGGGCGCGGGCGACGCGGGCGCCCCCGACGACGCGGGCGCCCCCGACGCGAGCGCTCCGGACGCTGGCGCGGCACCACCGCCGACGGATGCCTGGCCGGGGACGCGCGCGCTCCTGCGTCCGTCGAGCCCCATGCCGTGCGCGGACCCGGCCGTGGTGTCCGAAGACGGCGCGCGGCACGTCTACTACGTCTTCTGCACGGGGATGGGCCACGTCTGGACCACGTCGGACTGGGTCGGCTTCCGAGACGTCCGATCGAGCACGACCTTCGATCTGACCGGCATGTCGGCGAACGGTCGTCGCACGGGCGCGTGGTGGGCACCGGGCGTGATCTTCGCGCCAGCGCTCGGTCGTTACGTGATGTGGGTATCGGTGCCCGACGCCGGCGCGACCGACGGCGCGGACGGCTGGACCGCCCGATCGCTCGCAGTGCTCACGTCGCCCTCGCCGACTGGGCCGTGGCGCTTCCGCGCGATGGCGGTGGACGCGGCCGCAAACCAGATGTTCATCGATCCCTTCTTGTTCATCGACGCGGACGGCGGGCGATACGTCTATTGGAAGCAGTACGGCGGCGGTCTCTCCTCGAGCATCATGGGCGCGCGCGTCGACGCGGCGTGGACCGGCGTGAACGCCGGCTCGCGGATGGAAGTGATGAACGGCTACGGCGGTCCCGGCACGTGGGAAGACAACGTGCGAGAGAACCCTTCTGTTTGGCGCGACTCCGCCGGCCATCATCACTTGATCTTCTCCGGCGGCCACTGGCGCGACGACACCTACGCGACCGGCCACGCGATCAGCACGTGCGGGCCGTTGTGCCCGAGCTCGACGTCAGGCGGCTGGCACATGCTCGACAGCGGTGATCGCGGGATCCTCCAGGTCGTACGCGCGTTCGGCAATGCGAGCTTCGCGTTCGGAGGGCCTGGCGGCGCCGTCTTCCTGAACGACCGCGGCGATGATGTCGTGTACGCGGCGGCGGCGCAGAGCCGGAGCGGCGATCACACACGCTTCCTGATGCGCGACCACATCTCCTGGCAGAACCGCGCGCCGTTCGTCGACGCCGCCGGCCACGAGCCCGTCGGCTACTGAGCCCTGCGGAGACGCTCAGCATCGACGGATCGGGCGGCGCTTCCGAGAGAGCGAACGTGCAGGGGAGCGTCGCCGGAACGGGTGAGCCTGGCCGAGCGCGCTTCTGACGCGCGCTCGGACGGGCTCGAGCGCTCAGCAGTGGCGGCCGCGACCACCCGGATCGTACGGATCGCTGTCGCTGCACGAACGGCTGCAGTGGCTGCCGTTCCCACCCGGATCGTACGGATCGCTGTCGCTGCAGCCGCTGGAGCAGTGACTTCCGCGACCACCCGGGTCGTACGGGTCGCTGTCGCTGCACATCGGCTCGGCTTCCTGGGCCGACGCCGCGCTGGCGAAGCCCACCGTGGCGAGCGCCGCGCCCGCCGCACCGAGGCCGACGTAGCTCAGCGTGTCGCGACGGCTCACGCGTCGCTCGGTGATCATCTCGCCCATCGACAGCGTCTTCTTTTCGGTCATCTGAACCCCTCCCAATGGCCGCCCGAAAGGCTCGGGGCAGGCGCGACGGGATTGAACGCCGATATCGGGATCCTATTCAACACGATTCCGAGATCGCGTGGGAACGGAAGCGACGACGTGAGAGAGCGACCGGCGACCCTCTGCGAACCGTTTCTCGACGGCATGGCTCGAACCCCATCATGAGCCTGAGGGTCCCGCTCCATGTCGCCGGTGCGCTGCGGGCTCACCCCGCTCGCTGCGGTGGTCACCCGCGAGCAGCTCTGGCGCGGGCTCGTGCCGGGCGCAGAGGAGCCGCAGCCGACATCCCAGCGCGTGACCTCACCGCTGCGTCCGACGATCAGCACCGACGCGTCGCGCCCATCCGTTCATTCCGCCGAGCGTGGCTCCGCCCTGACGGTCGCGCTCGCGCCATCGATCAGCAACGAGAGCGCGTGAGCCGGCTCGTCCGCGTCCGAGAAGGCGCCGAGCGCGATGGAGACCTCGGCGCGATCGGGGGCGGTCGCGAAGAGGAGCCGCGTCGGCGCGCCCGTCTCGTCGACGAGGCGTAGGACAGCCTCACGCTCGGGGGCCATGCCGGCTACCGTGCTCAGCGCAGGGGTCGTCGGCCCGCCGAAGTGCAGGCGAACGTCGCAGTAGCTTCCGGGAGAGATGCGGAGCGTCGAGGCC
The DNA here is from genome assembly GCA_038252025.1 of Polyangiales bacterium. Lineage (GTDB taxonomy): Bacteria > Myxococcota_A > Polyangia > Polyangiales > Sandaracinaceae > JBBSAT01. The sequence continues at coordinate 21,793 of JBBSAT010000060.1, read as the reverse complement.
ATGCTCTCCGTCGGAAGCACCAGCGACATGGGCCCGAGCGCATCGAGCAGGTCGTGCGCGCGCGCGACGTGGATGGACACGAGATCGTCGAACAGCGCCACGTGGACCGGCACGTCCGGGCAAGGCAGGAGCTCGATGCGCTCGATGTCGAGAGTGCCCGCGCTGCACCCGCTCGGGGCGCTCATGTCGATCGCGACCTCCAGACCACGCTCGCGATAGCCGCAGAAGGGAAGGAGGACCAGGGCCGCGAGGACCGCGAGGAAGCGACGAGGGTCAGACATCGATCGCCGCCCCGAGCTCGAAGGAAGGGTGCTCGACGTGCGCATCGTCGAACGCAGAGACGATCGGCAGCCGGACGAGCAGGTAGGGCGTGACGTCGCCTGCGGCGATCATCGCGCCCAGCGTTGCGAACACCACGCCGCCGCCCTCGCCTCCGTTCGCATCGATACGCACACGGGTCTCCGGGCCGACGACGAGCGTGAGCGCAGGCAGCACCCGGAACATCGCGAGCGAGGCGGCTCGAAGCTCGACGGGCTGGACGAGCCCATCACCGCCTCGGGTCGGGATCGTGGCCAGGAAGTAGGTCTGAAGAGAGAACGGTCCTAGGAAGATCGACCACGCGAGCCCGACCAGCGGCGCGACCGTCCGTCCCGCCGTCTGTGCTCGCTCGTCCAGCGGGACGCCCTCGATATCGGTCAGCGCGGGAGTGAGAGGGATGCGGGCGCCGATCTGTAGCGTGACGAGGTGCGTCGGCGCGAACGGGCGATCGCGCAACACGACGAGACGCGCGCGGAGGTCGAGGTCGCCGGGGCCGAGGCCGATGTCACGCTCGAGATTGCTCGTCTCGAGCGTGCGGAGGACCAGCGGCGCCGACGCCGAGAGCATCACCCAAGAGGCGGGGGCCCACGCGACGCCGAGCGCGAGGCGCCGCTCCGTGAGGCGGTCACGCCCGTCGACCATCTCGCTGGACATGGCCGAGACGGCCACACGAAGGCGTCCCGCGAAGGGCTGCTCGGTGCCCGCGAGGGTGAGCGTCGGATCGCCCGCACCACAGCTCGCGCACGCCCAAGCGGACGATGGGGTGGCGAGCGCCCCGAGGACGAGCGCGATGGCGAGAGCGAGCCGCACGTGGCCGGCTGTGTACCCTCACGGGGCAGCCAGGGAATGCGGCGGATCGTCGCACGCCTCAGCGCCGGACGGGATACTTGCCGAGCTTCCGCTGGAGGGAACGGCGATGGACACCGAGGAGGCGCGCGGCTTGCGACACGTTGCCGCCGCAGTCGGTGAGCACGCGCTGGATGTGCTCCCACTCCATGCGCGCGAGGCTCGGAACGGCATCCGGTAGCGGAAGCGGCGCGTCTCCTGCGCTCTGGTGCCGGCGAGCGAAGGCCGCGAGGATCTCGTCGACGTCTGCGGGCTTGCTCAGGTAGTGCGTCGCACCGAGCCGAACCGCCTCGAGCGCCGTCGCGATGCTCCCGTAGCCCGTGAGCACGACGACGTTGGTGGACGGATCGATCCTCACGAGGTCGCGAACGAGGTCGAGGCCCGAGCCGCCGGGCATGCGCAGATCGACCAGGGCGAGCTCGGGGCTCTCGGCCATCGCGAGCTCCACGGCGCCCTGCGGAGAAGCCGCCTGGTGGACGTCGTAGCCGCGCTCGCGGAGCGCCCGTGCGAGCCGCGCGCGGAACGTCTCGTCGTCGTCCACGAGGAGAATCGAGATGGGCTCGCTCGGGCTCACGTCGCGGCGTCCTCGGTCAGCACACCGGGCAACCGGACGACGACGCGCGTGCCGCGACCGAGGCTCGAGTCGATGTCGAGCGAACCGCCGAGCTGGGTCACCAGCGTGCGCGCGAGGAAGAGGCCCAGCCCCATTCCGCGCCCTGCCTCTTTCGTCGTGAAGAACGGCTCACCAGCCCGCGCGAGCGCCTCGGCGCTCATTCCGGATCCGCGGTCCTCGAAGGCGAGCACGAGCGCGTCGCTGGCCGCCGCGATCGTGAGCTCGACGCGACCGTCGTCACCGCTCGCGTCGAGCGCGTTGCGCGTGAGGTTCGTGACGACCTGCTCGAGCGCGCGGCGCGGAACGCGCGCCAGGCGATCGGGAGTCGTGCATCGCACGTCGACCCGAGCCCTCGAGGGCTCGCCGAGGTCGACGAGGCCCGTCGTGAGATCGGAGAGCCGAATCGGCGCGGCGACCTCGCCTCGCAGCTCGCCGGAGCGCAGCGAGAGGCGCTCGAGGACCGCATGGCTTCGATCGACCTCGGCGCGCACGAGGCGGGCATCGTCGCGCAGGCTCGCGAGCTCGGGGTGAGCGGAGAGAGAGCGTTCGAGCTCGCTCGCGACTGTCTTGATCGTCGAGAGCGGGGTCGCGAGCTCGTGCGCTGCCCCGGCCGCGAGCGTGGTGAGGCTCAAGAGACGCGCGGTCCGCGCTGCGTTCTCCCGCTCGATCGAGAGCGCACGAGAGACGCGCGTCACGAACGCGGCGATCAGCACCGCGGCGATCGTGAAGGCGACCCACATGCCCTGCAGGTGCAGCGAGAACGAGCCGTCGCCACCGCCGTGGTGGTGCGCGTGCGGATCGGCGGGCGTGACGAAGAAGAGGAGCCCGTACCCGACCGCCGCGAGCGCGACGGTGGCCCACGTGTATGCGCCCGGCGCGACGACCGCGGCGAGCGTCACGTAGACGAGGTACACGACGCTGAAAGGGTTCGAAGGGCCACCTGCGAGCGCGAGCGCGGCCGTCATGAGCATGATGTCGAGCAAGAGCACCGGCCCGATCGCGGCGCGGACGGGGCGCAGAGCGAGGCCGGCGTTGGTCACGACCGCGATCGCGAGGATGCCGGTGAGCGGTCCGATCGGGAGATCGATCCCGAGCACGGTGATCGCGACGACGAGCGCGGCGGCCTGCGCAGCGACCGCTGCCCAGCGCAGTCGAACGACCGACGCGACCTCCCTCATCGCGTCGCCCGCGTGTTTGCGGGCCGCAGTCGGGGAGCTGAGCGCAGGCACGGTGCGCCCATAGCAGGCGGGATCGGCGCTGCGCACGCGTGCGACGATTCGCCGCAGGCCCGGTGAGGAGTCGTCGCTCGCGATCGCACGGCGCGATTGTACGCCCTCGCTCCACGAGGAGACGCAAGACGCCGCGAGGTCCACGCGGGCGCTCGCACGGAAGAGAAGCGTCGCGACGGGGAGCCCGCGACCTCGAACGAGAACAGGCCCGCCGGCTTGCGCCGACGAGCCCGATCTTCGAAGCGGTGAAGCGCGCTCAGCCGCCGGCGGAGCAGATCACGCCGGTACCGTAGACCGTGCAGAGGTCTCGAGGCGCGACGCATGCAGTGCAGGGACAGCTCGTGCAGGTCGTCGCGGGCACGTACTGCTCGCAGCCGCCGTCGACGCAGAGCTGACCGACGTCGCAGACCTGGCCGCAAGCGCCGCAGTTCAGCGAGTCGGTGCGCGTGTTGACGCAGGCGCCGCTGCAGTTGCGGAGGCCACCTCCGCCGCCACACATGCCGGTGCTCACGCAGGCGCCGGCCCGGCAGACGGGCGTTCCCCCGCTGCAGACAGTGCCGGCAGTTCCGCAGTTGTTCGGATCGGTCTGAAGGTCGACGCAGTTCCCGCCGACCAGGGTCAGACCCGGGCGACAGACGCACGCGCTGCCGGAGCAGTACTGGTCTGCGTTGCACGCGTTCCCGAGCGAGCCGCAGTTGTTCGGGTCGACGGTGACGTCGACGCAGCGACCCGACGCCGGGTCACGGACGAGCGGCGCCGCGCACGCGCACATGCCCGACGTACACGCGGACGCGCCGCCGCACATGTTCGCGCAGCCGCCGCAGTGCGCGGGATCAGAGGAGAGGTCGAAGCAGCCGCCTGGACGGCCGCCGCCGCCACCGCAGCTCGTGAGGCCCGCGGTGCAAGCACAGACGCCCGACGTGCAGCTCTGTCCCGTGCCGCAGCGCCGTCCGCACATCCCGCAGTTCATGAGGTCGCTCGTCGGGTCGACGCAGGAGCGGCCGCACGTGATCTGGCCCGTCGGGCACATGCACGTGCCGGCGGAGCAGGTCGCCCCTGTCGCACAGCTGTTGCCGCAGGTCCCGCAGTTGAGCGCATCGGTGGCGAGGCCGGTCGTGCAGCCGCCGCCGCAGTCGGTCGTCCCGGCCGGGCACGCGCAAGCGCCGGAGGTGCAGACCGCGCCGGGGCCGCAGTCGTTCCCGCACGTCCCGCAGCTGTGCGGATCGCTGGAGAGGTCGTAGCAACCGCCGCGGATGCCCCCGCCCCCCGGACACATCGTGCCCGGCGCCGGACAGACGCAGGAGCCCGACACGCAGGACTCACCAACGCCGCAGTTGTTCCCGCAGGAGCCGCAGTGGTTCGCGTCGCTCGAGAGGTCAGCGCAGTCGGCGCCGCACGTGACCAGGCCCGCCGCGCACGCACATACGCCGCTCGTGCAGCTCTGCGTGTCGCTGCAAGCATCGCCGCATGCGCCGCAGTTGTTCCGGTCCGAAGACGGGTCGATGCATGCGCCGAGGGCGCAAACGAGCATCGGAGACGCGCAGGGCACGCCGGTGTCGACGGGTGGGATACCGGTATCGACGCCGGGCGGGCCCGTGTCGCGAGCACCACCGTCCATGGGGACGACACCAGTGTCGACGTCGGTCCCCATCCCCTGATCCGTACTGCAGCCCGCCCAGAAAAGGGCACAACAGAGCGCGAGTCCCAAGACATTGCGTATCGTAAGCTTCATCGAATACCTCCGGCGGCTCCAGCCGCTCGGCGCCTGTGCGCAAGACGCACGCCACGTGAATCGCGCCGCGAAGCGGGGGGCCCGGGCACGCTGTAGCTCTCCGATGTTTGCGCAGTGCGCAAGCTCGTGCGCAGTCCCCGAGCAGAGGGCCGCGGTCTCGGGGCCGCCGTGCGGGCACGGGAACACCTCGCGTTCCATACGCCTCGACCCCGTTTTGCTGCCGTTCAGCTACGGACGCTGGGCGCTTGGTGCACGAAAAGCTGCGTGCTAGTCGCCTACTGTGCACCGTTGGATCATCGCGATGACGAGCTGCCTCGTCCTCGGAGCAGGCGCGGTCTCGACGATCGCCCTCGTGGCCCATCCGACGTGCGATTGCGCGGACGACGATGGCGGCGCGCCGTGCGCGGATCTCGGATGTGCAGGCTGCCTCGGCTGCCACCACGCACCGCGAGTCCTCGCGCCCCTCGCCAGCGCTCTCCCGACGATCACGCCCGAGCTGCTTCTGATGTCTCGAGCGCCCCATCGTGGCTTCGCGCCGCATCGCGCGCCTTGCCGCGAGATCCTGAGGGTCCCGATAGCCTGATCGCCGTCGTCTGGGCTCGACAATTTTCCGGCGAACCGGGGGAGGAGGACCGATGTCATTACGATCATCGCTCCTGTGGGCATGGGTGCTCGCGGGCGCGGCCTGGACGGGCAACGTCGAAGCGCAAGCGCGCTCACCCGACGACGATCTCCGTATCGCGACGATGGAGGTGGGCGCCTGGCCCGAGACCATCGCCGCTCTGCAGACAGACATGCACGCAGAGGGTCGTCGCGTGCACGTCGTCGTCTTCGATCGAAGCGCACGCCTCGCGCCGTGCGACCACTACGGGCTCGCGCTCGACGCGGCGGGCGCGCTCGCGTTCGCGATCGGCGCATGCGACCCGACGACGAACGCGACGGAGCTCCGGCTCGTCTCGCGTACGGCACTCTTCGCGCACGACGGGCCCGTGTCCCGGCCCCGAGCCATCGGTCTCTCTGCGACCGAGGTGCGCGTGGGCGCGGACCGCGGCGGTGCTGCGGTGACGGGTGGCGCGGCGCTCGAGTGCTCCATCCGCGTGCGCCCGTTCCTCGACGACCTCGAGCACGGCACGATCGTCTACCTCCAGCCGGACCGCTACGACGTGCGCGCGACGGAGAGCACGGTGCTCGTCGGCGTGGAGCCCGACGGCTGGTCGCTCCACGCGCGTGCGAGCGCCGCGCTCACCATCTCGTACGAGGTGATCGACCGCGGCACGGGTGAGGTCGTGTTGCGCGACCGCGCCACGCTCGGCTGCAGCGACGCATCGCGGGTCGCGTCGGCCGTCCCCGACGAACCGATCTCGCGCCGTGCGTCACGCGTGCTGGTGCTCGAGAGCACGCACCTTCAGAGGCTGTCCGAGGTCGTGGCCGCGATCGACATCCACGAGCCCGTAGGCGACGAGGCGGTCGCGCTGAGGCTCCTTCAGGAACGCGCAGCCGAGATCGGCGCCGACGCCGTCGTCGGGGTCGAGTTCCATCACGGCCACGGACGCGGTCCGATCCACCTCTCTGGTCTCGCGGTTCGGTTCATCGAGCTCCCCCGCTGAGAGCTCGCGACGGCTCGAAGATCCACCTCGTGAAGCGGGGGCGCATACGCCCTCTGAGAAAGAAGAACGCTCCATGCTGACGAAGCACTGGTGTCTGGTCGTGGTCTGTTCCGTCGCAGCCCTCGTCTCCGGGTGTGGCGCCTATGCGTGGGAGCCCTTGCGCGTCGGCGCGACGCACGCGGCCGTCGGGAGGCGCTCATCGGTGGTTCCGCAACGCATGGTCGTCGGCCCGACCGCCGACGCGATCGCCCACGTCCTCCTCCTGGAAGGGAACGCCGACCGACCGTCCGAGGTCGTCGGGCTCATCGATGAGCACGGCCAGATGGGCCACGAAGCAGAGGCCCTCGAACGCCTGCGCGCCCACGCTGCGCGGATGGGCGCCGACGCCGTCGTACACATCGAGTTCGAGCACGCTGGCGAGCACTCGCACGGAGACGACGACGTCGACGGGGACGTGGACGAGAGCGCGTCGTCCGACTTCTCGGGGGAGCATGAAGCCGACCTCGACTCAGCGACCGACGAAGGCGCGGCGGAGCAAGGCTCGGATCCTCTGGCGCTCCATCTGTCCGGGACCGCGGTGCGATTCCGAGATCTGATCGGCGGGCGGCCCTACGAGGTCATCGGCAGGATCGAGGTGAGCGCTGGGATGACGCACGAGGACCAAGCCCTGGCGCAGCTGCGGCGGCGGGCTCGCGCGGTGCACGCCGATCTGATCATCGGCATCGCGTTTCACCACGGGAACGGAGAAGGCGGCATCGGCGTCGAGGGGACGGCCATCCGCTTCACTCGGTGACGCACGGCGCGTGAGACGCGCGCGCAAAGGACGGGTCGTCAGCGCGGTCGGCTCGGGAGGCCGACCGTGATGGTGCACCCGTGGTCGGCCAGCGTGCAGACGAATGGCGCGCGCGTCGGTGGCTGCTCGGCCGCATCGTCGGCTCGCCAGGAAAGAGCGCTCGTCGTCGCTGACGAACCGCGCGCTGCCCTCGTCGGTCGGGGCCGCGGCGCGAACGCGCACGCAGCCGATCGAACCGCGCCCGCAGGGCTCGAGCTCGGCCTCGCAGCTCTCCCTGGGCTCGGGCTCCGGGACCGCGTTGGTCGCCGAGAGCGTCCCTCGTCCGCGTCTACGTGTAGCTTCGTGCGATCGCGCGGCCATCGAGCGCCTGGCGCACGCGCTCTGCAGCACTGCCATCGAGCGCGATGCGCTCACCCGACGGCAACCAAGCGGTCAAGAGCCCGTTGGTGAAGGAGAAGCTCACCACCTCGTCGTAGCGGGACGACGTCTTCTTCGAGCCCACGTGTCGCTCGAAGCCGTCGTCACGAACTACGATGCGTGAGCCCAGCGCCGGAAACACCGCCACGAGCCGGCCGAGCTCGGTCTCTTCGGGCTCCTCGGGCGCGCGTCCGAAGACCGCGTCGGTGATGCCCCCGACAAACGTCGCGAACGACGCCAGCGCGGCGGTCATCCAGAGGAAGCATCGCGTGAGTGGATCGGTCGACGCGAGATCGAGCGTCGGCGTCTCCGGCGTGGCCCACTGCACCGGCATGATCGACGTCGGACCGTCTCCTTCGTCCGAGACGACGTGCGCCGAGAGATCGCCTTCCAGCGTCAAGACGATCCGCTCCATCACGGGAAGAAAGCGATCGAGGTAGAGCGAGAGAAATCCGGTCCTCGGCGCCTCGATCAACGAGAGACGATATCCATCACACGAGAGGTGGAGGTAGCCGACGCTCGCGAGCTCCTCGAGATCCGCCCGGATGGCATCGAGGCGCTCGAGCTCACGCGTGCGAACGGTGCACGGGCCGTCTGCCCCTCCACGGAGGCTCCCGGCGATGGGGAGCGAGGCCTGCGCCCGGTGGCTCGGGCTCGTGAGCTCGAACGCGGGGATGGGCGTGCGTGCGTACACCGACGCGCGGACGTCGCGCGAGCCGCTCACCCTCGCGGTGCCGAAGAGATCCACCTCGACGTCGGTCGATGCGAGGTGGAGCACTTCGACGCGATGGCCGCGGCGCTCTCCCTCGAGCCGGACGTGGAAGTGGCTGCTCCCTCCGAGGACGCCCAGAGGATCGATCCCGAGCCGGACTTGCACTTCGTGCCCGAGGTCGAGGGTCGGATCGCCCTCGACGACGCGAAGGCCGTGCCGCGCGGCGACGTTGCTCGCTGTCGAAGCGGTGGGCGCGCGGCGGCGACCGTGACTGGCCTCCCCGATGGCGAGCCCGATCAAGCTGAACAGCGATGTGAAGAGCGACATGGAGCCTCCGGTTTGGAGGCCTCATCGGCACCGCACGGCGAGCGTTGCGCGGGCTCAGGGCAGCGCGCCGTAGCCGACCCTCTGCGCCGCCGAGACGCCGCCCGACTCGCGGCGATAGCCATTCTCCGACCACACCGTCACGTACTCCTCGGCGTTCTGCCATCGGCCCGCGAAGGCGGGATCGCCGAGCGCATACTCTTGGAGCTGCGGCCCGAACGTGGGTGAGCCGGCGGGCCGCAAGTAGTGGCGCCCTTCCCCGTCCATGAAGTTCGCTGCGTGGGTGAGCTCGTGATGCAAGATCATGTCGCTCGTGGTCCTCTCGGGCGGCCCGGTCGGTGGCCGCTCGTGCCAGTGCGCGCCGTCCCACTCGGAGAGCGTTGCCGGGCCCCCCTCGCTGCCCCAGCGCTCGGGGGAGTGGCCCACGGTGACGCTGCTCCCCGATCCGCGCGCGCCCGCCTCGTCGAACACAGCGGCGGCCAAATCGGCAGGTGTGGCGAACGCGTTGTGCTCGTCCAGGGTACGAAACCGCCTACCGCATTCCGTCCAGAACTCCCGCCTTTCGGCCAGCGCTTCGATCGTGACGGCGTTGCCCGTGCGCGCGTGGGCGAGCTCCAGGCGGCCGAGCACGTCACGCCCCGCCGACGTCCGAGCCATCGCGCGCAGATCCGACGTCGCCGCCGCGCGATAAGCGTCGCTCCCGTTCAGGACGATCACCTCCGATTGGAGGAGTCGATCGATGAGGCCGCTCGCGGTCAGCCGGCGGAAGAGCATCCCACCCGCGGAGAACGCGAGCCTGCTCGCGCCGGCGATGGCCAGGTTCGTGAGCGACGGCATCGGGAAGCCACCGACGAGAACCGTCGGAGCCCCGCCGAGGATCATGCCCATCATCGGCCCGACTGGAGGGTCCGATGGTCGCGGGGACGAGAACATGCAGTGGCGCGTGACCTCGCCCGCGCGCGCGGCGCGCATGCCCTCGATCCAGACCGAGGACGATCCCGTCACGAGCTCGAACATCGGGAAGTAGCCGCCGCAGAACATGGCGATGCCCATGTCGCCACATCGCGCCGCCGCCTTGCCACCGACGAGCACGGTGCTCGCGCCCGAGAGAAACGGCACCTGGAGCAGGCACCCGAAAGAGGGAAGCGGAATCGGTACCGGGCTCGGCGGTAGGAGGTTCGGAGGATGCATGTGCGCGTGTGGCGGAGCGAGCGCCATTCCGCCGTTGAGCACGTCGAGCAGAGGAAGAGGTGGTGGGGCCAGGCACGCCAGTGCACCCATGGGTGTGATCGCCGAGGTGAGCTGCTGCTCACGCGCCGTCATCCATTCGAGCCCTTCCGCAGCCGCGCCCATCTCGGCCAGCGCGAGATCGACAATCGGGCCGCCGAACGCCAGCGACGCGGCGCTCCTGAGCGCGCTCGGTGGCTCCCGCGACGCGGCACGCTCCGCCTCGCGCTCGACGATCGACGCGGCGGTGCCTTGGGCACGCGCACCGTGGAAGCCCTCGAGGAGGCCTCCCATCGAACGACTCACTTCGTCCAGAACGCCCATGGTGACCTCAGGGATAGGGGCAGGAGCAGAGCGGCCCGCGGTGGCCAGCCTCGGCCGCGGCTCGGTCCACTTCGTCGGCTCGCTTGCGGAGGCCCGCGTCGCGCAGGATCGCGGCGAGCCGCGCGCACGCCTCGCCGCGCGCTGGTGCGAAGAGCGCGTCGAGCGCTGGCAGGAGCGCGCGCGGAACGCTCTCGACGACGCCGTCGAGCGTGCGAGCAGCCTCGGCGGCGTCGCCGCGCTGGAGGAGCGCCTCGGCGAGCCACGTCTCCGCATGCGCCGCGCCGGTCTCGTCTTCGACGCTGCGCGAGACCGCCGAGGAGGCGCGATAGCAGCGGATCGCAAAGTCGAGCGACGCGACGCGCAGGTAGAGGTGGCCGATGGACCCGAGGGCGCGACCGACGACGACGTGATCCCCCGATGCCGACGCGAGCTCGGCACATCGCGTGAAGGCCTCGAGCGCCTCGGTCAGGCGCTCGGCGTGCGAGAAGACGGAGCCCAGTGTCATCAGGCTCCCGACCAGGAGGGATGGCGCCTCACGCTCTTCCAGCGCGAGGCGTACCGCGCGCTCCGCATGGGCGAGCGCCGTCTCGTCCTCCCCGCGCGAGGCGGCGAACGAGGCGAGCGCGGCCTCGAAGCGGCACGCCTCGGGACGCGCGCAGTCGCCCGCGAGCCGGCGAGCGATCCCTTCCTCGATGCACTGCGCATCGATCCGGAAGGGGTGCGCCACGACGCGCGCCGGAGCCGGCTCGCGAGAGACGCCTCGCCCGACGAGCAGGACACGAGCGTCGGGCGAGAGAACGTGAGCCGCGAGGCGCGCGCCGCGCTCGGCGAGATCGACGCAGGCACGACCGCCCGGCGGGATCGAGGCCGCGAGCACGATCATCGTCGGCTGCGCGTCGGCCGCTGCGTCGAGCGCACGGCCCAGCGCCCGGACGGGGTCCCCCGCCGCTCGCTCGAGCGCGCCCAGGGCTTCGATCCCGGAGAGCGCGACCGCACGCGCATCGACGGTGGTGCGAGCCGCGCGGACGATCCGCCAGCCAGAGAGGCCCACGAGACACTCGCGCTCGATGAACGGGAGGAGGTCCTCGACCGGACCCTCGCAGGTCAACACGCGGCTGGCGCCTCCGCGTACGGAGTGCGCGGCGAGCTGACGTCGCGCATCGGCGAGCGACCTCATCGCCATCGGCTCCGCGGCTCGACGCGCGACTCGATCGCCGAGCCCGAGCGGTGTTCGCTCGTCGTGCAAGAGCAGCCATCGCACCGAGCATGCGGTCGACGTCACCGCGGTGCGCAGCCACGCGGGCGCTCCGCTCGAGCAGCGGCCCGCGAGCACGAAGCCGTGAACCAGCGGGCTCGCCCAGCTGGCGACGCGCTCGAGCTCCTCGAGAGTGCGCCCGATCGACGCGGCCGAGCGCGGCCCGGCGGCCCTCCCGAGCTCGCCGAGCTCTGGGCCGTCAGCCGTGGCCTGCCGAACGGCGCGGGAGATCGAGTCGAGCCCGACCTCCACCGAGCGGCAGAACGCGGCTTCCGACGAGAGGTCGATCCCGACGAACGCCGCGGTCCCGCCCCTCTGCGAAGCCCAGTTCACGACGATGCGCGATGCCATCTCCTCGTTCTCGGCGGGGAGCGCGACGTCGACCACGGCGATCGCCCCGTCGGCGAGCAGCGCGCCGAGGCGCGAGGTCCAGTCGAGCACGATGCGCGTCAGCGGCATGCGGCCTCATCGGCCGAGCCCGCGAGGCGTTGCTCCGCTGGCCGAGCTGCGTGCGAGCGTTGTCACCCACGCGAGCAACGGGCACCCTCTCGGTCATGACCGAGGCGGACTTCCTTCGGGCGCTGCGCGCGCTGGCGCGAGTGAGCGGCAAAGACGACGACTTCGTGATCGATCGGCACGGCGTCGCGCTCCGCGTGCAGCACTACCCGGGCTCCTCGTCACACGTGGAGCTGAGCACGCCGTACGTCGGACGCGCGGCGGGGACCTCCGAGAGCTATCGCGGCGGCGCGCTGATGGCGCTGGCGGCGCCCCGACCCATGCAGATCGCGCTGCGGCGCGAGAAGCCGTCGGACGCTGCGGCCAAGCGCTCCGGCGTCGCCGTCGAGGCGCAGACGGGCGACCCCGAGTTCGACGATGCCGTCTACATCGACTCGCCATCCTCACGAGAGGTGATCCAGCACGTGCTCGGCGCGGCGCCGGCGCGTGACGCGGTGCGCGCGCTGCTCGCCCTGGGGATCGGGCCCATCACTCTCGACGGCATGGACCTCCGGATACGGGCGCACATCGGCAGCTTCGGCAGCCTGAGGAGCCCGGAGACCGTCCTCGATCACCTCGCGACGCTCGCCAATCACCTGCCCGAGGTGCGCGCGAGCGGAAAGCGCCCGCCCATCGACGTGTGGCAAGCCCGCGCGATCTTGCTGGGCCTCGCCGCGTTCCTGGGGGTCTTCGCGTCGCTCTTCTCGACGTTCATGCTGCTTCCCGACGTCTGCTACGTGAGCGATGGAGAGGGGATCTCGCTGACCTGCGAGTATGGGAGTTGCTGCACGCCGAGCACCATAGGCCTGCTCGCCGGAGGGCTGGTCGGGCTCGTACTGGCCATCATGGTCTGGGGCCGTATCCGAGGGACGTCGAGCGCGCACACCGTCCGTCCTTGGGCGGCGTTCTTCACGCTCGTGGTGACGATCGAGGTGTGCGTGACTGCGGCGAGCGTGGTGGGCGCGGTGGCGCTGCGCCTACCATGAGAGACGAGATGACGAGTCTTCACGACCGAGGGGGAGAGCGATGAACAGCATTCGAAAGACGAGCGTGCTTGGGAGTGTGGTCGCGGCGGCGATGCTCGTGGGCCTCGCCTTCGCGTGCCCTCGGCCGTCTCGCGCGCAGACCGCGTCGGTGCCGAGCACGCTCGCGGGCGCGTGGGTGCAAGACGGCGATGCGGCGCGCGCGATGCACACCGTCGAAGCGGCGTTCGCAGCCACCGTCGCGACGCTGCCAGAGATGTTCCAGGGGTTCGCCCGCGATCGAATCCGCGGCGACATGGAGCCGCCGCGACGGATCGTCGTGTCGCTCGACGGTGCTCAGATCCGCGTGGCGCTGGACACGGCGCGCACGACCGTCGTCACCGGGCCGCTCGGCGCATCCGCGACGACGTCGGGCGTCGCTGACGGAACGCGCGTGACGTCTCGTCTCGAGGGCGGGTGGCTCGAGCTGCGCTACGAGGGTGAAGGCTCGGAGCTGCGACAGCTCTTCTCGACCGAGCCCGATGGCGCGCGGATGCACCTCGACTATCACGTGACGGGCCCGCGCATCCCGAGCCCGGTGCGCTACCGGCTCGACTTCGTGCGTACGGGATCCTGATCCGCAGCAGGGAGGCCGAGCACGGCGTCCTGTCGACGTGGATCCCGAGCGACGCGCACGGATCGGAGATCACGCCTGGCAGCCGCTCGATCCAGACATCCCTTCGCCGGTTCAGGGCGCGAGGCACGCTGCCATTCCGTTGGACAGGGCCATGCACTCCGTGCCCGCGTCACAGCCCGCGCCGGTTGACGCGTCGCAGCTCGGAGCGCAGCGGGCCGTGAAGCTCGGGCCGGCGCAGTCGCCGCTCGTGCAGACGCAGGTCCCGACGCAGTCCTGGTCCGTCGCGCACGGCTCGCCGTCCGGGACGCATCGCTCGCCGCACGCGGGGGCGCAGAGACCTGGAGTGCCCACCGTCTCGAAGATGCAGAACGCGCCCCGCACGCACTCCACCGGGTAGTTGCATGGGCTACCGACGGGCACTGCGCCGCCCGGGTAGCAGCCGAACCACTCGGGGTGATCCCCGTACCCGAGCGGCCAGCAGGTCTCGCCTCCTGCGCAGAGTCCGAACGCGAGCCCTCCGTCGAAGCTGGGCTCGCAGAGCGCGACGCATCGATCCTGATCGGGGACCACCATCGCGCACTCGGCCCCGGCGGCGCAGTGGCCGACAGTACATGGCTCGCCGACCTGCATCGGCGCGCAGGCGGCGACGCTGAAGGCGACTGCGAGCGGTAGCGCGAGCGAGGCCGACCGGTCTTCCGACGCCACCAGCCAGTGCACGAAGAGGCGACCCACGCAGGCAGCGTACCGCGTTCGGCCGCACAGATCAGCGGGGTGTGTCGTCTGCCGTGCGCACTCGGTGCCCGACGCGAGCACGGTGCTGTCGCGATCTCGTGGAGCGCCTGCTCCTCGCTGCGGGCTTCGATCCCAAGCGCTCCCGGGATGCCAGATCCTCACGATCAACGTCCGATCACCCAGGGTGGGCTGATCGCACCAGGCGGAAGCCGACGGCCGAGAAGCGCTCGTCGGGTCGCGTCGCGAATCGGCCCGCTGCCCGCGCGTAGGCAGGCACGCTGTTCCACGCGCCGCCCTTGATCGTGCGCGGCAACGGGTCGTCCGGGTCGTCTGGCGCGATGACGAGTAGACCGTTCTCCGGCGCCGGTCCGTCCAGAGCCCACACATTGGCGCACCAGTCCCTTACGTTTCCGGCAAGACCGCGAACCCCGTATGGGCTGACGTCGTAGGGATACGAATCGACGGACGCCCGACACGGTGCGTCCTGGGTGGAGCCAAGCATACGGGCCCATGTAGGCTCGGGCTGCGCGCCCCATGGGTACGCGCGTCGGTCGCACCCGCGCGCAGCCTTCTCCCACTCCAGCTCGTTGGGCAACCGCCAGGCGCTGCCGGTTCGCTCGGCAAGCCATTGCGCGTATGCGCGCGCCGAATGCCAATCGATGGACTGGACCGGCCAGTCGCTCGGAACATCGCGCCCGTGCTCATCGGGCGCCATCTGGAACACGCCGTCGCGCTGCAGGACGGCCATCGGCTCTTCCGCGTGCGCCCCCCGAGGCCAGCGCGGCGCGTGACGTATCGCCACCTCGTGGCGACCGGACGCCTCCTGTTCGTTCAGAAACTCGAGGTATGCGGCGCACGTGACGGGGAAGCGCATGATCCAGAAGTCGTCCACCCAGACCTTTGCCTTCGGGACTGGTTCGGCGGCGAGCGCATCGCCCCCAACGATCGTGAAGCCTGCCGGGATGTGAATCTCGTCCGAGCCTGCCGCCAGGAGGCGCACCCGTGTCGGGCCGCCCCCACCCGGTCTCACGGTATCCCACCGTTCGTCGCGGGCGATCTGCACAGGATAGCGAGTCTCTCCGGCAACGCTGAAGATGCACACGAGATAGCTGCCGGCCGGGACGTCTACGCCAAAGGGCGTGACACCACGAAACGCGATGTCCCCCTCGACGAGGCGGCGGCCCTTCTCCGACACGCGCCTCACCTCGACGAGCGCACCCGAGGGTGCAGTGTCGAGCTCTAGCCGGCCGTTTCCGGTGAGAAATCGCTGGTGTTCGCCTCGGTCGTGGTACCGCAGTAGGGTCTCGAGCGACGCGGCTTCGGCGACGGCGCCCCTAGCCTCCGCATCGACCACTCGGGTACGATAGATGGATGCGAGCTCGGCGTGGGCGACGGCATTCCCCGCATCGTGGCCGAGCGCAGTCTCGAGGGAGGTCGTCCTCCTCGCCTCTTCCAGCGCGAGCATCCGGTCCGCGTCCGACGCCTCGTCCTCGAGGTCCCACGCGGCGAGCCTGGTCCCCACGTCGTCGTCGGGGGTTGCTGAGGCAAGGAGCAGCGCAGCGCGCGTTCGTAGAGCGTCGCGGCTCTTGCGCAGCTCATCGGCGCGCGCGCCGTGCCGACATGCCTCCTCGATCGCGCGCGCCGCACGCTCACGACGCGCAACGCCGTCGAGCCACCCGCGAAGCGCGCTCGCCAGCACGCCCCCGTCGGCGTACCGATCTGCTCGGTTTGGCGCGACGCATCGCGCGT
The DNA here is from genome assembly GCA_038252025.1 of Polyangiales bacterium. GTDB lineage: Bacteria > Myxococcota_A > Polyangia > Polyangiales > Sandaracinaceae > JBBSAT01. The sequence goes on along the minus strand of JBBSAT010000060.1, from coordinate 5,821 downwards.
AGATCTCGCGGAGATCTTCAGGCACATCGGGCACGCTAGCGTCGAGCTCGACACGCGTGCCGGCAGCAGCTTCAACCCAGGCCCGCACGCGCTCGCTCGAACGCGCGCGGCGAGCTTCGAGGACTTCGAAGAGGACGAGGCCAATCGAGAACACGTCACTCGCTGGGCCCACCAGGCCGTGGAGCCCGCGTGCCTGCTCCGGCGACATGTAGGCGACGGTACCGAGGATCTCGCCCGGGGCGGTGTCGAGCGTCCCGGAGTCCGGTCGGCCGTACTGCCCCGTCAACGTCTCGCCGTCGCGTCGCGCGATTCCCCAGTCGAGCACCAACACCTCGCCGAGGTCTCCGACCATGATGTTGCTCGGCTTGATGTCTCGGTGGATCACGGCGCGACGGTGCGCGAAGCCGAGGGTCTCCGCGACGCGCGCCAAGATCTCGATCAGCCGTCGGAGGCGGACTCCCGGATCGATCTCCGAGGTCGACGTAGCGAGGGACGCAGTGAGCGTCTCGCCCCGCACCTCTTTCATGGTGAACCAGGGTCGACCATCCTCGAGGACGCCGCGGTCGTGCACTGGGACGATGCCTGGATGCTCGAGCGACGCAGTGATGGTGGCTTCATTGAGGAATCGCCCGAGCGTGTGAGGGGAATCGAGGTGCTCCCACGCGAGGATCTTCACGACGACGACCCTGTCGAGCACGCGGTCGCGAACGCGCCGGACCTCCCCCCATCCGCCCCGGGCAATCGGCCCGAGATCGTCGTAGCGCTCGGGGAGAACGGCGCGGTTGCGTGAGGCCGTTGCCGTACCCCCCGCCGCCGGCTCCGTCCCCACGGGCCCGACCCCTCCTCCACGCGACTCGGCTGCCATACGGATCGCGGACGAGTGTACACTCGTTCACGTGGGACAGATCGTGCTGTCGACCGGCGAACGGCGGGTGACCCTCGGGGCGCGGACGATCCTGGGGCGCTCGCCGGGCGCTACGATCCGGGTCACTCACGCCCGCGTCTCGGGCGAGCACGCGTGCCTGTACTGGAACGACGATCGCTGGTACGTGCGCGACTTGGGCAGCACCAACGGGACCTGGGTCAATGGCGATCTCCTCCCCTCAGGAGCCCGGCGAGAGCTCGAGACCGGCGACCGCATCCTGCTCGGCGGGGCGGAGGCGTTTGGTCTGTCCCTCTTGCAGGATGGACCTCCTGACGCGAGCGCAACCTCGGCGGTCTCAGGCGCGCGCACCCTGGCCACCAATGGACTTCTTCACCTACCTGATACGGAGAACCCGGCGCTCGCCGTGTACTACGACGGCGGCTGGATCGCGGAGGTCGATGGCGAACAGGTGCGCGTCGACGATCAGGACACCGTGGACGTCGGTGGCACGCTGTATCGCTTGGAGCTGCCGCCCGGCTCGGAGGCGGACGGCTTGATTACGACCGAGACGGCAGGGTCGAAGCTGGTCCCGCTCGACGCATGCCACCTTCGCTTCCGTGTCAGCCGTGACGAAGAGCACGTCGAGCTCACCGTGGTGCATTCGGATGACGCTCGAGCGGTTGCCAGCCGAGCGTTCCACTACACCTTGCTCACGCTGGCGCGTCAGCGTGTGGGCGACGCCAAGCGTCGCGCGAGCAGCGCCGACCAAGGCTGGGTGTACGCTGACGAGCTCGCTCGGATGCTGGGCAGCACCAAACCCCGCGTAAATCTCGACATCCATCGACTACGGCAACAGCTCGCCGAGTGCGGCATCGCGGGCGCGGGGCGAATCGTCGAGCGACGCGCCACCGCGCAGCAGCTCCGGATTGGCGTCGCGTCGCTCGAGATCCTCTCTCTCGACGAGTGAAGGCCACTGGCTTACGAGGATGCCTGCGGGCGCTCGCTGGCTGGCCCTTCGATCAGGATGCCCACGGTAAACAGATTCTCAATCCCGATCTTGATCTCGATCTTGTTCACGCCGTGTGGGAAGAGACCGCCCCCCCCGCCCGTCACGCCGGGGGCAAGCAGCTCATCCCGCACAGCCCTGGTCACGGCTCGTGCCACCGCGTCAGCGCTCGCGTTGGGGTTGGCTGCCGCAAGGGGTCGAGTACGGGAGCGAAGCGGCCGCTGCCGCGCGTTTGCTTTTGACATTCCCACCTCTCCTCAGGGGGCGACGAAGTAGTAGCTGGGTGAAAACGGATCCGGTATCGCGGTCCCGTCGTAGGTCAGGACGATCGACGCGCCCGGTTGCGCGTTCGCGAAGATCGTCTCGAACTTCGTGTCGGAGACCCAGACAATGTTGGTCAGTAGGCCCAGGCTGCCGATGCAGAAGACGACCCGCAGCTGGTAACCCTCTGGCGCGGTGCCCGCGTACGAATGGATGGTGGTGCCCGAGACCGTGGGCTGGCTCGTGGACCAGTCCGCGCTCACGTCGAGCTTGCCCTTCGCCAGCATCACGAACGCCCAATTCTTGCTGAGCGTGCTCATCTCGTCCTCCAGAGCCGAGTCGGGCGCATCGCCCGCGCTTCTATGATGCAGCTTGAGCTTGAGGCTGCCACCTGGCCCCATCGCGCCGTAGCTGAACCCCGGAGCGCGAAACCAGTGCTCATGATGAGCTGTCCAACCCTGCGCAGCAGTCTGGCCGAGCGAGATGAGCCGCATCACATCCGCACCGTTCCCGTCGGTCATCCAGAATGACGTCGTCGGCGTGAGCTGAGCGGTCTCCGGGCCACCCGAAACCTTCAACGCAGCCAAGTCTGCCGCCGCCGCCTTCAACTGGGCCTCGATGGACGCCAACAACTCCGCCGTCGATCGTTTCGCTGCAAGCATGGGTACCTCCGAGCGCGAAGCTAGCACGACCCGGGCGCCCGCCAGGGCCGTGAAATCGCGTGAAACTGACGTGCCCGCGGCCGCGGCCCTAGTCTCCTCCTCGAGCCCCGCCCTGAGGCCAGAGGACGGAACGATGTCTCGACACAACATTGCTCTCGACCGTACCGCCGCGCTCGCATGTCGCGCCTATGCCGCAGGGTCGACACTCGGCTGCGGTTCGTCGGGCAGCACGCGGCAACCAGCGCGCGCCGCGAGGGCAACAACCTGCCCTCCCACGGCCCGAACGACCAGGACGCCGGGGCCGGGTGGCCAACTCGACCCGCTATTCCCGCGCGAGCCGATGCGGCGCCGGCGACTCCACGGCGGCGGCGCCCGCGCCGCGGGCTCGGGGGAATCGCCACTCCTGCGCGGGCGACCCGTTCCCGCATCGCCAACCTTCGCACACAGGGTCAACGCGGGGTGCTCGCGTGTCTGATGTTCGGCGCGGGCGGGTTCAAGGCCGCGGCTCGCGGGCCAGCCGATGGTGTGGCGGCCTGCTCGTCCTCACGTTGCACGCCTGCGGTCAGGCACTGAGCGCGCCCCCGTCGCGAGCGCCAGTACCCGCAGGGTTCAATCCCGCTCCCGCTCCAGCGGAGATCTCTGCGTGTTCGGAGCTTCAGAATCCGGACTTCACCATTCTCGCTTCGCTCCGAACGTCGCTATTCTTCGTCCCGACCGGCCCGCAGGGCCACGCACGACTCACCCTGTCGGCGCAACTTCAGGAAGCGCCGGACGCGTCCGCGCTCTTCGTCCTCAGCGAAGGGGCAGAACACGCGCCTTGGTCGACGGCCTATCTCAGCGCACTCGGCGGGCTCGAAGCTCCGTGCGTCCCGATCGAGCGAACTGCGCACCGGACCATGGTGAGTTTGGGTCGCACGGTATTGCTCAACGTCGACGAAGTCATTGCGACCGCGACCTCCGTCGAGACGTCAAACGGGTACCCGGTCCTATCCGTCTCGGTACGGGAGGACGCCGCGGCGCTGGGACTCGCCAGCGCCCTGCGCTGGCGCACCGTCTGTCCGGCGCCCGCTGATCCGACGGCCCCGCTCGCCATCGCCAGCACCAACGCGGAGGGTCAGGCGCCCCTCTCGCGCGACGTGCTTCCTCGGGTCGCGCCGATGGTTGCAACGCTCCCCAATGATAACGCAGTCAATCCGCCGGCCCTCGACTGGCCGGCCGTCAGCGCGGCGATTGGCATCGCCCCTGACGCGCTGCAAACACTCGAACTCTTCGACACCGTGCACGGAACCACGTTATTTGCGCAGTCATCCGCGCGCGCTTCAGACGGATCGCGAACCATCACTACCCGCACAATTTTCGCGGAGCACACCGCAGACTCGCTTGGCGTGCGGGCATCGACACGCTTTCTCGTCCGTCTCCCGGGCGGCCAGACTGACGCCGTCGAGTTTGCCTCCGTCGCGCGGCAACTGTCGTCCAGGTTTGAACTCGCAGCGCAAGAGACCGTCTACTACGACTACGCCAACAGCTCGGTCCTTGCGCTTCCGGCCGGTCTAGAGCAGCCGATGGCTGTCTATGCGGCGTTCCCGGCCGGCCGCGTCGGCGCCCTCCCCCCCAGGCGAGCAGCCACTGCGGGCCGCGCGGTTCTTCCGTTCTTGCCGGTCGCTCAATGCCGACAGGCATTTCGTACCAACTGCGACCGACTCGGCTGGTTCGCCGCTGTACAGGCTGAGAGGGGCCAAGCGCCAAATGGCTGCATGGGGGACCGTCCGTTGCACATCGCCATCTGTGACCGTGTGGGCGAGCGCCCCCGCCGATACGCGGTGCGCCCAATCCGCCTCTCGGACAGCGGGATCGCCCCGCTGAACCCTTCGTCCGCCACAATCGAACAGTTCTGTGGACAATACCACCCACTGTCAGACAGTTCGACATTGGTGTGCCGACCGACAGAATCCGAGCCCGAGCCGGACCCAAGCCTACTGCGCGGGCAAGCGCAGCGCATCATGGCCGGGCGATTGGCGCGCCACGTCGTAGGGCAACTAGATCTCCGCGTCGCCCTCGGACGATGGACCGAGGAAGCACCATGACCACACTGATACGATGCCCCCTTCTGCTCCTGCTCACGCTCTCGATGGTCACGGCAACGCGCCCGGGCACCGCCCGTGCAGAGGAGTCCGAGCAGATCGTTCTGATCGGCAGCGGAACACCCGAAGAGCGACTCGCGCAGTGTCGCGAGCACTTCTTCCCGGAGTTGGAAGTTCGCTACTTGAGCGAAATTCCCATTGAGGTGTTGATTGCGTATCTTGAAAATGCGGGATGGACATATGGACCCGCCGCCGGTCTCAATGTCCTCGGCCTGTGGTGGACGCCTGCGCGACCGGAATGTCGCCGCGGCGTCGACGAACAGCACTTCGTGGGGCCCCGTGAAGGCCTGACCTTCAGTCTTGCGGCCTCGGGCAATGCGACCCTTACGTCGTTCGGCGTCTCCCGCCAGGTCGTGATCAACGTTCCGAATCCAGATCCCACGATGATGCCGCTGAGTGGCGAGACCACCGTGAGCGCGAACGCGACCGGCATGGCGCTCGGACTGATTGGTGGACTCTACCTCCAGTACAACTGGCGCTCAGGTGGCCACGGCAACCACGTGGGGCTCGGGGTAGTGATCCGGGGCGGGGCTCTCATAGAGTTCGGAGGGTCGACCAGGGCGATGTTCTCGATCGGACCGGTGCTAGAATTGGCTATCTACTGACCGCAAGAAGTCCGCCTGGCGGACACTGGCCTCAACCACGGGGGAGCGCATGCAGTGTACATCGCATCAGAGTTCGCGCCCTGCGCTAGGTCGTCATCTCTGGTCTCGCTTCGGGCAAGCCGCAGTTCGGGTCGCGTGCGCCGGAATTGCGACGCTTGCTCTCGTTGCATGCGGCGAGAGTCGCGCGATCGTGGCGGCCGCACTTCCGCCGGTGGCGGAAGGGGCAGGCGCCGAGTCGACTTGCGCGACTCACGAATACGAGCTTGTCGCCGGACCTGGCT
>JBBSAT010000059.1:0-30770 GCA_038252025.1 Polyangiales bacterium | reverse complement strand
GATCTGTCGCGCTTCGAGCGGGTGACACTGCTCCCGGCGGCCGAGCGGTATGCGCTCTTCATCGACGACGCGACCCAGAACCGCGGCTGGTCGGTCGCGGCGGCGGTGGTCACGATCTTCATCGAGGGCACGCCGCACGAGCGCGCGCTCTTCGATCCGAACGCAATGCCGCTTCCGTTGCCGCCGCTCGAGGAGCACCCTCTCGTCGTCCACTACGGGCTTCCGCTCGAGAGCCTCGCGCTCACGAAGGCGCACCGCGGCGTCGAGACCGAGCACCGTCTCGCGGCGTGGCGCGTGATGCTCGACTTCGTTCCGGAGCGCGATCGCCGCGCGGTCGTCGACGCGATGAGAGAGGCCGTCCTCCGCTGGCAGGACTACCGCGACGACGTCGCGATCCTGTGTGGGCTCACGCGCACCGCGGCTTGATCGCGACAGCGCTCGCGGAGCGCAAGGCGTGACCAACAATGGTCGCGCCTCGTCCTTTCCCAGCGTGAAGCGCTGGGAATTTCTCTCAGTGGAAGGGAGTATTTGGTCAGACCTTCAGTGCGCGACGCGCACCTGGTTCTCGAGCCGCGCGACGCCTGCCACAGCTCGCGCGTCGGCTTCGATCCGATCCCGTTCGTTCGCGCTCGGAACCTGGCCCGAGATCGTGACGACGCCGTCGTGCGTGGTGACGAGGACGTTGCGCGCCTGTTCCGAGAGGTGTGGGTCGCGGTCGAGGGCGACCCGAACCCCGCGCGTGACGTCCTCGTCGTTCACGAGCGAGTCGTCCTCGGTGCCCGGTGCGCCGGGCGTCACGTCGATCCGCGCGGGCGGCGCCGGCGTCCTGGCCACAGGACCGGGGCTCGCCGTGCGCGCAGCGCTCCGCTCGGGCTCGGCGACGCGAGCGGGAACGGCCGGTCGAACCTGCTCGCCGGCCTGACGCGTCCCCGCAGGGATCGCCTCCTCGGTCGGAGGTAGCGTGAGCGACGTCCCGGCCGGCACCGACCCGGTAGGCCCGGCCGCCATCGCGCCGGTGTCGGTCGCCGACATGGGGCTGATCCCGCCCGGCGGTGGCAAGCGTGTTCTACCTGTGGCCGTCGATCCCAGAACCGGCGCGGCGCAGCCGAAGCACACCACCGAGACGAGCGCGAAGACGGCGTGACGAATGGACATGACCTCTTCTCCTGTGTGGAGGATCGAGAGCGCGCCCTCGGGGCTCGCTCGTCGAGGTCGTCATCCGCAATCGTCGTGCCCCGCGCGCGCGGCCTGAAGGACCGCGCGCGCATCACCCCGATGGGTGGTCACCATCCTGGAGCGCGCTCGAGCGCGAGCTACGGATAGAACTCGTCCGCTCCGATGTCGCAGATGGCTTCGTTCGGGCGCGCCTGCCCGTCGAAGTCGTGCCGTGGGCAGCTCATCGCGGTGCCGGTGTTCCGGCACGCGGACGCTGCCGGGAGGTGCCAGCTCGCGTTGGGCGCGCAGTCGACGACCTGGTTCATGCCCGTCGTCCCGCCCACCATCAGCGTGTTGATCATGACGGCGGTCGAGAGCGAGGTGGTTCCCTCGTCGAAGTACAGCGTTCCTCCGCTCGCCGTCGGGTCGAAGAGCACGTTGTTCTCGAAGAACTGCAGATCGCTCTGCATGTTGCGCTCGATGACCGGGTTCGTGGTGCCGCCCGGCGTGAGGTTCCGGATGATGTCGTTGCGCACGATGCCCGCCGCCGAGCCGATGGCCGTGGGCGTCCCGTTGATCAGGAGCCCGATCCGGACGCCGCAGGTCACGCAGCCGCCATACTCGATGGTGTCGTTCACGATGGTGGGCGCGAGGAGCGCCGGCCCGGCCGCGATCTGGTCGTACCGAACCACGAAGGTCGGCCCGGGGAACAGGATCGGCCCGCCGCCCGCGCCGGGGAGCGGCACGTCGCGGATGATGCTGTTCGAGACGGTCGACGTCGTGGAGCGGAGATAGAGCGCGTCGAAGCGACCTGCGGCGCCGGCCGAGGTCGTGCCGCCGGGGCCGAAGATCGAGCAGTCGTCCACCGCGGGCGAAGCGCCGTCGAGGTCGAGGCCCGTTCCGAGCAGAGCCGCGCCGCGGAGGTTGCCCGACTGCGCCGTGCTCCCCGTGATGCTCGCGCATCCCGACGTGAGGCAGCGCATGCCGGTCGCGCCGGTGTCCACGCTGCCGACCGAGCCCACGGCCAGCGCCGCGTTCCGCACCACGCACGCGGAGGACGTGCTGCACTCGATGCCGGTGCACGTGTTGCCGCGCTCACAGCCGACGTATCGGCCGCCGTCGATCACGGGCGCGCATGCTGCTCCGCTCGAGCTGAACGCCGTGCGCGTCGTCCCCGTCAGCACGGCTCCGCCGTCGAAGCCGCCGTTGCTGGACGTGCTCGTGAACGTCGGCGCGCCCGTACAGGTCTCGAGCCGGATGGCGGTCGACGTCGAGCCGTTCGTGCTCGTCGAGCCGCCACCGAACGTGGTCGTGCTCGCCGTCATGCCCGTGAGCGCGCCGCTGCCGTAGAAGCCGTAGCCGGTCGTCGTCGCGCCGCTCGTGCTCACGCTGCCGCCGGAGAACGTCGTTCCGCCGCAGTCCATGCAGCGAACGCCGTAAGCCGTCGTCGCGCCAGCTGCGAGACCGGAGGAGGCGCCGCCGATGGCCACCATGCTGAAGCTCGGGCTCGAGGCCTCGAGCGAGACCGCGATGGCCGTCCCTCCTGCGGTCCCGTTCGCGGAGTAGCTGCCCCCGGTCACCGTCGGCGCCGCGGTGCCGCCGCCCGACTCCACGACCCGGAGGCCCATCGCCGTCGCCGCGCTGCCGGCTCGCACGATGTCGGTCGAGAGCGTCGGCGAGCTGTTCGTGATCGTGATCGCCGCCGTCGTCGCGGCTGCGCCCGCTGCGTTGAAGCCCACGACGCTCATGGTGTCGAGCGCGGTCACGCTCGTGATGCCCGCCGGGAACGACACCCCGTCGACGTCGACGTCCTGGATGGCCGTCACGCGCCCGGCCGTCACCGTCCACGTGGTGCAGTCGTAGCCGCCGAGCACGCTCGTGCCCTCGACCATCGTCACGTCCTCGGTGAACGTGCTCGCGCCCGCCGCGGCCGTGTCGCAGACGCAGACGTCCGCGCCGCCGCCCAGGATCCCCGCGTTCGCGATCGCCGCCGCGATGGACGCGAGCGGTGCGCCCGGCGTGCCCGGGTTGGAGGCGAGCCCGCTGGGCGCGACGAACGTGCCGCGGCAGACGACCGCGCCCGCCACGCACGCCGTGCGCGAGATGCACGCGCCCACGTCGACGGCGCCCGCGCAGATCACGCCGCCGCCCGGATTGCCCTCGTCGATGCTGCCGTCGCAGTCGTCGTCCACGCCGTTGCAGGTCTCGACGCTGTCCCCCGTCGCGTCGCTGCAGGACGCGCCGCCCGACGCATCGCACATGAAGGAGCCCTCGGCGCACAGGTCTGCGTCGGGCCCGTCGCACATCGAGCCGACGGCGAAGCCCTCGTCGATCGCGCCGTTGCAGTTGTTGTCGATCGCGTCGCAGATCTCGACGCTGTTGCCGGTCATGTCGCTGCACATGGTCCCGCCGGTCGCGCTGCAGACGACCATGCCCTCGGCGCAGAGGTCCGCGTCCGGTCCATCGCACGCGCCGCCGAGCGTGAAGGGCTCGTCGGTCATGCCGTCGCAGTCGTCGTCGATCATGTTGCAGAGCTCGGCGCTCGGCGCGGTCCCGCCCACGCACGCGCCCCACGCGCCGGCTGCACACGTCTGCGTGCCCATCGTGCAGGCGCCCACGCTCGTGCCGCACGGCTGCGTCGCGCCCGTCGTGCACGAGCAGCCCTCGTCGATCGTGCCGTCGCAGTTGTCGTCGACGCCGTTACAGACCTCTGCCGTGTCCCCGGTCTCGTCGTTGCACACCGTGCTCGCGCCATCGCTCGAGCAGACGCGCATGCCCTCGTTGCACATGTCCGCGTCCGCGCCGTCGCAGTCGGTGCCGAGGTCGAGGAAGAGCTCGTCGCTCATGCCGTCGCAGTCGTCGTCTCGACCGTTGCAGAGCTCGGCCGTCGGAACGATCTCGCCCGTGCACGCGCCCCACACGGCGCCGGCGCACGTCTGGACGCCCGGCATGCACTCGCCGACGTCCGAGCCGCAGCTCTGCGTCGTCCCGTCGGTGCAGGGACAGCCCTCGTCGACGGTGCCGTCGCAGTTGTCGTCGAGCCCGTTGCAAGCCTCGACCGGCTCCGGAACGACCTCGCCCATGCACGCGCCGAACACGCCAGCGGCGCAGGTCTCGGTGCCGGCGACGCATGCGCCGATGTCCGAGCCGCAGCTCTGGACGATGTTCTCGTCGACCGTGCCGTCGCAGTCGTTGTCGACGTCGTCACAGGTCTCGACACCCGTCACCGTGCACGGCCCGGCGTCGATGCGAGCCGCGTCCCCACCATCGGCGCGCAGGCCGCCGTCGCCGCCGTCGCTCCCGGGGCCGCTGTCGCCTCCATCGAGCGTCTCGGGCGTCGTCGTGCCCGCGCAGTCGCACGCGGGGAGGTAGAGGACGAGGAGCAGAAGACCGAGCGAGAGTCCGATCCGAGCGAGCTGGTTCATCGAGTTCCCCCAGGGCAAGAAAGCCAGACGCGAGCCTGAGCAAGCCCCAAGCCGTAGCCCAATTCCCCAGAAATCGCGGTAAAGCCCCACGCATCCGGTGCGTGCATCGCAAAGATTGCGGCGCGCTAGGGCGCGACGAAGGCGCCGACGAAGAACGGCCGTCCAGGCAAAGACAGCGTCCGAGCCGAGGTCAGTGAGCCGTCGGCGCGGTCGACGTCGAAGACGGTCACGTTCTCGTCGTCGCGGTTCGCGACGAGGAGCCGTCGCTCGTCGAGCGAGAGCGACATCGAGCGCGGGTGACCCCCACCGCTCGGCTCGTGCTCGACCAGGGAGAGCGTGTCGCCGCTGATCGAGAAGACGGCGATCGTGTTCGGGCCGCGGTTCGACGCGTAGAGGAAGCGGCCGTCGCTCGTGATCGCGATCTCGGCGCTCGCTGCCCCGCCCGTGAAGCCGGGCGGAAGGCTCGAGACGGTCGAGAGGTGATCGAGGAGGCCCGTTCCGAGCACGGCGAACACGTCGATCTCGCCCGAGAGCTCGTTCAGGAGGTAGGCCCGCGTTCCGTCCGGGGAGAGCGCGAGGTGTCGAGCGCCATCTCCGCCTCCCATGCTGGCGCCGACGCGCGTGAGCTGGCCGGTGGCCTGGTCGAGCGCGAACCCGATCACGGAGTCGATGCCGAGGCACGGCACGTAGACGAACGCGTCGTCTCGATCGGCGACGATCTGATGGGCGTTCATGCCCGCGACCACCGTCGTGACGCTCGCGCCGATCGAGCCGGTCGCCGTGATGGGAAAGACGTGCACCTCTCCGGAGCCGTAGCTCGCGGTCATCACCCAGCGCGCCGCGTGATCGATCGAGACGTGCGTCGGCCCGCCGGACGCCGGCATGCGATCGACCACGGTCGTGACGCCATCGGTCGCGACGGCGATGGAAGCGAGCTCGTCGGCGCCCTCGTGGACGACGTAGAGGTGAGAGCCGTCCGGGCTCGCGGCCACGAAGGACGGGTAGTTCCCCGTTCGCGTCCGGCTCAGCTCGTCGAGGCTCTCTCCGTCGAGCGTCACGAGATCGCCCGTGCCGAGGCCGACGTAGACTAAGGATCGAACGGGGGTCGACGCGTCGATCGGGAGGCTCGCGTCGGTGCCCGCCTCGATCGGCGTCACGTGCGCGTCGCCGCCGGCGTCGTCACTGGCTGCGTCGGCGATCGTCCCGTCGGTCGCGACGGGGGTCGTTCCGCAGCCGAGGAGCGTCAGCGCGACGAGCGAGAGCCCGGCCCTCATTCGGACGCCGCCGCCGAAGCATCGGCCGCGGGCGGGGCATCGGGATCCACGCGCTCGAGCTCGTGCTCTCCGAGCGTCATGAGGACCGGACCGTCACTGCCGCGGACGAGCAGCACCGAGCGAGCGCCGAGGGTGACGGACGCGATCATCCCGCTCTCGGTGTGCGCCACGACCTCGGTGCCGCGGACGAAGTACGTCTCCCAGCCGGAGAGCACCCAGACGTGGAAGGCGGGGAGCTCGCGACCGAGGACGCGCATCGGCTCGTCGCCGACGTCGTCGGTGATCGCCTGCTCGGCGTCGTGCACGACCGCGGCGATCTCCGGCGGCGGCGCGGACATCGTTCGGGTGGACAGCTCTTCGTACGCGACGGGCCCCTCGGCGCCGAACGCGAAGGGGCCGTCGCAGCCCTCGAACTCGAGAGCGTCGTAGAGCCGCTCTTCGCTCTCGCCGTGATGCGGCGCCAACGTCACGCGCAGGTGGCGCACGCGCGTCGCGGGCGCTTCGCACGTCCCGCGAATCCCGAAGAGCGTGAGCGTCCGCTCGCCGCCCGCTTCCTCGCTCGCCACGTAGAGGGTGAAGAGGCCCTGCCAGTTCGAGAAGTGGCCGAGCTCGGTCATGTCCGACGGTCGCGCCCCCGTCGCTGCGCCCGTTCGCCACATCAGGAGGCGATGCTCGCGATACTCCTCGGCGGCGCCTTCTCCTTCACCCTCCGCGCTCTCGTTCTCGACGACGGCGGTCCAGCCGAGCGGGCCCGTGGGCAGCGCGGGCGTCGCTTCGTGGTCGCCTTCCCCTTCGCCCTCGTGCTCGCCCTCGTGCTCGCCCTCCTCGTGGTGGCCGCATTCACAGCCGAGAGCGAGAGAGAGCGCGAGCGAAGCGAACAGAGCGTATTTCATCGCGCGCTTCCTTAGCACTCAATCGAGGTTCGTCGGTCCGGGCGCCGGCGGTGCGTGAGGATGGACGCGCGTCGCGCCGAGAGACTACCCTCGCGGCCGCCGACCTGGGGACGAGTCTCGGCGGCAAGAGGAGGGACCACATGCAGGCACACCGCAACTGGGCGTCGATCGGGATCTTGTTGGCAGCGACCGCGTGCGGTGGCGGCAGCGCGAGCACAGGGAGCGGCACCGCCGAGACCACTGGGGGCGAACGCCCGCCGGAGCCGATCGCGTGCGGCGTGCCGAACGCGCCCGAAGAGGCGGTCTATCAGCAGGGAGCGGCCCTCGTGGAGGCGGACGATGCGTCCGGGATCGCGATGCTCGAGACGGCGTGCACGGCGGGGAACCCGTGCGCCTGTTCGGAGCTCGGCGAGGCGCTCTGGGAGGGTCACCTCGTCGCGCACGACCGCGATCGCGCCATCACGTTGAGCGACACTGCGTGCACCGGCGGCGAGATCTTCGGCTGCTGGCACGCGGGCTACATGCGCTGGATCGCAAGGCCGGCCGAGCTCGCGACCGCGGTGGACCGGCTCCAGGTCGCCTGCGAGGGCGACAACGCCGACGCGTGCGGCGAGCTCGGACGCTTCGCGCACAGCGGCGGCCTCGGCGGCGTACCGGCCGATCACGGCAACGCGCTGCTCGAGGCGGCGTGCCGCGGCGGCTCGACCTACGCGTGCTTCTATCTCGGTCAGTCGTACGCACACGGCGTCGAGGGCACGCCCGACATGCAGCGCGCGACGGAGCTGCTCTCGTTCGCGTGCATCGAGGCGCACATCGCCGCGGCGTGCACCGAGATGGCGTTCTGGGCAGAGAGCGCCGACGCCGACGCGGCGCACCACACGCGCGAGGAAGCGTGCGAAGCGGGCGATCACCTCGCGTGCGACGCGCTCCTGGCGAACGCGGCGATGCAGCAGGGCACCGCCGCCGCGTCGCTCGACGTCACGGGCGCGGGCGCCGAGCACTTGGCGCTCGCGGCGGCCGCCGAGGAGACTCTTCCGGTGCCTGTCGGCGGCCCGGTGGAGCTCGCGTCGCTAGGTCTTCGGCCCGCGTGCCTCGGTGCCGTGAGCTCGACGGCCGACGCGGTCGTCGACGTGCCGGCCGGCATCGGTCGCATGTCGATGCGTGTGCTCGCCGATGCGGACACCACGCTCGCGGTCCGCGATCCGGCGGGCGGATGGCACTGCTCGGACGACGCGCCCGGCGGTGCGTACTATCCGGAGATCAACGTCGACGCGCCGGCGGCGGGCGCCTGGGTCGTCTGGGCCGGTCGCCTCCACGACGGCGAGCTCCAGGGAAATCTCTGGGTCCGGTCGACGCCGCCCGTCACCGCCGCCGCTGCCCCTTGACCAGCGCCCCGTGAAGATGGCCCGGGAGCGTCAATTCTCCCGGGCGATCTCCTGCGAAGGAGTCATTGATCGGCTCGCTCCGCCGGCCGCTACCGTCCGTGCTCGAAGCGAGCACTCCCGTCCGCGTCCGGCTCGGCGAGCACTCCTGCGTTGGTCACTCCTCCGGGGCGGTCTCGACGGCCTGACCCGAGGCGATCCAGCCCTGGATGCCAGCGCCCATCACCGAGACGTCGCTGAACCCGAGGTCGACCGCGCTGTTCGCCGCGACATGGCTCGCCTCGCACTGCTCGTTCGCGCAGTAGAACACGAGCGAGGTCGCGTGATCGGCGGGGAGCGTCTCGGCCGTGACCTCGTCGTAGTGCACCCAGGTCGCGCCCGGGACGTGGTGCTCGACGAACGTCTCGCGGTGGTTCGCGTCGAACACCGCGATGTTCGCGTCCGGCGCGGCGATGCGCGCAGCGACGTCGCTGACCGAGATCTGTGCGAAGCGCGGCGCTTCCGAGCCCGTCGAGGGCTCCGTGGCCTGTGCAGTCTCGGTGGAGCCGCTGGAGCTGCTGCCGCAAGCGGCGAGGACCGAGACGAGAGAGAGAGCAAGCAGTCGACGCATGAGGAACCTCCGGCCGGATTGCTACGGCCAGTCGAGCCCCTTGGCAATGCGGACCGCCTCTCTAGGGCGCGATGACGCTCCGGATGGCTCGGTAGAAGAGCCGGCGCTGATCGGCGTCGATCGTCCCCGTGTACCGGTAGACGAGGTGTCCCGTGCGATCGATCACCGCGACGTTCGCCGCGTGGGTTGCCAGCGAGAAGGGCGGCTCGCGCAGGGTCCCGTGCCAGTCGAGGAGGATGTCGGCGCCCCAGCGCTCCAGGAGCGGCTGGATCATCTGTCGGACGAGGCTCTCGGGGACCATCCCCACGTCGCCGAGGTTCGCGACGCCGTAGACCACGATGCGATCCCCGAGGTGGTTGTCGACGACGAAGCGGCCGATCTCGCCCTTGATGGTGTCGTTGTCCTCGAGGTGCGGGCGATCCTCGTAGAAGAGCACGACCGCGCGGTGCTCACGCTCGAGGGACAGCGTGCGCGAGCCGCCCTGCATCGAGTCGAGGGTGGCATCGACCAGCGGCGCGCTCGGGGCCGGCGCGACCGGGGCGCTCCCGCTGTCCTGGGCGAGCGCCGGCATGACCCCCGCGAGGACGAGGGCCAGGGTGGAGAGCACGTAGCGTGGCGCGAGACGTGGGTCGTGCATTCGTCACTCCCGACGAAGACGGGCGCGTCGATCTTCATCCGAGGGTAGCGCGCTACGACCCTCCGAGCATGGCGAGGAGCGTCGCCTCGTCGATCACGGCCACGCCCAGCTCTTTCGCCTTCTCGAGCTTGCTCCCCGCGTCGTCTCCCGCGACCACGTAGTCGGTCTTCTTCGAGACCGAGCCGCTGACCTTGCCGCCCGCAGCCTTGATCATGTCGCCCGCGGCGTCGCGCTTGAGCGTGGGCAGCGTTCCCGTGAGCACGAAGCTCTTCCCCGCCACGCCGTCCACGAGCGACATCTTCGCGCTCGCCGCCTCGAGCGAGACACCCGCCTTGGCGAGGCCCTCGAAGATCACGCCGAGCGCGTCGGTCGCGAGCGCGCCGAAGATGACGTCGGCGCTCTTCCGCGCGAGGCCCTCGATCGCGCCGCTTCCCTTCTCCGGCGCGACCACCAGGATGGCCGTCTCGTCGCCGGCCGCGTACCGACGGGCGAAGTCGAGGAGGGCGTCGGCCGACCCGAAGTAGCGCGCGAGGTCCTCGCTCGTCCCCTCGCCGAGGAGCGGGATCGAGAGCCCGAAGAGCACGCGCGCGAGGCCGCGCCCCTTCGCCTTCTCGAGCGCCCGCACCACGTTCGCCGCGCTCTTGTCTCCCATCCGATCGAGCGACGCGAGGCTCTCCTTCGTGAGCGAGAAGAGCTCGTGTGGCGCGCGCACGCCGCGCTTCTCGACGAGCTGGAGCACGAGCGACTCTCCGAGGCCTTCGATCTCCATCGCATGTCGCGCGGCGAAGTGCGTGAGCCGACCGAGCCGCTGGGCCGGGCAGCTCGGGTTCGGACAGCGCACGAAGATCTCCTCGACGATCACCTTGCTCTCGCAGGCGGGGCAGTGCGTCGGAGGCTCGACCTTCACACTGTTCTCGGCGTGGCGCACCGACTTGATCACCTGCGGGATGATGTCGCCGGCCTTCTCGATCTCGACGTCGTCCCCGACCCGCAGATCCTTGCGCGCGACCTCGACGTAGTTGTGGAGGCTCGCCTTCACCACCGTCGTTCCGGCGAGCTGTACGGGCTCGACCCAGGCGAGCGGCGTGAGCAGCCCGCTCTTGCCGACGGATGGGACGATCTCGAGGATCTTCGTGATCTTGCGCTCGGGCGGGAACTTGAAGGCGATGCCCCAGTGCGGGTGGTGTCCCGTCGAGCCGAGCTGCGTGTAGTACTTGAGCTCGTCGATCTTGATGACCATCCCGTCGATGTCGAACTCGAGCTCCGCGCGCCGCTCCCCGTAGCTCTCGCAGTACGTGAGCGCGCCGGTTGCGTCGCTCACGACCGTGATCTCGCCGAGGTACACGTGCGCGCCCGCTTCGCTCAGAAAGCCGAGCAGGTCGCTCTGCCGATCGGGCAAGGAGACGCCCTCGCTCCCTGCGATCGTGTAGAGGAACGACGTGATCCCGACGTCCTCGAGGCCGGCAGGATCCTTGCGCTTCATCATCCCGGCGCAGCCGTTTCGCGGGTTCGCGATCTGGTCATCCTCGTCGAGCGTCGCGTTGTAGCGATCGAAGGCCGGCCGTGGCCAGTAGAGCTCGCCCCGGATCTCGAGCTTGCCCGACACGCCCTTGAGGGCAGCCGGCGCGGCCTTCGCGCGGAGCACCTGCTTGGTGATGTCGTCGCCCTTCTTGCCGTCGCCGCGCGTGACCGCCCGCAAGAGCTTGCCGCCTTCGTAGTGCAGGGAGACGCCGATACCGTCGATCTTCGGCTCGACGACGAGCGGGAGCTCGACCGATGCCGAGAGCTCGAGGTCCTCCCGCCTTCTCTCGACCCACTGCGCGAGCTGCTCGGCGAGCGGCATCGCTGCGCCCTGGGCGTCCTTGCGGTTCGGCGTCAGCTTCTCGAGCGAGAGCATCGGCACGGCGTGCACGACCTGGACGAAGCCATCGGTGTGGTCGGCGCCGGGCTTCGCGTCGACGCGCTCGGTCGTCGTGATGCCGAGCGCATCGGCGAGCTCCGCGTAGCGATCCGTCAGCTCGTCGAACGCACCGTCCGAGATCTCCGGGTTCCCCGCGCGGTACAGCGCTTCGTAGTGCTTGATCTGGGTGGAGAGCTCGTCGAGCTCGCGCTGCATGGGGGACGAGTCGGTCATCGGAACTGGATCAGGCCCGCCTCTTCCGCGCGCGTCAACCGCTACGCGACGCCGTCACTGCATCACGCACCGGCCGGCCCGGCAGACGGCGCGATGGCCCACGCATGGATGGCCCGGGCACGCCTCGCTGCACGCGCTGGGCGGGAGCGCCGGACCCAGGTCGGCGTGGCACTCGCAGCCGCATACATCGACGAGGATGCACTCCGCATCGGCCCGGCAGCCCGACTGCGCGGCCGCGGGGGAGCTCGGCAGGCAGCCGGGGAGGAAGAACAGAAGGCCCAGCATCGGCAGGAAGGTGCGCATGGAGGTCCTCAGACGAGCGGCGTGACGGAACGATCCGTCGTCGAGAGGATGCGCTCTCGCGCGGGCGATGGCACCGTCTCGGCCATGTTGGAGCTCGGATCGATCGACCAGGTCGCGTTCGTCACGCGGATCGACGGCCCCGATGCCGACCGGAGCGCTCCGCCGAGCCTGCTGGTCGAAGTGCCCCACGGTGCCGATCGGCGCGCGCACTACGACGCCCTGCGCGCGCGGATGGTGGGTGCGCTGCCGGAGGACCTGCACGTCTTCTTCCACGTGAACACCGACGTCGGCGCGTGGGACTACGGCCAGCGCGTCGCGGAGAAGATCATCGCTGCGCGCCCCGATCGCTCCGCGCTCCTGGTGCGCTGTCTCATCCCGCGCACCTTCGTCGACGCCAATCGCGTGGAAGACGCGAAGGACTCGCTCGCTCGGGGCGGCATGACGGCGGGTGTCGCGCCCTACGTCCACGACCCGAGGGACATCGCGCTCTTGCTGGAGCTGCACCGCAGCTACGTCGGCCTCGTCGAGCGCGCGTACGAGATGGTCTGCGGCGCGGGGGGCTTCGCGCTGAGCCCGCACACGTACGGGCCGCGCACGATGGGCATTCCGAAGATCGACGACGAGATCGTCCACGCGCTTCGAAAGGCCCACGAGCCCGAGGCCTGGGCGAGCTGGCCAGTTCGCCCGGAGATCGATCTGCTCACGAAGACCGCCGAGGGCGTTCGTCACGCGCCGCCCGGCATGGTCGAGGCGCTGATCGAGGGCTACGCCGCGGTCGGGCTCACGGCGCTCGAAGCCAAGAGCTACGCGCTGCATCCCGCCACGCAGACCTGGCGCTGGCTCGTGCGGCATCCCGAGCAGGTGCTCTGCCTCGAGGTGCGCCGCGATCTGCTCGTGCCCGAGTACACGCCCTTCGAGGAGATGATCGCCGAGCCCGCGCGCGCGGGCCGCGTGGCCGGCCCGCTCGCGAACGCGATCGATGCCTGGCTGAGCGCGCGCTCGCGCTGAGGCTCAGCTCTTTGGTGCGCGCCGGTGCAGCCCGGGCGCGATGACGTTCTCGCCGTGGAAGCTCGCGCCGCTCTTCGCCATCTCGATGAGCACGGGCGCCGCCTGGAAGCGGTTGCCGAGGCGGTCGCGGAAGTGATCGAGGCGCCGCACGACCTCGCGCGCGCCGATCGTGTCGGCCCAGCGGAACGGGCCGCCGCGGAAGGGAGGAAAGCCGAGGCCGAAGATCGCGCCGATGTCGCCGTCGCGCGCGCTCCGGAGGATGCCCTCGCCGTAGCAGAGCGCCGCCTCGTTCACGAACATGAGCGCGCAGCGCTGCGCGATCTCGTCCTTGGGGAGCGTGCGACCCGGCGTGATGCCGAGGACCTCGTAGACGGTCGGGTCGACGAGCTTCTTGCTCCCCTTCTTCTTGTCTCCGTAGAGATAGAAGCCCTTGCCGTTCTTGCGGCCCATGCGGCCGTCCGCGAGGAGCTTCTCG
This sequence comes from Polyangiales bacterium, assembly GCA_038252025.1. Classification (GTDB taxonomy): domain Bacteria; phylum Myxococcota_A; class Polyangia; order Polyangiales; family Sandaracinaceae; genus JBBSAT01. The sequence goes on along the minus strand of JBBSAT010000059.1, from coordinate 17,474 downwards.
AAGCCGGCAGGCGCCGTGAGCCGGTCGCCGAACTCGGCGAGCATGATGGGGCCGACCTTCGCCGCGACGTCGATGCCCACCTCGTCGAGCAGCGTGATGGGGCCGACGGGGAAGCCCCAGTCGACGAGCGCGCCGTCGATGTCCTCGATCTTCACGCCCTCGGACAGGATGAACGCCGCCTCGTTCATCATCGGGCCGAGGATCCGGCTCGTGTAGAAGCCGACGCCGTCGTGCACGACGATGACGGTCTTGCCCTGCTTCTTGCCGAGCTCGACGCAGGTCGCGGTGACCCAGTCAGCCGTCTTCGGCGTCACGATGATCTCGAGGAGCGGCATCTTCTCCACCGGCGAGAAGTAGTGCATGCCGATCACCGTCTCGGGATGCGCGCTCGCCTCCGCGATCTTCGTGATCGGGAGCGACGACGTGTTCGACGCGAAGATGGTCTCGCGGCCGACCTGCGCTTCGGTGTCCTTCAGCACGCGGTGCTTGAGCGCGAGATCCTCGAAGACCGCCTCGATGATCACCTCGGCGCCAGCAAGCCCCGAGTCGTCCGTCGTGCCCGTCACGGTCGCCAGCTGCTCGGCGGCCTCGCGCGCCGTGACGCGCTTTCGCTTCACGCGCGTGTCGATCAGCGACTTCACGTGGCCGAGCCCACGCGCGACGCCCGCGGTGTCCTTGTCCTTCAGGCGAACGGGGATCCCCGCCGTGGTCGCGGTGATGAAAGCGATGCCGCCGCCCATCAGGCCGGCGCCGAGCATGCCGACCTTCGTCACCGGTCGCGGCTTCACGCTCGGATCGCTCGTGCCGTTGTCCTTCTTCAGCGCCGTCTGCGCGAAGAAGATGTTCATGAGCTGCGTGGCCTGCGGCGAGACGACGAGCTCGCCGAAGCTCAGCGCCTCCGCCTCGAGCCCGGCCGCGAAGCCCTCCGCGAGGCCCTTCTTCACCACGTCGAGGATCCGCTCGGGCGCCGGGTAGTTCCCGCGCGACTTGCTGAGCAGCTGCTTCTTTGCCTGATCGAAGACCACCTTGCGACCGAGCGGCGTCTTGGTGAGCGCCGCCTCCTGCACGGCCGCTGCGCCTTCGAGCTTCTTGCTCACCTCGGTGCGCGGCTTCTCGGCGAGCGCGAGCGCCATCTTCACGGCGACGTCGATGAGGATCGCCGCGGGCACGACCTCGTCCACGAGGCCGAGCTTCTTGGCGCGCTTGGCATCGAGCTGCTTGCCGGTGAGGAGCATGTCGAGCGCGCTCGCGATGGGCACCAGCCGAGGAAGGCGCTGCGTGCCGCCCGCGCCCGGCAAGAGACCGAGCATCACCTCGGGTAGGCCGAGCTTCGTCTTCTTGTCGTCCGACGCGACGCGCGCGTGGCACGCGAGCGCCACCTCGAGGCCGCCGCCGAGCGCCGCGCCGTGGATCGCAGCGACGACCGGGACACGAAAGCTCTCGATGCGGTCCATCGCCTTCTGGCCCGTCCGCGCGAGCTCCGCCGCGTCGCGCTCGGACTTCACGCCCTGGAGCATCGTGATGTCGGCGCCAGCGATGAAGCCGCTCTTCTTGCCGCTCGTGAAGACGACGGCCCGGCAGCTCGGGTCCTTCTCCACCGACTCGAAGACGCTGCGGAAGTCCTCCGCGAAGCTCGCCTTGAGCGTGTTCACGGGCTCGCCCGCGATGTCCATCCGCACGACGAACACGCCGTCGGGCCGCTTCTCGACGGAGAGCGGGGAGGCCTTCTGCGCGTTCTTCTGTCCGTTGCTGGTGTCGGTGTTCATGTCGTCCCCCTTCATGCCGCTTCCAGGATCATCGCTGCCCCGAGACCGCCCGCTGCGCACGCCGTGCACATCGCGAACGCACCCTCGCGCCGCTTCAGCTCGCGGAGCGTCTGGCTGATCTGTCGCGCGCCGGTCGCCGCGAACGGATGGCCGATCGCGATGGAGCCGCCGGTGACGTTGAACTTCGACCAGTCGATCGTGCCGAGCTTCTCGCGGCGGCCGAGCTTCTCCTTCGCGAACGCGTCGCTCTCGAAGGCCTGCGTGTTCGACAGGATCTGCGCGGCGAACGCCTCGTGCATGTCGAGCAGGTCGAGGTCCTTCAGCGTGAGGCCGGCGCGATCGAGCGCGAGCGGCGCCGCGTAGGCGGGCCCCATCAGCATCTGCCCGCGCGGATCCACCGCGGCGAACGCGTAGCTCTTCAGGAAGCCGAGCGGCGTGAAGCCTTCCGCCGAAGCGACGTCCTCGCGCATCAGCAGGAGCGCGCTCGCGCCGTCGGTCAGGGGCGACGCGTTCGCCGCCGTGATCGTCCCGTACTTGCGGTCGAAGACCGGCTTGAGCTTCGCGTAGCTCGCTGCGTCCGAGTCCTTGCGGACGACGTTGTCCTCCGAGAAGGGCGTGAGGCCTCCCTTTCCGTCGGGCACGTAGACCGTCATCACCTCTTCGGCGAAGCGTCCGTCCGCCCACGCGGCGGCCGCCTTCACGTGGCTCTCGTGCGCGATGCGATCCTGATCCTCGCGCGAGATGTGGTTCTCCTTCGCCATCTTCTCCGCGCTCTCGCCCATCGAGAGCCCGGTCGAGTACTCGACGAGCCCGGGAGCGACCGGGACGAGATCCTTCGGAGAGAGCTTGCTGAAGATCGAGAGCTTCTGGCCCAGCGTCTTGGCCTTGCTGACGTCGAGGAGCGCTGCGGCGAGCTTCTTCGAGACCGCGATCGGTACGTCGCTCGTCGAGTCGGCGCCGCCCGCGATGCCCACCGAGATCGTGCCCGCCATGATCGACTCGGCGATGTTGACGGTCGACTGGTAGCTCGTCGCGCACGCGCGGCTGACGCTGTAGGCCTCGATGTTCCGCGGCATGCCGCTGCCGAGCACGATCTCTCTCGCGATGTTCGGCGCCGAGAGCGAGGGCAGCACCTGCCCGTACACGACCTGCTCGATCTTCGAAGGCGCGATGCCCGTCCGCGCCAGGAGCTCGGCGACCACCGCGGTCCCGAGGTCGAGGGCGCTGAGCTTCTTGTAGGCGCTCGACTGCTTCGCGAACGGGGTCCGGAGACCGGCGACGATCGCCACGCGCTTGCCCTTTTGAGCCATGATGGGAGCCTCCTTCGAGGATGTCGCTCCCTACCACTTGGTAGGCGAACGCATGACCGAGTGGTAGGCGTCGTGACGCGATGTGTCAAGTCGGTGGTTTCCCTCCAAAACACGCTGTTTCCCGCAGCGGTGCTATGGACAGCGTCCCGTGAGCGAGCGCCGCGAGCTCGAGGTGCCTGCCCTCGATCTGATCGAGACCCTGCGCTACCAGCGCGTCGGTCCCTACGATCCGTGCGGGATCTTCGACGCACGCGCACGCCGGTTCGCGCTCGCCTACCGGAGCGCCGAAGGGCCCGTGACGCTCTCGCTCATCCAGCGTGGGCCGACCACCATCGAAGCCGAGGCGTGGGGAGACGGCGCGGCGCGAGCGCTGGAGGACGCGCCTGCGATCTGTGGCGTCGGCGACGACCCCGACTCGTTCGTGCCGACGCACGAGGGGATGCGCGTGCTCTCGCGTCGCTTCCGCAAGATGCGGATGCCGCGCGTGCCCTGGCTGATGGAGTCGTTGATCGCGACGGTGCTCCAGCAGCGGGTCGCGTTCGTCGAGGCGGCCAAGAGCTGGCAGGTGCTCGCGCGGGAGCGCGGTGAGCCCGCGCCGGGGCCCCTCGGGCTCGTGCTCTTTCCTTCGGACCGCGCGCTCGCCGAGATTCCGACGTGGGCGTACCGCGAGATGCTCGTCGATCGAAAGCGTGAGCTCGCCATCCGCGCGCTCCTCGATCACCGGCGGGAGATCGACGCGGTGCACGCACAGACGCACGACGAGGTGCGGGCGTCCCTCTCTGCGATCCCGGGCATCGGACCCTGGACGATCGAGACGTTCCTCGGTCAGTCTCGAGGAGATGCCGACGCCGTCCCGATCCTCGACTACTGGATGCCGCACATGATCGGCTTCGCGCTCGCGGGTGAGGCGCGCTCGGACGACGCGCGCATGCTCGAGCTGCTCGCGCCCTTCAGGCCGCACCGCTATCGCGTCATCCGCCTCCTCGGCGCGGCGGGGTTCGGCGCCCAGCGCCGCGGTCCGAGGAAGAAGACGATGATGCGCGGCCGCTGACGCGCGGAGCGGTGACCTTTACCGCCGGGCCTCCGTGCGTAAAGATCGGCGCATGGGCCTCCTCGTCACCTGGGTCGTCACGACGCTCTCCCTCTTCGTCGCGAGCAAGCTGCTCGACGGCATGACGCTGAAGGGCGGCGTCATCAGCCACTTCTTCGTCGCGGCGCTCTTCGGCGTGCTGAACGTCGTGCTCGGCCAGCTCATCTATCTCGCGATCGGCATCGGGACGCTCGGGCTCGGGTTCCTTCTGGCGTTCGTTTCGCACCTCCTCGCGACGGCGTTCGTCCTCAAGATCGTGGACGCGCTGACGACGCGGCTGAAGGTGAAGGACTTCCGGACCGCCTTCCTCGCGGCGCTGATCATGAGCGTCGCGGCGAGCGTGGCCGAGATCATCTATTCGTGACGCCCCTCCGGGTGCGCGCCTTCGACGAGGCGGTCGCGAACTGAGCTCCATGCGCGCGGCGGGACTCGCGTTCGCGCTGTCGACGTTGGTCGCAGGCGGGCTCGCGTTCGCGCGGAGCGAGCCGCGCACCGAGCTCTCGGTCCGGTCTGCCGAGACCGGTGACTGGCAGGCTGCGATCGTGGCGCGCACCGGCGGCGTCCCGGCTCGCGTGCGTGGCGGGGGCGATCGGTGGTCGGTCCTCGTGCGAACGAGCGACGCCGTCCCGACCGCGCGCAACCTCGACTGGGACGGGACGCTCGCGATCTACCCGACCTGCGACGCTCCCACGGAGGAGGACGGTCCCGACACGACCAGCGCGGACGCGCGAAGCCTGGTCGAGGGCGAGCCGGACGGCGCGCGCATCCACCTGTATCGCGCGACGAGCGTCTCGACCGCGCGCACGCGCTGCGCCGAGTCGCCCGCGCTGCTGCACCTCGTGGCCGAGGACGCGCACCCCTCGACGGACGAAGGACCGCCGGCGATCGCCGCCAGCCTCGACGAGGCCAGCCTCGCCTCGCTCGCCGCGCTCGGCCGCGAGCATGAAGGCCGATCGGTGGTGGTCGCGATCCGTCGCACGATCCTCTCGGAGCTCGTGCTTCCCATCGGTACGTCGGCGTCGGTGATCCGGCTCCCGCTCGTCGGCGGGGACATCGCGCCGCTCTACGCCGAGTTCTTCTCGGGCTCGCTGCGCATGCCGCCGCTGGCGCGGCTCAGCGAGATCTCGAGCACGCCGGTCTCACCCTGGGGAGAGCCGCTGCTCGTCATGCTCTCGAGCTGTCTCGTCGCGCTGGGGCTCGCGCTCGGCTCGAGGCGGCTCGATCCGCTGAGCTCCTCAGCCCGCGTGATCGGCTCGGTGATGGTCGGCACGCTGGCCAGCGCGCTGAGCGCGTGGCTCTTCACCGCGACCGCTGGCGCGTCGTACGTCGATCTCCTGGAGATCGGCGGCCTCGAGCAAGGGCTGACGCTCGCGGGCTGCGCCTTGCTGGTCTTCGGCTTCGGAGGCGTGTCCTCACGCGCTCAGGCGGTCTTCCTCGGGCTTGGGGTGTCCCTCGGCTTCGCGCTCGACCGCGCGTCGGAGGACTTCGCGCTCCTCATGCCGGGTGCGTCGATCTCGACCAGCCTCGCCGCGGCTCTGGGTCGCGCGTTGCTCGGTACGGCGTTCGCCCTCGCGCTCGTCGCGCCCGCCCCGAAGCGGCTGCAGATCGTCAGCGCCGTCTGGGGCCTGGCCGTGCTCGCACACGGTCTCGCCCTCACGCTGGTTCACTCCTTGGCTTGACGCGAGGCGCTGGGCGCGCTCTCCCTGCGCCCATGCTGAACATCGATCTTCGAGGCAAGCGCGCGCTGGTGGCAGGGGTCGCCGACGACGGCGGGTTCGGATGGGCGATCGCGAGGTCCTTGGCCGAGGCCGGCGCGAGCGTGTGCGTCGGCACCTGGCCGCCGGCGATGGGGATCTTCGAGACGCTGCTCTCGCGCGGCAAGCTCGACGACTCGCGCAAGCTCAGCGACGGCTCGATGCTGACGTTCGAGAAGGTCTACGCGCTCGACGCCGAGCACGACCTGCTCGCCGACGTGCCCGACGAGATCAAGACGAACCGCCGCTATCGCGAGCGCGGCGACTTCACCATCTCCGGCATGGTCGACGCGCTCACCGCCGACTTCGGCTCGCCCTGTCTCGACATCGTCGTGCACAGCCTGGCCAACGGCACCGAGGTGAAGAAGCCGCTGCTCGAGACCTCGCGGAAGGGCTACCTCTCGGCCGTCGGCGCGAGCGCCTATTCCTTCGTCTCGCTCGTCTCGCGCACCGGTCCTCTGATGCGCCCGGGCGGCTCGTACCTGAACCTCACGTATCTCGCGGCCGAGCGCGTCGTCCCTGGCTACGGGGGCGGCATGTCCTCGGCGAAGGCCGCGCTCGAGAGCGACACGCGCGTCCTCGCGTTCGAGGCGGGCCGAAAGTGGGGCGCGCGCGTGAACTCGATCTCCGCGGGCCCTTACGCGTCGCGCGCGGCGAGCGCGATCGGCTTCATCGGGAAGATGATCGCGTACTACGACCAGAACTCCCCGCTCACCGAGACGCTCACGGCGACGGAGGTCGGCAACACCGCCGCGTTCCTCGCGAGCCCTCTCGGCTCGGGCATCACGGCGACCGTCGTGCACGTCGACAAGGGCTACCACGCGATGGCCGTGCCCGCGGACGTCGAGCGGGCTCTCGGCGCACCCGAAGAATGAGCGGCCGCGCTCGGCGAGCCGTGGCGTCTTGCCCTCGAAGGCCAGGCGGGGTGTAGTCGCGCCGACACCTGCATGCGCCGCTCGCTCGAACAGATGAGAGACACGATCGAAGCGGCCTCCGCCGTGCCGGACGCGTCGACCTACGCATCGCTCCCGCGGAGCACCATCGAGCCGCGCTCGAAGAAGAGCGCCGAGGTCGCGCGCGCGCTCGGTCTGCTCTCGCCGTCGGCGCGCGGCATCGACGTGCACCGGACGCTCGGCGAAGGCGGGATGGGCATCGTCCGTCTCGGGACGCAGCGCGCGCTCGGCCGCGAGGTCGCGGTGAAGTCGCTCAAGGCGGAGGCGCGCACGGACGCGACCACGCTCAAGCTGCTTCGCGAGGCCTGGATCACGGGCGCCCTCGAGCATCCGAACGTCGTCCCCGTCTACGACATCGATCTCGACGCGCAGGGCGAGCCCCAGATCGTCCTGAAGAAGATCGAGGGCGACGCGTGGTCCGAGCTGATGGGGGACAGGGCGAGCATCGCGCGGCGCTTCCACGCCAAGGACTTGCTCGAGTGGAACCTCCGCATCCTCCAGCAGGTCGCGACCGCGGTTCACTTCGCCCACTCCCGAGGGATCGTCCACCGCGATCTGAAGCCCGAGAACGTGATGATCGGCTCGTTCGGTGAGGTCTATCTCGTCGACTGGGGCCTCGCGGTCAGCGTCCGAGAGGACGCGCGCTTCCCGTCGGCGCGCGACGCCACGGAGATGGCGGGCACGCCTTGCTACATGGCGCCCGAGATGATCGGCGGCCCGGCGGCCGTCATCAGCGAGCGCACCGACGTCTATCTCCTCGGCGCCATCCTCCACGAGATCGCGACCGGCCGGGTCCCGCACGAGGGCGATTCGCTCATGCAGATCCTGCTCTCCGTGGCGCGCAGCGAGCCCGACCTCGGGGATGCCGTGCCCGCCGAGCTCGCCCGGATCATCCGTCGCGCGATGGACCCGGATCCAGACGCGCGCTTCGAGAACGCCGAGCAGCTGCGTCTCGCGATCGGAGGCTTCCTCGAGCACCGCGACTCGATCCGGCTGGGCGACGAGGCGGAAGAGCGGCTTCAGAAGCTGCTCGAGGCACGCACCGTCGAGGGCGCCGAGGAGGGCGAGCGGCGGCTCACCCTCTATCACCTCTTCGGCGAGTGCCGCTTCGGGTTCCTCGAGGCGCTCCGGATGTGGCGCGACAACGAGACCGCGCGCGCAGGGCTCACGCGCGCGATCGAAGCGATGATCGACTTCGAGCTCTCTGCCGGTGATGGGCGCGCTGCGTCGATCCTGATGGCCGAGCTCGCGAGCCCCCCTGCCGAGCTTCGCGCGCGGGTCGAGAAGGCCGCTCTCGATCTCAGCCAGGAGCGGGAGCGTCAGCAGAAGCTCTCGGCCGAGCACGACGAGACGATCGGCCGCCGCACCCGCGCGTTCGTCGGGATGATCCTCGGGACGATGTGGACGCTCGGCCCGATCGCCTGGGCCATCATGTGGCCTCGCTGGGAGTTCGCGCGCACGCACTGGATGGCGATCGACTTCTCGATCGCGACGGGCGTCGTCGGTCACTTGCTCTACGTCTGGGCGCGCGACTCGCTGAGCAAGACGCTCTTCAACCGGCGTCTCGTCTGGACCGTGCGCATCGCCCTCTTGCTCCAGGTCGCGCTCTACCTGGGCGCATACCTCGCGGACATCGCGCCGCTGCGCGCGCAGCTGATGCTGATCTTTCTCTGGGCCGCGATGACGGCGCAGACGGCGAACACGATCGAGAACCGGCTCCTGCCCGCCGCGATCGTCACGAGCGGCGCGTTCCTGGTGGCCGCTGCGTTCCCCGACACGATCTTCTGGATGATGTCGCTCTCGAACTTCGCGCTGCTCGTGAACATGGCCATCGTCTGGAGCCGGCTCCGCGACGACGTCGTCGAGCCGTTCCACAAGCGCCACGCCGAGCGGCAGAAGCGCTGGGAAGCGTTCCTCGAGCGGACCCGCAGAGCCGAGACGCGCCCGGACGATCGCTGAGCCGTCCGACGACGGCCGGGCCGACGCGAGCTCAGCCAGGGATGTCGCGATAGATGGTCACGTACGCCGCGAAGCAGAGCAGCACGACGATGCCGACCATGTGGATCACGGCCTCGACCTTCTCGTTCGCGCGCCTCCGCGTGATCAGCTCGAAGAGCAGGAACACGAGACGTCCGCCGTCGAGCGCCGGGAAGGGCAGCAGGTTGAAGAAGCCGAGCGCCACCGAGATCATGACGAGCGTCCCGATGAAGTCGTAGACGCCCCGGTGTGCGCTCGCCGTCATCTGGTGCGCCATCCCGACGGGACCGCTGATGCCCTCGGTGCTCCGTTCGCGAATGCGCTGGGAGAGCACCTCGATCTGCGCCGCCGTCAGCACGATCGGCAGCACGATCGCACGCTCCAGCGCTCGACCGAACGAGGCGGGCTCGTACTCGAAGTGGGGCTGCGGCGAGATCCCGATCACGCCGCGACCGTCCTGCAAGCGCGGCGTGATCGTCATCGGCGGGAGCAGCTCACCGTCACGACGGATCACGTAGATGGTCGCCTGATCGGCGCGCTCGCGTGTCGCCTCGATGAGCTCGTCGATGTCGTGGATGGCCACGCCGTTCGCCTCGACGACCTCGTCACCGAGCTCCAGCCCCGCCGCTGCCGCGGGCGAGTCGTCCACGAGCGTGCCGACGATCATCGGCCCCGGCACCTGTCGCTGGAGACCGCCGAACGCGACCAGGAGGAAGATGAGGATCGACGCGAAGAGGTAGTTCGCGAGGGAGCCCGCGACGATCGTCATGATCCGCGCGACGACGCCCTTGTTCGCGAAGAGCCCGAGATCGTTCTTGTCGATCTCTTCCGTCGGGTTCATCCCGTCGACCTGCACGTAGGCGAGGAACGGGATCGCGCAGACCTGGAAGATCGTGGGGCTGCCCTTGCGCTGATACTTGAAGATCGCGGGGCCGATCCCGATCGAGAAGCGCAGGACGCGCATGCCGAACGCGCGCGCCACGAAGTAGTGTCCGCTCTCGTGGACGATCACCATCGAGGAGATGGCCGCGATGACGAGCAGGTACACGAGCCATTCCGTGCCGGGCATGTGTGGTGAGCGTAGCAGGCTCTCAGCCGCCGTGACGCGTGGTAGATGCTTCGCCACGTATGTTCACGATCTTCTCGCGTGGAACCGACGCGTACGCGTCGACGCTCGCTGCGCTGGAGCGCCGCGGTGATGCCGACCTCGCCAAGGTCGAGCCGGTCGTTCGGGCGATCCTCGACGCCGTCCGCGCGCGCGGGGACGCCGCGCTCATCGGCTACGCCGAGCAGTTCGAGCAGCGAACGCCCTCCCGTCTCGCTTGGGACCGTGCGGCGCTGGTGGACGGCGCTCGCGCGCTCGATCCGAAGATCCGCGCTCGCCTCGAAGAGGCAGCCGCGCGCATCCGCCGCTACCACGAGCATCAGATCGACCGAGGCTTTCGCTACGAAGAGGACGGAGTCGTCCTCGGGCAGCGCGTGCGTCCGGTGAAGGCTGCTGGCGTCTACGCTCCGGGCGGCAAGGCTCGCTATCCCTCCTCTGTCCTCATGGCGGCGATCCCCGCGGCGGTCGCAGGCGTGCCGCGCATCGTCCTCGCCACGCCGAGGCCGACCCCGGAGATCCTCGCCGCGGCCGAGATCGCCGGCGTGACCGAGGTGCTCGACGCGGGCGGCGCGCAGGCGATCGCCGCGCTCGCGTACGGAACCGAGAGCGTGCGGCGTGTCGACAAGATCGTCGGCCCAGGCAACCTATACGTCGCCTGCGCCAAGCGCCTCGTGTTCGGCGCGGTCGACATCGACGGCATCGCGGGCCCGAGCGAGATCCTCGTCGTCGCCGACGACCAAGCCGATCCGCGGGTCGTGGCGGCCGACCTTCTCTCTCAGGCCGAGCACGACGAGGAGGCCTACGCGCTGCTCGTCACGCTCTCGGACGCGCAGGCGCGCGCGGTCGCCGGCGAGCTCGAGAAGCAGCTCGGCTCGCTCCCTCGCAGGGAGATCGCAGAGGCCTCGATCCGTGCACACGGCATGGCGTTCGTCGCCGGGGACCTCACGGAGGCCGCGCGTGTCGCCGACGTCCTCGCGGCCGAGCACCTGAGCCTCCAGGTGCGCGAGCCCGAGGCGCTGCTCGAGCACATCGGCGCTGCGGGCGCGGCGTTCCTCGGCGATCACACGCCCGAGGCGGCGGGCGACTACGCCGCCGGACCGAGCCACGTGCTCCCGACGGGAGGTGCGGCGCGCTTCCATTCGCCGCTCGGCGTCTACGACTTCGTCGTGCGTACGTCGCTCATCCGCTACTCGAAGGAGGCGATCCACGCGCAGCGCGGGCTCCTCACCGAGCTCGCGCGCCTCGAGGGTCTCGAGGCCCACGCCCGAGCGGTCGAAGTGCGGTAACAGGAGTGCTCGCGGAGCCGATGGCTGCCGACCCGAGCGCTCTAGGGCTCGAGGAACGGACGAAGCGCGCTCGCGATCTCGCGGCTCTGGACCTCGGGGTCGCGCGGGTTGAACCAGCGGAACGGTGTCAGCCAGCTCGACGGATCGCCGAGGCGAAAGCCTCCCGCCGAGCACTCGACGAGCAGCGGCGAGATCCCCTCGGCGTGCAGGTGATCGAGCTCCATTCCGTACGCGAACGCGCCCGGCACCCAGCGCGAGCTCGAGCGGATGTCGTAGCGACCGCCGAGGCCGCGGTTCACCTCGCGGGCCATCGCGCGCAGCGCTTCGATGTCTCCGGGTAGCTTCCACTGCCCGCCATAGGGAAGGAGCAGCTTCTTTCCGAAGCTGTGGAGCGACACCGCGCGGTCGATCCGCCCTTCGTCGCGCTCGAGCGCCGCGAGGATGACCTGCGTCTCCGGCTCGGACCCCGGCGCCGTCCCCGGACCGCCCAGAAAGGGAAGGAGCGTCGGCCAGAAGTGACGCGGCCGAAAGTGAACCTCGAAGTTCCGGTTGAGATCGACCCCGCGCGCGTTGGCGCGTGTGAAGCGACGCTTGCCCGCGCGGAGCTCGCGCTCGACCTTCGCGTACCCATCGGGGTTCTGGACCGGCAGCACCACGAGACGTCGCGCGCCGCCGCGATGAGCGCCTCGCGCGATCCAGTCCTCCGCGATCGCGATCGCGCTCTCGACGCCGATCCACTCCATCGCGTGCAGCCCTGCGATCACCAGCGACACGCTCGGCGCGGACGCATCGCCGAGCTCGAAGCGGTGGAGCGGCCGGCCTTCGTGCGTCTCGCCGTCGACCGTCCAGCGGCCGCCCAGCGATCGGAAGTGGGCCTCGACCTCCCCGAGGCTCCGGTACCTACCGACGCGGCCGAGGTCGACGTCTCTCTGGAGCGGCGTTTCGCTCATCGACGCCAGCGTACTGGTTCCTCCTCGAGACCGCCTGTGTTACCAGCGCCTGATGCGGTGGCTGCTGGCGCTCGCGATCCTGGCCCTCGCGTCTCCCGTCCGAGCACAGGAGACGTCTTCACCTGCGCCCGCGGACGAGAGCGCGGACTACGCACCTCCGACGGGCGACCGACCGACCAGCGGGGATGCCTCGCTCCTGTCCGGTCGAACGCTCGGCACGGGCGAGGTGATGCTCGCGGTGTTCGCGGGCTGGCCGGGCGTGTTCGCGCAGCTCGAGCTCGCGCCGTCCTCCACCTTCAACATCGGGATCCGCGCAGGGTTCCTCTATGGCTCGCCGCTCATGGGGCTCGTGACGGGCATCGGCGGTGAGCTGGCCGTGCCGATGCGCATCCACGTCTGGGGCGAGCGCGACGTCGACATCGCGATCCACGTTCAGCCGGTGCTCGCGATGGGATCCGGCTCTCTCTTCGGAGAGCTCGGGACGCCGCAGAACGAGTTTGGCTACGGCGTTCGAGTCGATCTCGGCGCGCGCATGGGCTGGCAGGTCGATCCGCGTCTGACCTTCGTCTTCGGGGCCGACGGTGGGGGCGGCATCGCGGGCGTGGCCACCACGGACGTCGCGGGGATCGGCATGATCCTCGGCCTCGTCGGCGCGGAGGTCCTCATCGCGCGGGACTTCATGCTCTTCTTCGAGGCCCAGGGGGGCTACGGTTTCGCGCCGTTCCGGGCCGGGATTGCCTACTTTCCGGCGCGCGAGGTCCTCCGAGTGAACATCGGCGCAGCGTTCGTCCTCTGAGATCAGGGGTACGAAACCACGCACTTTTGGCGCAACGGTCGCCGGCAGAGTAACCTCTCGCCTCGATGGCTGAAGACCAGCTCTTCGCGCGATTCGGCCGCATGTGTGAGCCAGGCGAAGTCCTGTTCCGCGAGGGCGAGGCGGGCCAGCACATGTTCGTCCTCCAGTCGGGGTCGGTCCGCATCACCAAGGACGGCAAGGGCGGCGAGAAGACGCTCGCGATCCTCGGTGCGGGCGAGTTCTTCGGCGAGATGTCGATCCTCAACGCGAAGCCGCGCAACGCCACGGCCACCGTCGAGGGAGGCGCCGCGCGGGTGCTCGTGATCGACGCGCGCACGTTCGAGCAGATGGTCATCGGCAACGCCGAGATCGCCGTCCGTCTCATCAAGAAGCTCTCACGCCGCCTCGACTCCGCGAATGAGCTCATCGAGGTGCTCATGCACCGCGATCCGAAGGCGCGCGTCATCCTCGGGCTCACGCGTCAGGCCGAGATGATCGGTCGCGCGCGCCCCGACGGCTCCATGCTCGTGCCGATCACGGTGGAAGACCTCGCGGAGGAGATCGGGCTCACCACGGAAGAGACGGAAGAGGTCCTCTCGCGTCTCAAGAGACTTCGCATCCTCACCGACGAGCCCGGCGGTCTCGTCGTGACGGAGATGCAGCGCCTCGACGAATTCCTCGAATTCCTCGAGATGCGCGAGAAATTCGGTGACGGCTGATGGAGCTTCGCGTTCTGGGCTGTCACGGCGGAGAGACGCCGAAGCACAAGACCTCGAGCTTCCTGCTCGATGGTCGCGTGGCGATCGACGCAGGTGCGGTCACGAGCATGCTCACGCTCGAGGAGCAGCATCGCATCGAGTCCGTTCTCGTCAGTCACGCGCACCTCGATCACGTCCGAGACCTCGCGACGCTGGCGGACAATCGCTGTCAGCAGGGCGGCCCGCCGCTCGTCATCGCGGCGATCCCGGAGACGATCGCAGTGCTCCGAAAGCACTTCTTCAACGATCTCCTCTGGCCGGACTTCTCGAAGATCCCGACCAAGCTCGGCCCGACGATCATCTTTCGCGAGCTGACGCCGGAGAAGACCGAGGAGATCAGCGGCATGACCGTCACCCCGGTGCTCGTCTCGCACACGATCGACGCCTGTGGCTTCGTCGTGCGGAACGGGGCGGGCGCGCTCGGCTACTCGGGCGACACGGGGCCGACCGAGCGCTTCTGGCAGGTGCTCAACGAGCAGCCCGATCTGCGCGGCCTCCTGATGGAGATCTCGTTTCCCAACGAGCAGCACGCGCTCGCGAAGGCGTCCGGCCATCACACGGCGGAGACGCTCGCGAAGGACCTCGACAAGCTACGCGATCACCGCCACCTGCCCGTGCTCCTCTATCACATCAAGCCCGTGTTCGAGGCGCTGGTAGAGAAGGAGCTGACGGCCGTCCGGGACCGGAGCCTCGAGATCTGCCGCCTCGGCGACTCCTTCATTTTGTGAGGGCGTGACGCTGGCGCTCGCGCGGGTTCCGCCCGATGCTCGGCCGCATGCGCACCTCGCTCCTCGCGTTCGCCCTCGCTCTCTCCGCGTGCGGCTCGTCCCAGACCAGCTCGACCTCGTCGACGGAGCCCGCGGCCTCGCCCGGGATGCCGGCGGTCGGAAGCGCCGCGCCCGCGATCATGCTGCAGGACCAGACGGGCCGGGTCCGCACGCTCGCCGAGTATCGAGGGCACCCGGTCGTCGTGTACTTCTATCCTCGCGACGCGACGCCGGGCTGCACCGCCGAAGCCTGCGCCTTCCGTGACGCGTGGGAACGCCTTCAGGCGACCGGGACGATCATCCTCGGGATCTCGACCGACGACGTGATCTCGCACCAGCGCTTCCACGACGAGCACAACCTCCCGTTCGAGCTCCTCTCGGATCCCGACGAGACCGCGGCCAGCGCGTACGGCGTTCCCGTCCACGGCGGCTTCGCGTCGCGCATCAGCTTCCTCGTCGACCGTCAGGGCAACATCGCCCGCGTCTTCCCGGACGTCGATCCGGGCGTGCACGTGGACGAGGTCCTCACCGCCATCGAGGCGCTTCCGGCCGAGTAGCCTCCGCTCCGATCGCCCGGCTCCCTCTGACCCCACGACGGTCTGAACGACGGCGTGGGGTCTGGCGTCTCCGGCGATCTGCGAGGGGCCCCGCGACTCCAGCCAGACCACCGTTGACCCCAGCGGTCGGCGCGCGGCGCGCGTGATGTGCGCTGAAAACCGCTGATTTCCGCACCTCCGCCCCGCGCCGCGCACCTCGTGCGCGTCGGCATCTGGCTTGCGGAGTAGCCACTCCATGAGGAATCGAGTCACCGCCCTTCTCTCGCTGCTGGCGCTGGTCGCCGTGCCCGCGTGCACGCCCACCCCGACGCGCACTCGCGCGGGCGCCGCCCCCGTCCTCTCCGCCGACGTCTTCTGCCGCGTCATGGGCACCGAGGGCATCGAGGACTTCTCCGGGAGCACGCTGACGCGCTGCGCCCTGAGCGAGGGCGCCGGCGACGAAGCGCAGGACGGCTCGAGCTGCGAGAGCTTCCGCCTCGGGAGCAGCGGCAGCCTCGAGCCGACGGGCGTGACGGGCGCGCGCAGCGTGCAGGCGACGGCCGAAGGAAACCTCGTCGTCTGGGGCTGGGACGACACGCTCTCGCTCCGCATGCGAGACGGCTCGAGCCGTGTGCTCGCCGAGGTCGCGAGCGACCCCTGGCTGGACGCCACCACCAACCGCGTGGCCTTCGTCGCGCCGCTCGCCGAGGGCGCGGGCACGCTCGAGCCCGGCGAGGACCGCCGCATCGTCGTCCTCTCGCTCGCCTCGGGCGAGCTGACCGAGATCGTCGCCGACGTGTCCGCGAGCGCACCGGTGCCGATCCCGAGCTCGGCCGACGTCCTCTACGTCTCGACGTCGAGCGGGACCGCCTCGATCGTCCGCGTGGGCGTCGACAGCGAGCTCGTCGTGCTGACGAACGCGACGGCCGACGGAGTCGGACAGGACTTCGTTCCCACCTACGCGCGGCAGCACACGTTCGTCGGCGAGGGCCCGGCGCAGCGCTTCGTGTTCGGGACCGACATGGACGGCGCCCAGCTCTGGTCGCTCGACCTCGCCACCGGCGCGGCCGAGCTCCTCGGCCCGGGCAGCTGGCCCACCCAGACCGAAGGCGACGCGGTGCTCGCCTTCGGCGGCTCCGAAGCGGGATGCGCGACGCGGTACCTCGGCGGGGAGATGCAGCCGTGAAGACCACCCACACGCTCGTCCTCGCCTCCGCGCTGTTCCTGTCGGCCTGTGCAGCCCACGCGGGCCTCGAGCCGGAGGGCGCGGTCTCCACCGAGTACCTCCGCAGCACGTGCGCCGAGGGTCCGACCGTCCGCGGCATCGACGTGTCCAAGTGGCAGGCCGTGATCGACTGGGATCGCGTCGCGGGCAGCGGCGTTCGCTTCGCGTTCATCCGCGTGAGCGACGGCTCCCGCGTTCGCGACGAGCGCTTCGAGCGCAACTGGACCGAGGCGCGTCGCGTCGGGATCCTGCGCGGCGTCTACCAGTTCTTCCGCCCCGGTCAGGACGTCACCGCGCAGGCGAACCTCGTCATCGAGGCGATCCGCGCCGACGGCGGTGAGCTCGCGCCGGTCATCGACGTGGAGGACACCGACGGTCGCTCCGCGTCGCAGGTCGCAGCGGCCGTGCAGCAGTGGATCACCCTCGTGTCCGCGGGGACGGGCCGCACGCCGATCGTCTACACGGGCCCGTACTTCTGGCGCGATCAGGCGGGCAACCCCAACCAGAGCGCGAGCCCGCTCTGGATCGCGCACTACACGACGGGCTGCCCGCTCATCAGCGAGGACGTCTGGTCGCGCTGGACCTTCTGGCAGTACTCGAGCTCCGGTCGCGTGCCCGGCATCTCCGGCAACGTCGACATGAACTACTTCAACGGCACGATGGAGCAGCTCCAGGCGATGGCGTCCGGCGGCAGCACTCCCGCGCCGGTGCCTCCCACGCCTCCGCCCTCGTCCGGCTCGGGCGAGCTCGCGTGGCCGACCGACACGCACCGCGTCACCTCGTACGTCTCGCACACGTCGCACGGCAGCCTCGTTCGCTACGACTGCGACCACATCACGCGCTCGAACCACAAGGGCACCGACCTCGGCGTCGCTCGCGGAACCTCCGTCCACGCTGCGCTGGCGGGCACCGTCCTCCGCGCCGTCGACGGCTGCACCGAGGGCTCGACCAGCTGCGGCGGCGGCTTCGGCAACCACGTCATCCTCCAGCACCCGGGCGGGCGCGCCACGCTCTACGGCCACATGACGAACGGCAGCGTCCGCGTCCGAAGCGGCGCGCACGTCGACTGCGGCCAGGAGCTCGGCCTCTCCGGCAACACCGGCCACTCCACCGGTCCGCACCTCCACTTCGAGGTCCGTGACGGCGTCACCGGCATCGGCAACTACTACGACCGCACGCCCACCGATCCGTTCGGCGGCAG
>JBBSAT010000058.1:0-30846 GCA_038252025.1 Polyangiales bacterium | reverse complement strand
GCCCGAGCAGCTCACGACCGTTCCGATCGACCAGCGGAGCGACGTGTTCGGAGTGGGGATCCTGCTCTGGGAGCTCCTCACCGGCGCTCGGCTCTTCCTCGGCAAGAACGATCGCGAGACGATCCAGAACGTCTACAACGCGCACGTGCCCTCGCCGCGCTCGCTCGACCCGGCGATCCCGCCAGAACTCGATCGCATCGTGATGCGCACGCTCGCGAAGAACCGCGACGAGCGATACACGACCGCCCAGCAGCTCGCCGACGATCTCGAGGAGCTCGTCTACTCGATCGGGGCGGTGCTCTCGGGCCCGTCGCTCGCGGCCTACATGCGCGAGCTCTTCCCGCAGGCCGAGGCGAGCGCGCGCAAGCGTGATCCGCAGGTGGCGACCGCCGAGCTCCGGCTCGCAGAGCAGGATCAGCGTCCGCCGGACGCGCGCGCCGGGCTCAGCGGGAGCGGGCGCGGGGCGTCGATCGCTCCGCCTGCGCCGCTCGACGATCCCTATGGGCTGGTCGACGAAGCCGAGGAGATCGACGACGGCGCGCTCCTCGAGGCCGACGACGTGGAGCCCGACGACGTCGAGTCCGACGAGGAAGCGATCGCGGCGAGCCTGGTCGAGTCGATCGCGCCGCTCGAGGAGCTCGATCCGGAGGAGAGCCGGAAGACGATCCCGCCGATGCCCGGATCGTTCGCAGGCTTCGACGACATGCCGCCGGCCCCCAGGGTGCCGTCGCCCGAGAACGCGCACGCGCACGAGAGCGGCCCGCGACGATCGAGCGCCGCCCCGCGCGAGCCAGCGAGCCCTGAGGCCCAGCGCACCGACTTCCCACCGGCTCCGCTCGCGGCCGAGTACCAGAGCTTCTCGGACGACTACGACGACCGCACGGCGTTCGGCGTCCCCGAGCCGTTCCAGGCCCCGGTGGTCGAGCGCGAGCCCTCGGTCGCGACGCGAGAGCAGCCCGTCGACTCGCTCGAGTTCTTCGTGACGGGCGTCTCGAAGATCACCCTGGAGTCCCTGGAGCCCGTGACGACGGGGCAGGGCGCTCTGCCGCCGGACGAGCTCCTCGCGACGCGCGCTCACCAGCCGAGCGACGAGCTCATCGCGCGCAGCCGAGAGCGCGATCGCAACGCGCGCGCCGCGCTCGCCGCCGAGGACGAGTTCGCCGAGGAGATGTCGACCGCCGTCGGCGAGCGCGAGGCGTTCGAGCGCCCGCCACCCGCGCCGCCTGCCGCGTGGGAAGACGAGACGACGCCCGTCGGGAGCGAAGCGCCGAAGAAGAACTCCTCGCGCTGAAGGCCCGACCCGCTCACTCGGGCGAGAGCTGCGCTCGAAGCGCCGCGAGGATCACGGGCCGCCACCAGGTCCAGCCGTGACGCCCTTCGTACACCACGCGCGTGTGCGGAATCTCGTGCGCCGTGAGGTGCGCGTCGAAGGCCTCTGCGCCCGTGCGTACGAACTCCCGATCCTCTGTCCCCCACGCGAGGTAGAGGCGCGCGCTGTGGAGATCGGCGGCGCTCGTCCAGACGAGGTACGGATCGTCGGCTTCGATGCGGCTGCGCGGCCGCGGCGGACCGAAGACGTGCCAGGTCGGGATGAAGATGTTGTTGATGGGGTCGTTCACGAAGGCGATGCGCCGCTCGGTGTCGAGGGCAGGCCCGCTGATCGAGGTGATCGACGCAAAGCCGTCCGGATGGTGGACCGCGAAGCGCACCGCTCCTTCGGCGCCCATGGAGACGCCCATCACGTGGCACCCCTCGGGGCACGGCGTGGTGTGCATGGACGAAGCGACGCGCGGGATGACCTCGTTCATCACCCAGTCTTCGTAGTGCCGGCTCCCGTCGTACCAGTTCGCCCAGAAGCCGAGGTCGCCCTCGGGCACCACGATGACGGCGCGCGGGATCTCGCCTGCGCGCATGGCCTCGTCGATCGCGGTGCCGATGCCCGCGCGGTCGAGGCAGTCGGGCCCGTCTCCCCCGCCGTGCAAGAAGACGACGAGCGGAAGATGCTCGTCCTCGCGCAGGTCGTCGGGCGCGTAGACCGCGTACTGCATCCACACACCGCGCATCGCGGGGCTCGGCACCGTCGCGTACGCGAGCCTTCGCGGGAAGGTGTCGCAGCCCGCGGTAGCGAGGAGGGCGAAGAGGATCGGGGCGAGCGAGAGCCGCATCGACGCCGACGATCGGCGCGACGGCCGCCGCCGTCCACGGTTTTCGACGCGAGGCGTCACGCGGTGAGGACGCCGGAGGCCTTGAGGAAGTCGACGACCACCGGGTTCTTGGTCGTCAGGATCTCCGCCGTGGGGCAGCTCTCTTCGACGCGGCCCTTGTAGAGCATGCTCACGCGGTGCGCGATCTTGAACACCGAGGCCATGTCGTGGGTGATCACGAGGCTCGTGACGCCGAACTTCGAGCTGGTCTCCGCGATGAGCTCGTCGACCAGACGTGAGCTGACGGGGTCGAGGCCGCTCGTCGGCTCGTCGTAGACGAGGATCTCCGGCTCGAGCACGAGCGCTCGCGCGAGGGCGACGCGCTTCTGCATGCCGCCCGAGATCTGCCCTGGGAGCATCGGCGCGGCGTGCGCGACGTTCAGGTCCGTGAGGCGCTGCATCACACGCGTCTGGACCTGCTTGCGGGTCATCTTCGTGTGCTCTCTCAGCGGAAAGGCGACGTTGTCGAAGCAGGACATCGAGTCGAAGAGCGCGCCGAACTGGAAGACCATGCCGAACTTCCGGCGGATGGGGACGAGCTGCCAGTCGTTGAGCGGCACGATGTCGACGCCATCGACGAGGATCCGCCCGGCGTCCGGCCGCTCGAGGCGGAGCAGCTGGCGCGTCAGCACGCTCTTGCCCGCGCCGGAGCCGCCGATGATCACGTTGATGATCCCGCGATGGATCTCGAGGTCCACGCCGCGGAGGACCTCGGTCCCGTCGTAGCTCTTGCGCAGCCCTTCGATCCGGATCTGGATCGGGTCCTTCTCGGCCTCGGTCTTCTCCGCCTCGGGCTTGTTCTCGGGGCCCGGCATCAGTCCACGAAGAAGAGGCTCGTGATGAGGTAGTCGAGGACGAGCACGGTGACGGCGCTCTGGACGACGGCGCGGTTCGTCGCGAGGCCGACGCCCGCGGCGCCGCCGGACGCATAGAAGCCCTGCCGACACGAGATGAGCGTGATGGCGAGCCCGAACACCATCGCCTTGAAGAGGAGCTGCCAGAGGTCGATGCGATCGACGAACCAGCGCACGCGCTCGAGGAAGATGCCGCCGTCCAGCCCGTTGATCTGCACCGCGACGAGGTAGGCGCCACCGAGCCCGATGAGGTTGAAGAGCAGCGCCATCACCGGGACCATCAACACGCCGGCGATCACGCGCGGCGCGACGAGGTACTGGATCGGGTTCACGCTCATCGTGGTGAGCGCGTCGATCTGGTTCGAGACGCGCATCGAGCCGATCTCGGTGGCGATGGAGCTTCCGGCGCGCGCCGAGACCATGAGCGCGGAGAAGACCGGCGAGAGCTCGCGCGCGAGCGCGATGCCGATCACGGAGCCGACCTGATTCTCGGCGCCGAAGCGGCGGAAGCCGTCGACGAGCTGGAGCGAGAACACGGAGCCCACCGAGGCGCCGGTGAGGCCGACGATGAGGATCGACTGGACGCCGATGAACTCCATCGCGTCGATGAGCCTCGAGACCCGGTAGGGCGGCCGGATGGCCCACATCGTGGTCTCGAACATGAGCCGCGCCATGACCCCGATCTCGGCGAGGAGCCCGAGCGGGAAGCTCGCCAGCCAGTCGAAGACGCCGGCGAGAGTGCTCATGAGCGAGGACGCGGGCTCGGCCTTCTCGCCGTCCTCCGCCTTCTTCGGCTCGCTCTCCGGTTCCGCCATGGTCGCGGGATCTCTATCACGGTGGCGCGGCGGACACCGGCTCGAGGACCAGGAGCTCGTCCGTGGTGCACGGGCAGATCGTGTAGTGCTCGGCGCGGACCGAGTAGACGGTCCGGTAGCGCGGGTTCCGGACGAGGTGCGGGAACCAGTCCGGGAAGACCACGAAGTAACGCGGCTCGATCTCGCCGAGGAGCAGCGCGCCCACCTCGAAGACGCGGTGCTCGTTGAGCCCTGCCAGGTCGAGCACGCGCCGGTCCGAGAAGAGGCGGATCGCGCCGGCGTCGTGCGTCGCGATCCACTCGTCCTCGGTCGTGCGGTCACGGAGCCAGCGGGCGACGGCGACCTGCATCTCCTCGATGTTCTGGCAGTTTTCGGCGTAGGTCTCGGCGGCGCGAAAGAACCGAGGCGGCAGCGCGACGAGCGGGAGCAGGAGCGCGAGCGCAGCGATGAGGCCGATGATGCGCGTCCGGCCGCTCCGATCGGTGCGCGCGGCGCGGACGCGATCGACGCACTCGCCCGCGCCGACGGCGAAGAGCGCGATCATCCAGACGAGCGGCGGCAGGGAGTAGCGGAGGGTGGCGAAGGCCCTCACGAAGGCCACGTCGTGCGCCCAGGCCACGCCGAGCAGAAACAGCAGCGGGCCGAGCAGGATCGCGAAGGCCTTGGGCGTACGGCCGAGCCGCCTCGTCACGACCGTCCCCGCGAGGCCCCACAGCACGACGGCCGCGCCGCCGAAGAACCACGCCATGTCGAAGAGCTGCGGGCCGAAGATGCGCGGCAGGTCGCGCACGACCTCGAGCAGGTCGGCGGGGTGGTGCTTTGCGTAGAACGTGTTCGGGAGCGGGCGTCCCGTGAACGTGAGACAGAACGCGGACCACGCGCCACCGAGCGCGAGCGAGGGAAGGAGTAGCGCCGCGACGGCATCGAGGGCGGGGCGCTCGCGCTTGGCCAGCGCGGCCCGTCGCGCGTGGGCCTCCGCGCCGACGACGAGGAGGACGATCGCGGCCGACTCCGGTCGCGTGACGAGGGCGAGCGCGCCCATCACGCCCGCGAGCCAGAGACGACCCTCGAGCCAGCTCAGCACGAGCGCGGCGAGCAGCCCCGCAGCGAGCGGCACCTCCATCCCGGAGACCTCGGAGAACGTGAGCAGCGGGTCGAGCGCGATGCAGACCCCCGCGAGGACGCCGAGCCAGGCCTTGCCCGACAGCGCGCGCGCGAGGCGATCGCCGACGACGCTCGTGCCGAGGCCCACGAGCACGCCGAGGGCCTTCACCCCGAGCGCGACGCGGTGCGGGTCGTGCGAGAGCCAGTAGAGCGGCGCGATGAGCAGCGCCCAGAGCGGGCTCGTGAAGCCGGCCTCGGGCCGGCCGGGGACGTACTCGAAGAGCCCGCCCTCGGAGAGCGAGCGCGCATAGACGTGATGGATCCAGGAGTCGTCGAGCGGGAAGCCGATCCAGGCCGCGTCGGTCCCTGCGTCGCGGCGCAGCACGAACGCCAGCGCGGTCACGACGTGGAGCGCGGCATAGAGGCCGATGAGGACCGCTTCGCGCGCTCGATCGTTCCCGGGGCGCTCGCTCATCCGGGATCAGGATAGACGCGCGGCACGCGACGCGAGACCGCGATGAGCACGTCGTACGCGATGGTGCCGGACTCGCGCGCGAGCTCGTCCGCGGTGATGGAGGCGATGCCGCCCGCGATGGTGGGCTGCGAGCCCAGCACGACCACCTCGTCACCGATCGCGCACGCCGGAAGATCCGTCACGTCGAGCATCGTGAGGTCCATCGAGACCCGGCCTGCGATCGGGCACCGCACGCCGCGGATCAGCATCCCGCCTCGGTTGCCGAGCTCGCGCGCGAGCCCGTCGCCGTAGCCGAGCGGGACGGTGGCGATGCGGGTCGGGCGCTGAGCGACGAAGGTGCCGTCGTACCCGACGCGCGCGCCTTCCGGCAGCTCGCGCTGCGCGATCACCTCGGAGCGGAGGCGCATCGCGGGGCGAAGCTCGGCGGCCTGGGGCATGCCCATGCCGATCCCGAAGAGCGCACCGCCCGGGCGGACCATGTCGAAGCGCGCTGCGGGATGCGCGAGCGTGGCGGCCGTGTTGGCGGCGTGGAGCGTGTCGGGCCTGTGGCCGGCGGCCAAGACCTTCACGCGCGCCTCCTCGAAGAGCGCGAGCTGACGGTCGGTGCTCGCTGGATCCGTGTCGGCGCTCGCGAGGTGGGTCATGAGCCCGGAGACGATGCAGCGCGGGTAGCTCGCGAGGCCGGCGAGGAAGCGATCGAGCTCGCGCGCTTCGACGCCGAGGCGGCTCATGCCGGTGTCGACCTTCAGGTGCACCCGATAGGGACGGTCCGGCGCGGCGGCGTCGAAGGCCGCGATCTGTCCGAGATCGTAGACGACCGGAGTGAGCCCGGCCTCGAGGACGTCGCCGTGGGCGTGGCCATAGACGCCGTTGAGCACGAGGATGGGGGCGCGGACGCCGGCCTCGCGCAGCTCGAGACCCTCTTCGGCGAGCGCGACGCCGAAGCCGTCGACGCCCTCGTCCTCGAGCCGCAGCGCGACGGGGACGACGCCGTGCCCGTACGCGTCCGCCTTCACGACGGCGAGCACGCGCGCGGGCGCGGCAAAGCTGCGAACGACGGAGAGGTTGTGCGCGATGGCGTCGAGGTCGATCTCGGCGCGCGTGGGCCGCATCGACTCGTCGGCGAGCTGGATACGGGAGCGGAACGTCAGCGTGTGCTCGGGGCGTCGCACGGCAGCGGTGGGCATGGGGGTACCACGAGAACGGCGGACGAGGGGCGAAGGCTTCCCCGCGCGCTGAGGGCTTCACCCCGTTGCGAGGCGGGCGAGAGGCGACCGTCCGCGCTCAGCTCCGCCCTGTCCGGACCCTGTCGAGCGCGACCGCCAGGACGATGATCGTCCCGACGACGATCTCCTGGACGTAGTTCGGCACCGCGCTGAGCGTGCAGCCGTTCTGCAGCACGGCCATGAACGTCGCTCCGAGCAGCGACCCGGCGATGCTCCCGCGGCCTCCGCTGAGGCTGCCGCCGCCGATCACCACTGCCGCGATCACGTCCAGCTCGAGGCCGATCGCCGTCGTCGGGTCGCCGACCGTCAGCCGCCCGAACTGCATCACGCCCGCGAGGCCCGCGAAGAGGCCGCCGATCGCGAACACGCCCACCTTCACGCGGTCGACGCGCACCCCGCAGAGCCTCGCCGTCGCCTCGCTCGACCCGACCGCGAGCACGTGCACCCCGAACACGGTCCGGTGCAGAACGAACGCCATCAGACCCGCGAGCACGAGCGTGATCCAGACGCCGCGCGAGACGACGAGCCAGCGTGGGTCGGGCGTCTTGCGCATCAGCTCCGCGAGCCAGCCCGGCTCTGCGTTGACCGTCTGCTCGTTCGCGAGCCACTTCGCGACGCCGCGCGCGATGCCCATGCTGCCGAGCGTCACGATGAACGAGACGATCTTCAGCCGCGTGACGAGGAGCCCGTTGATCGCGCCGACCAGCGCGCCGACGCCGAGCCCGGCGAGCATCGCGACCCCGGGCGACCACCCATCGCGCAGGAGGACCGCGGCGACGACGCTGACCAGCGCGATCACGGAGCCGACCGAGAGGTCGATGCCTCCGCTCGCCATCACGTAGGTCATCCCGATCGCGCCGAGCGCGACGATCACTGTCTGCGTCGCGACGGTCCGCGCGTTGTAGAGCGTGAGGAACTGGCCCGGAACGAGCGCTGCGAAGAGCGCGAACGCGACGAGCACGCCGATGAAGGGGGCGGCGTCGCGAAGGAGGCGGCGGGCGCGCTCGTTCACGCGGCACCTCCCGTCGCTTCGGCGAGGAGGCGCGCTTGCGACCACTCGCTCGCGCTGCGCGCCGGGCCGAGCACGCCGCGGTGCATCACCGCGATGCGGTCACAGACGCCGAGCAGCTCCGGCAGGTACGAGCTCACCATCAAGACCGCCTTGCCGCTCGCTGCGAGCTCGCCGATGCGCCGGTAGATCTCTGCCTTCGCGTTCACGTCGATGCCGCGCGTCGGCTCGTCGAGCAGGAGGACGTCGGCGTCCTGGTGGAGGAGCCGCGCGAGCGCGAGCTTCTGCTGGTTGCCGCCGCTCAGGTCCCCGGCGAGCTGGCTCGGGCCGGTCGCCTTCACGCCGAGCTGCGTCATCAGCGCGCTGACGGCGGCGTCGCGCTCCTTCTTGCGCAGCACGCCGCAACGCGAGACCTCGCGCGAGAGCGTCACGTTGTCCGCGATCGGCCGCGCGAGCGCGAGGCCCTCGGCCTTTCGATCCTCGCTGAGCAGGCCGACTCGCTGCGCGATCCGCTCGACGACGCTGCGCCCGGTGTCGGTCTGCCCGCTCAGCGTCACGGTGCCGCGCTTCACGGCGTCGAGGCCGTAGAGGGCGCGGAGCAGCTCGGTGCGGCCCGCGCCGACGAGCCCCGCGAGGCCGAGCACCTCGCCGCGCCGGAGCGTGAGCGACGCCTCTCGAGGAAGCCGGGTGCCCGCCACGACGGTGACCTCGAGCACCACCTCGCCCGCCTCGTGCGGCACGTGCGGATAGAGCTCGGTCAGCGGCCGGCCGACCATCGCTTCGACGATCGCGGAGGTGGTCGTCTCCGCGATGAGCCCCGTGGCGACGGTGCGACCGTCGCGCAGGACCGTGTAGCGGTCGGCGAGACGCATCACCTCCTCGAGGAAGTGCGTGATGTAGACGATGGCGACGCCGCGCGCGCGGAGCCGCGCGAGGACCGCATCGAGCGCGACGGCCTCGGCGGCGGAGAGCGAGCTGGAAGGCTCGTCGAGGACGACGATCCGCGCGCTCCCGAGCAGCGCGCGCCCGATCTCCACGAGCTGGCGCGGGCCCGGCCCGAGCGACCCCACCTTCGTGTCGGCGCGGACCTCGGGATGGCCGAGCACAGTGAGCACGTCGTCGATCGCCGTCTTCTCCGCGCCCCTCGTCAGCACGCCGAAGCGGTGCGCCTCGCGCCCGAGCGTGAGGTTCTGAGCGACCGTGAGATCCGGAGCGAGGTTGAGCTCCTGGTAGATCATCGCGACGCCTGCGCGGATCGCGTCCTCGGGTCGGCGTGGGGCGTAGCGCGCGCCACCGAGCTGCATGGCGCCGGCGTCCGCCGACACGGCGCCGCTCAGGATCTTCATGAGCGTGCTCTTGCCGGCGCCGTTCTCGCCGACGAGCGCGTGCAGCTCGCCGGCCCGCACCTCGAGGTCGACGCTCTCGAGCGCGATCGCCCCGCCGAACCGCTTGGCGATTCCCTGCATGCGCAGGAGGACGGGCTCGTGGCTCACGGGCGCAGGCTAACAGAGGGAAGGGGGGGCTCTGCTTCCTCGTGTGGCCGAGCTGGCCGGCCCGTCAGGGACAGATCGCGCCGGCGAGGATCCAGCGCTCGACGATGGAGAGCTCGGCAGGGGTGAACGGGGTCCCGCGATCCGGCATGCGAACGCCGCAGCCGCTCGGCGGCCCGACGAGCTTGCGATAGAGATACGAGGCGTCGGGGTTCCCGGCGACGACGCGCTGGCGGATGCTGCACGTCGCGCGCGCGGTCGCACGACCGAGCTGCGTACACGCCGTTGCGGATGTGGCCAGCGAGAGCGATCCGTCCGTTCCTGCGTAGTGACAGCCGCGCGCTCCGCCGCAGCGGGCGTTCGTGAAGAGCGCGTAGACCTCGTCCCAGGTCGGCGGCGGGCCGGCGTCGTAGTCGGACGCGTCGGGCGGGGCGAAGGCGTCGGGCCTGAACGCGTCGACGGTCGCTGCGTCGGGCGTGGCCGCGTCGCCCGACCCGGCGGCGTCGATCATCGAGCTGGCGGCGTCCGTCCCCGCGGCGTCCGGCGCTTCTGCTTCGGGGCCCGAGCATCCGAGCGCCAGCAGCGCGAGAGCGATCGTGGCCCGGCTCCGTTTCTTCATGCGACGTGCTCCGAGAGGTCGAGAGGACCGCGCGCAGAATACCAGAGGCATCCGCGCGTGATCACCTGACTCGAGCGCACGGCGCCCGAAGCCCAGCACGCCCTCTCGTCGCCCGTCGGCGCTCTACGAACAGCAGTCGAAGCAGCTCACGGGATTGCACCGGCCGTCGAAGATGCAGCACTCGAAGCCCGGCATACACGTCACGTGCGCACACCCGATGCCCGTGTCCGTGGTCTGGTCGATCGTGCCGCCGTCCTGTTGGTCGTCGTGCCCCGGGCCGGGCTGCCGGACGCGCGGCGTGGGGCGCATCCCCTGCCCCGACGTATTTGCGGACGCGTCCAAGCCATCCGTATCGCCGTACGCGACGTTCGGCGGCACTCCCGGCGGAGGCACGACCTCACAGCCCCCGAGCAAGAGGCTCCCGATCCAGAGGGCGAGCGCGTGGGCACACGCGAGGCTCGAGCGCATCGTGACTCCGATCGCGACACCTCGATGTGGTGCGCGATGCACTCGAAGCAAGGCGCGCTCCATCGCCCGGACGGGCTCATGGCGTTTCCGGTCGCGTCCGGAGCGTGGCTCTCCCGCGCGGTCGCGAGCTGAGCGCCCGCGCCCGAAAGGCTCGGGCGGCCTGGTGTCCCGCGGCCCACTTCGATTACCTTGTGGAGATGCAACTGCGGCTCTGGGTGCTCGCGCTCGCGCTGGTGTTGCTGCCGGTCGTCGCGTCGGCGCAGACCTCGAGCCCGGACGAAGACCTCGCTGCCGTCCGCGAGCTCGTCCTGCACGCGACCTATCGAGATGCGCTCCCCCGCGTGACGGCGTACCTCGCGCGTGCCGATCTCGACGCCAGGCACCGCGCGGCCGGGCTCGAGGTCCGCGCGATCGTGCAGCTCGCGCTTCGCGACGAAGCGGGGGCGCGCGTGACGCTCCAGGAGCTCTACGCGCGCGATCCAGGACACCGCCTCGAGGATCCCGACGCGAGCCCGGTCGTACAGTCGGCGTTCGCCCGTATGCGTGAGTCGGCGACGCCGCTCGCGGCGGAGATCGTCGACGCCACCGTCCTTTCCCCTGCGCAGCGCGGCGCGCCCGAGGTGAGCGTGCGGGTCTCGGAGCACGCCGACGCAGTTCAGGTCCTCCGGATCTCCTACCGACGCGCCGGAGAGAGCCGCTGGGCCACGGTCAGCCTCACGCTCGACGAGTCGGGCGCGGCATCGAGCCCGCTCGCCGTCAGCGTGTCGGGCCCCTCCGCCTACTCGGTCGAGTACTACGTCGATGCGCTCTCTCCGTCGCTGGCGGTCCTCGGTCGGCTCGCCAGCGCCGAGGCGCCTCTCACCATCTCGGAGCCGGAGGGCCTTGCGCAGGTCGCCGAGGCGCACCTGGACGAAAGTGCTGCGCGCGTGCCGCCACCCAGCGGTGGCGTCGAGACCGAGGCGTGGTTCTGGATCGTGATCGGGGTGGTCGTCGTCGGCGCCGGAGCGGGCATCGGCGTCGGCGTCGTGCTCGGCGGCCAGGGGCCACAGGATGGCGACCTCGGGAACGCGACGCTCCCGCTCGTGCGCTTCTGATCGACCGACTCGACGGATCCGAGTGAACGGCGCGGCGAGCGGCCGCTCGCGTCTTCAGATGCCGGTGAGCGTGAACTGGTACGGCCCGCACGGGCAGACGTAGCCAGCGGCGTCGTACCCGTCGACGACGAAGTAGAAGAGCCCGGGCCCGAGCGTCATCGTGCGCGACGAGCGTAGCCCGCCCGTGCACGAGGTCGGAGAGCCGCTGCAGCCGTCGTCGTTGCACAGAATCTGCGCCGGTAGCGTCCCGTCGTTGCACACGTTTCGAACGTAGATGAGCGTGTCGAACGTCGTCGCAGCGTTGCAGCCGCTGAACGTCACCGAGCGGCTCGTGGGCAAGTAGAAGTAGTAGAGACGGTCGGCCGCGTCGCCGCCTCCCGGGTACGGGCAGTCCGTGGTGATCGTGACGTTGTCGAGGTCGTTGGCGTACGCGCAGGTGTTCCCGCTGACCATCGTCGCTGCGGCGAGGATCGGGGTCGGGTTGCCGCAGCGGTCCGACTCCATTCCGGGCGTGCTGATGTAGATGTCCACCGGGATGCTGGTGCCGATCGGCGCCGACACGCTGTCGACGAACACGTGATAGGTGCCCGACGCCAGGTTCGTGAGGTGGAGCGCGGAGGTCGTTCGACCATCCGCGTCGTTGTTGCAAGCGACCTCGGTCCCGCTGCACGCGCACGAGCGTACGTAGAGGACGGTGTCGACGGCGCCCGCCTGGTGCGTGGTGATGAACACGTCCGACGCGGCGACGAGCGTGAAGCTCAGGTAGCGCTCGGAGCCCCCGCCGCCTCCGCAAGAGCCCATGTTGGCCGACGCGGTCGTCACGCCCGTGTAGCGTCCGCCGCCACCGGAGACCGCGGTGGCGCCGGCGCAGCCCACGCAGGCGCCGCAACCCTCGTCGATCGTGCCGTCGCAGTTGTCGTCGATCGTGTTGCACACCTCGGTGGGAGGCGTGCAGACGCCGAAGGTGCACGACGCGCTGCAGACGTGGCTGCCCGTCGTCCCGCATCCCGTGGTGCACGGGCCCATCGTGCCCGGCGTGCACGCGAAGCCGTCGTCGATCATGCCGTTGCAGTCGTCGTCCGCTCCGTTGCAGATCTCCGCGGGCGGCGTGCACATGCCCCAGGCGCACGATGCGCTGCAGAGGCGCGAGCCGGTGGAGCCACACGACGTCGTGCAGCTGCCCGTGCGCCCGCGGCAGCAGGCCATACCAGCGCCGTCGTCACAGACGGCGTTGCAGTCGTCGTCGACGCCGTTGCAGACCTCGGCGGGCGGGAAGCACGCGCCGTAGACACACGTGCCCGTCCCGCACGTCCGCGTGCCGGTCGATCCGCAGCTCGTCGTGCACGCGCCGCTCGTCCCCGAGCAACAGGAGAACGACTCGTCGCACATGGAGTTGCAGTTGTCGTCCAGCCCGTTGCAGGTCTCCACCGGCGGCGTGCAGGCGCCCCACGCGCACGACGCGCTGCAGGTGCGCGATCCGGCCGTGCCGCAGCTCGAGGTGCACGTGCCCACGGAGCCCGGGATGCACGTGAACGTCTCGTCGATGCGTCCGTCGCAGTTGTCGTCGACGCTGTTGCACACCTCGGCGGGCGGGGTGCACGAGCCGTACGTACACGTCGCGCTGCACACTCGGTTGCCCGTCGTCCCGCAGCTCGTCATGCACGCCTGCATGTCGCCGGGCGAGCACTCGACGGTCTCGTCGATGCGTGTGTCGCAGTCGTCGTCGACGCCGTTGCAGCCCTCGGCAGGCGGCGTACACGTCGCGCTCGCCGTGCAGGTCGTGGCGCTGCACGCGCGCGTGCCGGTCGACGCACAGGTCGTCGTGCAGCTGGCGGTCGTGCCTCCGACGCACGCGAACGTGTCGTCGGCGCCGCCCACGCAGTCGTCGTCGCGGCCGTTGCAGATCTCGGCCGGCGCCACGCACGCGCTCCAGGTGCAGGTGCCGTCGCAGGTGCGCACCCCGGTGGAGCCGCAGCTCGTCGTGCAGGGCTCGCTCGTCCCCTGGACGCAGGCGAACACGTCGTCTGCCGCGCCGTTGCAGTCGTCGTCGATCGCGTTGCAGGTCTCCTCGGGCGGAGAGCAGACCGACCACCCGCAGGTCGCGTTGCACGTGCGCGCGCCGGTGGTGCCGCACGTCGTCATGCAGGTGCCCATGGTCCCGCGACAGCAGGTGAACCCCTCGTCGCAGACCGTGTCGCAGTTGTCGTCGATCCCGTTGCAGTCCTCCGGCACGCCCGGCGCGACGTCGGCGTTCGTGTCGTCGCAGTCGTCCGCCGTGAGGCCGACGCCAGGCGCACACGCCAGGTCGGCGTGCATGTCGCCGTCGAGGTCGCGCGTCGTGTGCCCGCACGCGCCCATCCGGACGCTGTCGTCGCAGATGTCCGTCGTGCACGGGTCCGCGTCGTCGCAGTCGATGGGCGTGCCGGGCAGACACGTCATGGCCGTCGCGTTGCAGGTCTCGGTGCCGTTGCACGGGCGATGGTCGTCGCAGTCGGCGTCCACGGTGCACGAACGGAGGGGGCAGCCCGTCGTCGGGTCGCAGGTCGAGCCGGCCACGCAGAGCGTGTCGTCCGGGCGATGCTCGCAGACGCAGTCCGTGCAGATGTCCATCGTGCATCCGAGGGCGTCGTCGCAGTCGGCGCTCGAGTGGCAGGCGCAGACGCCGCCGTCGACGGACGAGTCTCCGCCATCGCGACGTGGGCCCGCGTCGACCATGAGGCTCTCGCAACGCCCGCCGACGCAGTCGAGACCCTCCGCGCACACGACGCCGCGGCAATCGATCGGAAGGACCACGTCGATCACCTGGTCATTGCCCGCCGCGAACGTCGCGCGCACCACGCGCTGCACGACGAACGTGCCGGCGTGTAGCCCGGTCACCGTGATCGTGACGGTGCCCGACTCGGCCGCGCCGGGGCGCAGCGAGAGCGCGTGCGGCCAGGTCGTGGTCAGCCCCGGAAAGCTCCGGTCCAGGGTCATCGACGCCGTGCTGCCCACGACATGGAAGCGGAGCTCGTCGATGTCGCTCGGGATCTCGAGCGGAGAGGTCACCCGCACGAGGATCGCCGTCCGGTCGGAGCAGGCTCCGAGGGTCGAGGCGACGAGACACAGCGCCAGCAGACCGCGGTAGGCAAAGCGTTCGTGCACACGCCATCGTATGCCGGAACCGAGCCGGCCCGGAAGGGGACCTCGGGCCAGGGCACAGGTCGCGAGGTCCGAGCCAGAGCACGAGGCCCCAGCCCGTCCCCCGCAGGCGCCGTCGCGGGCGGACGCTGCTCCCCCGATGAGCCTTCGGCCTCGGCCGAGACCGTGTAGAAGGCCAAGCGATGCAGCCATCGTTTCGATCGAAGTACGGCGCGTGGGCAGTGGTCGCCGGAGCGTCCGAGGGTCTCGGCGCGGCCTTCGCTCGAGGGCTCGCCGCGCGCGGACAGAGCCTCGTGTTGCTCGCGCGCTGGGCCGAACCGCTCGACATGCTCGCCGCGCAGCTTCGGCGTGACGCGAACGTGGAGGTCCGCACGGAGGCCTGCGACCTCGCGCGGCCGGATCTCGCGAACGCGCTCGAGGAGGTCACGCGCGATCTCGAGGTCGGCACGCTCGTCTACAACGCGGCGTACGCGCCCGTGGGCGCGTTGATGGAGCGCTCGGTGGATGAGCTGCTCCGCGTCGTCGACGTGAACGTCCGGGGCCCGCTCGTGGCCGCGCGCACGCTCGCGCCGAAGATGATCCTGCGCGGGAAGGGGGCCATCGTGATCATGTCTTCGATGGCGGGCTTTCAAGGCGCGCCCCGCATCGCGACGTATGCGGCGAGCAAGGCCTTCGGCACGGTGCTGGGTGAGAGCCTCTGGAGCGAGCTTCGTCCGCACGGCGTGGACGTCATCGTCTCCTGCGCGGGCGCCATCCGCACGCCGGGCTACGCGAAGACCGCGAGCGGCGACGCGCCCGGGACCCTCGACGCCAGCGTCGTGGCCGAGCAGACGCTCGATGCGCTGGGCCGGGGCCCCGTCGTGGTACCCGGGGCGACCAACCAGCTCGCGCGCTTCCTGCTCGGCCGTGTCCTGTCTCGACGCGCGGCCATCTCGATCATGGCGCGCTCGACGAAGGAGCTGGCGTGAGCCTCGCAGGGTTCCTGGCGCCGCTCGGCGTCTACGCAGCGATCACGCTGCTCCATCTGATCGTCCCGGCGCGCACGGTCGATGGCTACGTGGTGAACCCGGAGACGCAGAAGCCCTATCGATACCGCCTCAACGGGCTCCTGGTCTATCTCCTCACGATCGGGCTCTGGGCGCTCTCCTGCGCACGAGGCGTGTTGGCATGGGACTTCTTCTGGACGACGCGCTGGGAGGGCCTCGCCGGCGCGTTCACGCTCGGCATCCTCTTCACGCTCGCCCTGATCCTGCGCGGTCCAGCGACCGGGAAGAGCTTTCTCGCCGACCTCTATCTCGGTCGCATCGAGAACCCGCAGTGGCTCGGCGCGCGAGTCGACGCGAAGATGTGGCTCTACCTCGTGGGCGCGACGATGCTGGGGCTCAACCTCTATTCCTTCGCGATGCACCATCGACTCTCGTTTCCGCAGGATCCGTCTCCTGGGGTCACGCTCTACGTCGCGCTCTTCACGTTCTTTCTCTGCGAGTACCTCTTCTTCGAGCGCGTGCATCTCTACACCTACGACTTCTTCGCAGAGCGCGTGGGCTTCAAGCTCGGCTGGGGTTGTCTGGTGTTCTATCCGTACTTCTACGGAGTCGGCCTGTGGTCGGTCGCCGAGCTGCCGAGCCCGCACACCTCGACGGGCATGTTGGCGTTCTCCGCGATCGTGTTCTTCGTCGGATGGTCGCTCGCGCGCGGAGCGAACATGCAGAAGTTCACGTTCAAGCGGGATCCAGCCGCGAAGTTCCTCGGCTGGATCGCTCCGGAGGTGGTGACCGACGGCGAGAAGAAGCTCCTGGTCTCTGGCTTCTGGCGCGTCTCACGCCACGTGAACTACCTCGGCGAGATCGGAATGGCGACGGGTCTCACGCTCGCGCTCGGCCACCCGGAGCGCTTCCTGACCTGGCTCTATCCGCTCTACTACGTGGCGCTGCTCGTGCCGCGGCAGCTCGATGACGACCGCCGCTGCGCGGCGAAGTACGGAGCGCTCTGGCAGGAGTACGTCCGGCGCGTTCCGTACCGCATCGTGCCGGGCCTCTACTGATCAGGCGACTCCTCAGAAGTCGAACTCATGAACCACGCCGGCGCGAGCTGGCGCGGCGGGCGGCGGCGCGAGGTCGCTGGCGGCGGAGGTCGCGGACGCGCGCGCCGCGCCGTGTCTCCGCCGCGATCGCGCCGACGTCTCCGCCGTGGGCTCGTCCGGCGTCGGTTCGGCGGCGCTCGGCGCGACGACCTCGCTGCTCGGAGTCACCGCGACGTGCGCGCTCTCCGTGTGCGTCTCGGTCGCCGCTGGTGTGCTGGCTGTTGCGGCTCCCATCACGGGCGCCGCGCTCGGCAGCACCGCGCTCGGCAGCACCGCGCTCGGCAGCACCGCGCTCGCGGTCGGCGCGATGACGTTCGTCGATCCGGCCCAGAGCCACGCGCCACCGGCCGCGAGGGCGATCACGATCCCGACAGCGAAGACGATCGCCGCGCTGCGCTTCGGTACGGGCGCCGCCGGCTGAAGGGTCGGCAGCGCGTCGACGGCGCCTGGATCGAGCGTGGGCTGCTGTTGACGCGCCCGCGCGGCGGCCGAGGGCGTTGGGCGGTCGGGCGTCAGCCGCAGCGCCTTGAGCCTCGGTGACGAGATCGAGCCGACCGAGCTGCCCGAGAGGTCCCCGATCTGGCCGGTCGCCATCATCAGCCGACGCCGGAGATCTCTGGCGGTCTCCGGGCGCTTGTCCCGGTCGATGTCGAGGGCGCTCATCACGACCTCGCTGACCGCAGCGAGGTCCGGCCGAAGCTCGACCAGGGGCTTGCAGCCGCCCTGCATGACCTTGAAGAGCACGGCGCCCGAGTGCTCCGCGTCGTACGGGACGTCCCCCGTGAGGAGCTCGTAGAGGATGACGCCAGCCGAGTAGACGTCGGCGCGCGCATCGACGTCGTGCCGCCCCTCCGCCTGCTCCGGAGACATGTACTGCGGCGTTCCGATCACGAGCCCTTCGTCCGTGCCGTAGCGGCCACGGCGCAGGTCCGAGCGCGGGTCGACCGAGTGCGAGATCCCGAAGTCGATCAGGCGCGCGAAGATCTCGTCGTCCTCTTCGTCCGTCGACACGAAGATGTTCTCGGGCTTCAGGTCCCGGTGGACGATCCCGACACGGTGCACCGCGTCGAGGCCCGCGAGGAGCTGGGTCATCAGAGAGATCGACTGGCCGGTGTCGAGCGGCGCCCGTGTCATGCGGACCGAGAGCGGCTCTCCTTCGAGCAGCTCCATGACCATGTACGGCTGGCCCTCCGTCGTGACGCCGAAGTCGAGGATGTCGATGACGTTCGGGTGGCGGATGGCGGCGGCGAGCCGGGCCTCGCGAAGGAACCGATCCGCGCCCTTCTCCATCATGTGGAGCGACCGGTCCACGAACTTCACCGCGACCGGCCGGTGGAGCGTGACGTGAGTCGCCCGCCAGACGGTGCCCATGCCACCGACCGCGATCGCCTCGTCGAGCCGGTACTTCCCCGCGAGGAGGTTGTCGGCTCGGTCTGCACGTTGCTCCCCCATGCCCGGCGGCGAAGGTAGATCAAACACACACGCGTTGGAAGGCGTGGTCAGCCACAGAGCGCTGTGCGTACACTCCGCGGCTGTGCGACCGCACACCCTCGGAATGTCGGCTGTCGTCACGCTTGCGGTGTGGATCTCGCTGGCCGGGCTCGCGAGCGCGCAGGAGGCCACCAGCGCAGCCGCGGCGCGCGCCCTGTTCGACGAAGGGGTCGCGCTCGCAGATGCGCAGGACTGGTCTGCGGCGGCCGAGCGCTTCGACCGTGCGCTGCACTTGCGCGACTCGACGGTGATCGCGTTCAACCTAGGGCTCGCGATCGGGCACACGGGGCGTGTCGTCGAAGCGGCCGAGCTCTTCAGGCGCTGCGTGCGAGACCGAGAGGCCGACGCGGCCCTTCGAGCCCGCGCGCGGACGGAGCTCGACGCGATCACGTCGCGCATCGCCTGGGTCACCGTGCTCGTCTCCGGAGATAGCGCCGGGGCGGCGCTCGTGATCGACGGGGCGACGCACCCCGCGGAGCTCGTGGGCGCGCCGATCCCGCTCGATCCCGGCGAGCACCAAGTCTCGTTCGCGCGCGGCGACATCGCGGTCGCCGCGGTGACCTTCTCGCTCGCTCCGGGAGAGCGCGCCGAGCAGCGCGTCGAGATCCGCTCGGACGCGGCGCCAGAGATGGCTTCGGCGCGTGGGATCGATCTCGATCTCGATCCGGCGGCCGTCGCGGGGGCTTCTTCTTCGCCGCCGCCGCGCGACGACACGGGCGTGTGGGTCGGCGTCGGCATCGGCATCGGCGTCGTCGTCGCGACCGCGATCATCGTCGCGGTCGCGCTCAGCGCGCCGGGTGAGACGCCCTACAGCGGGACCCTCGGCGCTCGACAGATCGGCCCATGAGCACGCTGCGCACTCTCGCGTTGGGTCTCGCGCTCGCGCTCGCGAGCTGTCAGAGCCCGCTCACCCAGCTCGTGATCGTGGTCGACACCGACCTCGGTGCGCCGGGCGAGATCGACGCCATCGAGCTCGAGGTCGTGCAGCCCGACGGGATGAGCGAGACGCTCCCGACCGTGCTGACCGGGTCGGCGACCGAGCTGCCGATCACGCTCGGCCTGGTTCACCGTGGCGGGCCGCTCGGCGCGATCGCCATCACGGCGCGCGGACGCCGGGGTACGACGATCGTGCTGACGCGCGCGATTCGCACCGAGTTCGTCGCCGGCCAGACGCGCCTCGTTCGCCTGGATCTCACGGCCGACTGCGAAGCGGTGTCCTGTCCCGATCAGACCTGCGCGAGCGGCGTCTGCACCTCGGTCGACGTGCCCGGGGCCGCGCTCCCGGCCTTCGATGGGACGACTCCGCCTCTCGACGCGAGCGACGCGATGGACGCAGGCCCGGCCGTCGACGCGGGGGACGGCGGCGCCGGAGTGGACGCGGACTCGCGCGTCGACGCCAGCCGCGACGGAGGCCCGTCCGATGTCGGGGTCGACGCGTGCGCGGCGATCGAGCTCTGCAACAGCGTCGACGACGACTGCGACACGATCGTCGACGAGGGCGCGTGCGCCTGCGATCCCGTCTGCATGCTCGACCACGCGACGGCGGTCTGCTCCGTCGGGGGCCTGTGCGCGGTCCGGTCGTGTGAGACGGGCTTCGGCGACTGCGACACGATGGCGTCCACGGGCTGCGAGCGGTCGCTCACGACGCTCGCCGACTGCGGCTCGTGCGGCCGCGGCTGCAGCTCTCCGGATGGCGTCACGGACTGTTCGGCCGGGCGATGTGTCGTGTCGAGCTGCTCGAGCGGGTCCAGGGGGGACTGCAACATGGACGCGAGCGACGGCTGCGAGTCGGCGCTGAACACCGAGGCGCACTGCGGTAGCTGTGACATCGCGTGCACCGGGACCCTTCGCTGCCGTGGCGGGACGTGCCGCTGAAGCCGATGCGCGATCGCGTTGGACTGATCGAGGCCCTCGGCCTCCGACCGTTCGGCAAGACCCTGCGCGAGGCGCGGCTCGCCATCGGCGGCGACAGCAGCGTGCCGAAGTCGCGCTTCGGGCTGAGCTCGCTCCGGCAGTTTCGTCCGCGCTACGGCGTCACGCTCTGGCTCGGCGGAAAGCCAGAGGGGCGGCGCGTGCCGATCACGAACCTCTACAACTACAGGCAGCCTCCGCCCGAGCTCGGCTGGTCGGTCCGCGTCACCGACGTCGAGGACTTTCGCGGCGGCAAGAACACGTACGACAGCCACAACGGGACCGACTTCGCCATCCCACCGGGGACGAGCGTCGTCGCGGCCGCGCCGGGTCGCGTGGTCCGGGTCTCGAGCGAGTACCATCGCGGCGGCTGGAAGGTCTTCGTCGATCACGGCCGCGGCCTCGTCACCACGTACAACCACCTCGCTCGTCCGCTCGTCCGCCCAGGAGACGACGTGCGCCGCGGCGAGCGCATCGCGCTCTCGGGCTACAGCGGGCTCGACGCGCTGGTCGGCTTTCCGTGGACGCCGCCGCACGTGCACATGAACACGTGGCTCAACGGCGCCTACGTCGATCCCTTCACGCCGGTCTCGCGCGACGAGCCCTCGCTCTGGCGGAAGCGAAACGATCCGGCGCCGACGCCGCCGGGCGATCGCCTCGATGCTGCCTTCGAGCCCACGCGCTGGAGCGAGGCGGCGCTCGCCACCGTGATCGAGGCCTGCGTCGATCCCGCGACAGCGCGCGAGATCCGCGAGCAGCCGACGCTCGAGCAGCGCGCCGGTGCCGCGCTCATGCACTCGCTCTACTTCCCGACGCGATTCCGCGCCGAGGGCATCGCCGCGCGAGGATCCCTTCATGGCGAGGTGTTCCCGCGCGAGCCCCGGCTCGACCTGCCGTTCTCGCACGAGGACTACGACGGCGTGCTCTTCACCCGCTAGTCATTCGTCCAGGAGCGAGAGGTCGGCTGTGAGCAACCGGTGGATCGCGGGCTCGTCCATGTTCTCTCGCGTCACCATCGTCGCGCCCGTGTCGATGCGCGCCTCGACGGGCTCTCCGCGAAGCCGGGAGACGGCTGCGCGCACCGCGAGGTCGCCCATGCGCTCCGGATCCTGGAGCACGAGCCCGGCGATCCGACCTTCGCGTAGCCCGGCCACCATCAGCTCGTTCGCGTCGAAGCCCACGAGATCGACCGCAGTGCGGTCGGCGTCGGTCAGCGCGCGCAGCATTCCGAAGGTCGTCGACTCGTTGGGCGTGAACGCTCCGTCGACGTCCGGGAAGCGCACGAGGAGCGCCTCGGCCGTCGCGTACGCCGTCTCCGTCGTCGCGCCGCCGTACTGGTTGTCCGAGACGATCTCGATCTGCGGGAAGTGGGCGCGCAGCGTCTCCAGGAAGCCAGCCTCGCGCTGCGCCGTCGAGTCGGAGCCTTCCTGGTAGCGCATGACGATGACGCGCCCGTGCCCGCCGAGGATCGAGCCCAAGCGCTCGGCCGCGAGCGCGCCGCCCGCGTGGTTGTCCGTCGCGACGAAGGTGGTCAGGCCGTCCCAGGAGATCCCGGAGTCGAAGACGACGACCGGGATGCCCTCGCCGACCGCCTCGGTGGCCACGGGCACGAGCGCGACGCTGTCGAGCGGCGCGAGCACGATGGCATCGACGTGACGCGTGATCATGTCCTCCACCACGCGGATCTGTCCGGCGCGGTCGTCCTCGCGCTGCGGCCCTTGCCAGAGGATGTCGACGTCGAGGTCGTGCGCCGCGCGCAGCGCCCCCACGTGCACGGAGCGCCAGAACACGTGCGTCGTGCCCTTGGGGATCACGGCGATCGTGGTCCGCGCTGCGGGCTCCGGCGTCGCCTCGGGGCTCGCCCCGGAGGCAGCGCCACCAGCGCACGTACACGCAGAGAGGAGAGCTGCGAGAAGGAGAGGGCAGTGGCGTTTCACGGCTCCTGCGTCGCGCGAAAGCGAGGGCCGTGTCAACCGGCACCGCCCTCGCGCCTCAGCTCGCGATGCCGATCCGGCCGTGCGATGCGGCCATCGGCACGGGCTCCATGTGCGAACGACCCGAGAGGCTCACGAACTCGTCGGCGTCGTGCGCACAGAAAATCTGCACGGCGTCTCCCTGCGCGCGACGCAGCGCGCGGAGCCGCTCCTGCGTGGCGAGACGCTGCGCTCGGTCCTTCTCCATGAGCTTCTGGAAGAGCGCGAGCCCGGGTGTGCAGCGCGGGTGCTGGAGGTCGATCTCCTGGTGGTGGAAGTACGCGTCGCCGGCATGGAAGAGCCAGTCGCGCTCCCGCCGGACGGCGATCCCCGCGTGCCCGCGCGTGTGCCCCGGCAGCGGGACCAGGGCGATCTCCGCGTCGATGCCGGAGAGGTTCGTCACGGCAGGCATTCCCATCCACGTGTCACCCGGCGCAGGCTCGTAGGCGCGCCACCGATCGCGGTTGCCCCACTGCTGCGGACGATAGCGCTGACGATCGAGCGCGGTCGCCTGGGAGGTCGCCGCGATGATCTCCGCTCGGAGCAAGTGGACCGTCGCGCTCGGAAAGTCGTCGAGGCCGCCCGCCTGATCGAAGTCGAGGTGCGAGAGCACGATGTGACGCACGTCGTGCGCGCGGAAGCCGAGCCGCTGCACCTGCCTGATCGCGGTCATCTCTTCGTCGAATTCGGGCCGCATCAGCTCGAGGAAGAACGGGCTCAGCCGGCTCTCCGGGCTCAGAACGTCGCGCAGCCCATAGCCGGTGTCGACGAGGACGAGCCCGTCGGAGGTGTCGATCAGCAGGCAGTGCGACGTGAGGCGCGCGCGCAGATCGATGTGCGTGGCCCCGTCCACGAAGCTGCCGCCGAACGGGCGGCTCGAGATGCAGTTGAGGTGGTGGATCCGCAGCGCCTGAGCCGGCGTGGCGATCGGTGGCGGGTGGGCAGGGAAGGGCTGCATGCGATGGCATCAGCAAGGCGTGTTCCACGACGCGGGCCTGGCGGTCCGGCGTGCCCGAGGCCCGGCCGAGCAGAAAGGTCCCGCAGTGTGGCGCCGCCCAGGAGTGGTGATCTCACGCCGGGGAGTTTTCGGTTACCGTCTCGCGCATGACGAAGAGAGAGAAGAAGGTCGCCGTCTTCTGGCCGGGCGATCAGCGGCCCAAGCCGAACGAGCTGGCCCTCCCCAACGTCGAGGCGACGACGGTGCAGCTCGAGCGAGCCCTCCGGAAGCTCGGGCGGACGCCGTACCGGATCGAGGGCTTTCTCGACAAGCCGCACAAGGCCATCACGCAGCTCGGTCCGATCGACGATCCGATGGTCGGCGTCTGCGTGCACTGGTTCTACGGGCCGCACACGTGCGACGGCGTGGTCGGCAAGGACAACCCGCTGCTCCTCGCGAGCAATTTCTCCGGGCAGTGGCCCGGTCTCGTCGGCCTCCTGAACACGGGCGCGTGCCTCGAGAGCGTCGATCGCGCGCACTCGCGAATCTGGACCGACCAGCCCGACTGGTGCGCAGACGACGCGTTCATGGAGCGGCTCGACGAGTGGTGCTCGGGCGGGCGCATCGCGTATGGCGAACAGGACGTTCGCTACCACGCTCCCATCTCCGAGGCGGCGTCGAAGCGGGCGCGGGACGTGGCTGCGTCGTTCAGGAAGCGTCGCGCGCTGATCATGATGCTCGGCGACACATCGATGGGCATGATCAACGGCTACTTCGGTCCGCGCCTGCTCAACAAGCACGGCTTCACCGAGCACAAGATCGATCAGGCCTGGATCATCGATCGCGGAAGGCGCATCGACGAGAAGCGCATCGACGCCGCGCTCGCCTTCGTGAAGGAGAAGGGCGTCGCCTTCCACTGGGGCGAGGCCATCGGCGGCGAGACGGCGGCCGGTGACTTCACCGAGAACAGCACGCGCGAGCAGCTGCGCGACTATCTCGCGGTGCTCGACATGATGGGGGAGTTCGAGGCGGACTGTCTCGGATGGCAGTATCAGCTCGGGCTGATCCCGCTCCGGCCACCGTCGGACTTCGCGGAGGGCCTCTTCAACTCCAAGTGCCGCCCCGAGTCGAACGGCGCGCCGATCGCGACGGCGACGGAAGCCGATCAGGGCAACGTCGTCCCGCAGGAGATGCTCAAGCGTCTGCTGAAGGCCAAGGGCCTTCATGAAGCGACGATGTTCCACGACGTGCGCTGGGGCGCGGAGCACGACGGACGCTTCCTCTGGGTGCTGCTCAACTCGGGGAGCTGCGGCGCGTACGCGTTCAACCACGATCCCGACACGCTGAAGGGCGTGCACACGTACCGTCAGCCCTCGGGCTATTTCCCGACGCCGGGTGGAACGTTCGCGGGCGAGAGCCTTCCGGGCGCGATGACCTGGGCCCGCGCGTACATCAAGCAGGGCAAGCTCTGGATGGACGTGGGGAAGGGCGAGGTGGTGAAGCTCCCGCCCGCGGTGCGCGACGCCTGGTGGAACGGGACCACGCCTCAGTGGCCCTTCATGGCCGCCGACATGGGGATCGGCCGAGACACGCTGATGGCGCACTACCTCTCGAACCACGTGGCGGTCGCCTACGGAGACGTCTTCGAGGAGATGGTCGCGCTCTCGTCGGAGCTGGG
This sequence comes from Polyangiales bacterium, assembly GCA_038252025.1. Classification (GTDB taxonomy): domain Bacteria; phylum Myxococcota_A; class Polyangia; order Polyangiales; family Sandaracinaceae; genus JBBSAT01. The sequence continues at coordinate 6,274 of JBBSAT010000058.1, read as the reverse complement.
CTTCAGCGTGCGCGTACTGCGCGCCGAGAAGTAGGGCGTGCCGCGTGAGTGAGCGCCTCTACCTCGGAGTCGACGTGGGCACGGCGAGCGCGCGCGCCGGGCTCTTCGACGCGCGCGGCGTGCGGCACGGGATGGGAACGGCTGGCTTCCCGATCTGGCGTCCGCAGGAGGACTTCGTCCAGCAGAGCTCTCGAGCGATCTGGCAGGCGTGCTGCGAGGCCGTGCGCGCCGCGATGAACGAGGCCGGCGCCGCGCCGACCGATGTCGTCGGCATCGGCTTCGACGCGACCTGCTCGCTCGTCGCGCTCGACGCGAACGACGAGCCCGTGAGCATCAGCCCGGACGGGGCGCTCGATCAGGACGTGATCGTCTGGATGGATCACCGCGCGATCCCTCAGGTCGAGCGCATCAACCGGACGAAGCATCCGGTGCTCCGCTACGTCGGAGGGACGATGTCTCCGGAGATGGAGCCGCCCAAGATGCTCTGGCTCGCCGAGAACCTGAAGGAGAGCTGGGCGAAGACCGCGCGCTTCTTCGACCTCCCCGACTTCCTCGTCTTCCGCGCGACGGGGCAGGACGTTCGTTCGCTCTGCACGACGGTCTGCAAGTGGACCTACCTCGGGCACGAGTCGCGCTGGGACGACACGTTCTTCGAGCAGGTCGGGCTCGGCGATCTCACCCGTGACGATCACCGGAAGATCGGCGCGAACGTCCGACCGATGGGCGAGCGCGCGGGCGGGCTCGACGCGCGCGCAGCCGCCGAGCTCGGCCTCGCCGAGGGCATCGCGGTCGGCGTCTCGATCATCGACGCGCACGCGGGCGGCCTCGGGCTGCTCGGCGCGGGCTGCGGGGGCGCGGTGACCGCCGAGAGCCTCGAGACACGGCTCGCGCTGATCGGCGGCACGTCGAGCTGCCACATGGGCGTCAGCCGCGAGCCGCGCTTCATCGACGGTATCTGGGGCCCGTACCACTCCGCGATGGTGCCGGGCCTCTGGCTGACCGAAGGCGGGCAGTCGGCGACCGGTGCGCTCATCGATCACGTCATCGACACGCACGCGCGCGGGAGCGAGCTGCGCGCGGAGGCGGACCGGAAGGGAACGAACGTCTACGCGCTGCTCAACGCACGGCTCGATCAGCTCGGCGAGAGCGTGGCCTTCCCTGCGGCGCTGACGTGTGAGCTGCACGTGCAGCCGGACTTTCACGGCAACCGGAGCCCTCGCGCCGATCCGACGCTCCGGGGGATGGTGAGCGGGCTGCGGCTCACCGACTCGGTCGACTCGCTCGCGCTGCTCTACCTCGCGACGGTGCAGGCCATCGCGCACGGGACGCGGCACATCGTCGACACGATGAACGCGGCCGGCTATCGCATCGACACGCTGGTCGCGTGCGGCGGCGACACGAAGAACCCGGTGTTCGTCCGCGAGCACGCGGACGTGACGGGCTGCCGCGTCGTCCTTCCGAAGGAGCGCGAGGCGGTGCTGCTCGGCGCCGCGATGCTCGGCGCCGTGGCCAGCGGTGACGTGCCGGATCTCATGGCGGCGATGGGCGCGATGAACCAGGTCGACTCGGTGGTCTCGCCCGGCGGGCCGGAGGTGCGCGCGTTCCACGAGCGGAAGCACCGCGTCTTCCTGCGCATGCACGCGGACCAGCTCGCCTATCGCGAGCTCATGCGCTGAGCCGTGGGTCTGTCCTCGGGGCGGGGCGCTCTGATATCGTCCTGGCCCTATGCGCCAATGCCCTCGTTGCAGCGTTCCGTTCCAGAGCCAGCGGCGGACCTTCGCGGAGATCGACACGTGCCCGCAGTGCGGCGGCACGTTCCTCGATCCCGGTGAAGGCATCACCGCGCTCGGTCACCACGACGACCTGCGTGCGGTCGTCGATCGCGGCGACGCGATGCTCGTCGGTCACAGCACGCTCGGCTGTCCGACGGGCCATGGCCCGATGACGGTCTATCGGTTCGGCGATGCGGCGCAGCCGGTGGAGATCGACGTCTGCAATACCTGCGGCGGCGCGTTCTTCGACGCTGGCGAGACCGAGATCATCGCCGAGATCCAGGCGCGGGCCGGCGAGGCCGTGCGCTCGAGCTTCGCAGCGCCTCCGTCGAGCGGCAGGACCGCACAGGACGCGGCGATCGAGTCCGCGCGGAACGAAGGCGGCCGCAGCGCCTTCTCGTCGTTCTTCAGCGACCTCGTCGGTGGCCTGAGCCGAAGCCTCGCGACGGGCGGCGGCGGGCGCCACGGCCACTTCCACCATCACCACAAGAGCGGCGGTGGTGGCGACTCGGGCATGAAGAAGAAGTAGCCCGGAGACGCCGGCGGCGCGCCGGGGAGTGAACGGCCCTACTCGGAGTGGGTGTGACCAACGTTCACGATCGACGGATATCGCGGCCGATCATGCCTTCATGTTGCGGGCTTCGTTCTTGCTGGGGCACTTTTGCGCCGCAGCGGCGCGAAAGGAACTCCATGACTCAGGTACGTTCGCTTCTCGTCTTGATGCTGGTCGCGCTGTCCCTCGCGCCGAGCCTGGCCGCCGCGCAGACCGTGCAGGGCCAGATCATCATCACCGAGGTTCCGCAGCAGACCGGCCCAACCGTGCCGCCCGGGTACGCACCGCAGCAGCAAGTGATGGTCGCGCCGCAGGTCCAGGTGCAGCCCCAGGTCCAGGTGGCGCCGCAGATGGCCTGTCCGCCCGGGTCGATGCTCTCGCCCGATCGCTATGGCCGGCCGGCATGCATGGAGGAGTACACGCACCACCACATCATCGGTGGGCTGCTCGGCGGCGGCATCGGCCTGTTCGCCGGCGGGTGGGTCGCGTCGATCCTCACGACCGCGGTCACGGGCCTGATCGGAGCGTTCGGCGCCGCGTTCGGGAGCGGCTACAGCGCGAGCGATCTGAACACGTACTTCACGTTCGGCTACGTTCCGATCATCGGACCGTGGGTGCAGATGGGCTTCGCGCCGCCGAACACCGACGGCGGGCTCTACGCGTGGCTCGCGGTCGAAGGGCTCTTGCAGGCCGGCGGTCTGACGATGCTGATCTTCGGCGCGATCGGCGAAGAGGTCACCGACTTCCGCCCCGTCGCCGGCGTCGACGTTCACCTCCGCCCGATCCTCAGCGCCTCGACGCAGGGCCTCAGCGCCACCGTCACGTTCTGAGCGATTGCCCCGGCTTCGGGCTGCTATCGTTCCGCTCTCGTGCGGAGGACTCGATGCAGCTCGAAGTGAACGGGGAACCGAAGGAGATCGAAGCGGGCGCCACCGTGCGCGCGCTCCTCACGTCGATCGGGCTGGGCGAGACGCTCGTGGCCGTCGAGCGCAACGGGATCATCGTCCCGCGCAAGGATCACGCGACGACGCCCCTCGCGGACGGCGATCGACTCGAGGTCGTTCACTTCGTCGGTGGCGGCTGAGGAGAGCAGAGTGGACGAGCTACGCATCGGAGACATCACGCTTGCCTCGCGCCTCTTCGTGGGCACGGGGAAGTACCGGGACATGGAGCAGACGCGCGCGGCGATCGAGGCCTCGGGCGCACAGGTCGTCACCGTCGCGGTCCGCCGCGTCGATCTCGCGAAGAAGGACGCCGAGCTCGGGCGCTACCTGATCGAGAAGAAGTACACGATCCTCCCGAACACGGCGGGCTGCTTCGACGTCGAGACGACGCTGCGCACGGCGCGCCTCGCGCGCGAGATGCTCGGTACACCTCTCCTCAAGCTCGAGGTCCTCGGCGACGAGGAGACGCTCTTCCCCGACGTGCCCGCGACGCTCGAGGCGGCGAAGATCCTCGTGAAGGAAGGCTTCGTCGTCCTGCCGTACACGACCGACGATCCGATCACGGCGCGGAAGCTCGAGGACCTCGGGTGTGCCGCGGTGATGCCGCTCGCCGCGCCGATCGGGAGCGGCCTCGGGATCCGCAACCCGTACAACCTCGAGATCATCCTCACTCGCGCCAAGGTCCCCGTGATCGTCGACGCGGGCGTGGGCACGGCGAGCGACGCGGCGATCGCGATGGAGATGGGCTGTCACGGCGTGCTGATGAACACCGCGATCGCGGGCGCGAAGGATCCCGTGCTGATGGCGAGCGCGATGCGGAAGGCCGTGGAGGCCGGGCGCGAGGCGTACCGCGCGGGAAGGATCCCGAGGAAGCTCTTCGCCACCGCGTCGAGCCCGCTCGCCGGCGTGATCGGCAGCAAGCAGTAGGAGATGCGGACGCTCCTGCTCGCCGGCTTGCTGCTTGCGCCGTTCCAGTGCGCGTCTCAGACCCCGCCCGATCGCGCGCGCGAGGACACGCCGGGAGATGCCCTGTTCGATCTTGCCGAGCGCTTCGGCGCGGACGGCGACGAGCCGGGGGAGCGGCGGACGATGTCCTTCCTCGTCGAGCGCTATCCGGACTCACGCCACGCGGAGGCCGCCCGGATGTGGCTGGCCGCGCATCCCGACGGCCAGTGACCGTCGCGCGCTTTCCGTGCGTGATGCTCGTGGTCGACCCGAGGGCGCGCGGCGTGCTCGAGGCGCTCGACGGCCTGCGCGTGCGCCTGCCGGGAGAGCGCGTTCTCGTGCAGCTGCGGATGAAGGAGGCGAGCGATGCCGAGCGGATCGCTGCCTCACGCGAGCTCGCCGCGGTGTCGCCGATCGGCGCTGCGCTCGTGGTGAACGAGTCGATCGCGACGGCGCGCGCGATCGCGGCGGATGGTGTCCACCTGCCTGAGGCGTCGGCGTCGGTCGCCGACGCCCGACGCGCGCTGATCGAGGGCGCGCTCGTGGGCGCCTCCTGCCACGACGCAGCCGGCGTCGAGCGGCGATCGGGCGAGGGCGCGGACTACCTCGTGCTCGGTCCGCTCGGCGACGTCCCCGGCAAGCCCTCGATGACCGCCGCTGGGTTCGAGGCCGCGGTCGCGCTCGCTCGCGCGCCCGTCTTCGCGCTCGGCGGGATCGTCACGGCGGACGAAGTTCGACGCGCGCGTGACCTCGGCGCCACCGGCGTCGCCATCCAGCGCGGGCTCCGCGGCGGGGGCGCGCTCTCTCTGCTGGAGGCCGCGCTGGCCGCGTTCGACGGATGACCTCGCTCTTCTCGGACAACGAGGCCAAGCGGGCCGTCGAGCTGGCGTGGCTGCGCTACACGCCTGTCTGGGGCCTCGTCACCGGCATCATCATGCTGGGCGGCCTTGCCGAGCGCTGGGGGGACGAAGCGCTCCTCGCGTTCGGCGCCCTCGTGGCGCTCGGAGCTCTGCTCGCACCCTTCACGAACCTCCCGGCCAGCGAGCGCGAGAAGCCGCTTCACGCCCGCACGAGCACGCGCATGTCGGTCTCGATCGTGCTGCTCTCCTTCGGGCTCAACTTCTTCCAGACGCCCTACTTCTTCGACGTGCTGCACATGCGGTACGGCTTCCGCGCGACGTGGATGATCGACCGCAACCCGGTCTTTCTCTACCTCGTGACCATCGCGTACTTCGCTACCTATTCGGTGCTGGCCTCGGTCGCGCTCCGAGCTGCGCGCCTACACGCGTCGCGCTGGCCGGCGCCCGCACGCTGGCTCCCCGTCGGGCTCGTCCCTTTCGCGCTCGCGTTCCTCGAGACTGCGCTCAACGCGAACCCGTTCATGACGTCGCTCTTCTGTTACGACGACCTGGGGCTGATGCTCTGGTTCGGGACGCTCTCGTACGGCGTCTCGTTCGTGCTCGCGCTTCCCGTCTGGATCGCGATCGACGAGCACCCGGGAGTCGACACGCCGATGTTGCGCGTCGTCGCGCTCACGCTCCTCGTGGTCGCGCTCGACACCGCCGTGCTCTTCGGGCTGCGCGCGGCGGTCGCGCCGCTCGTGACCGACGTCGTCGACCATGCGAGCGGCGCTGCGGGGGGCTGCCTCCAGTGAAGGCGGTGCCGAGCGCGGTGGGCGCTGGCGTGGGTCAGATGCGGAACGGATAGCTGAGCGAGAAGGTCGACTGCGAGAAGGGCGGCACGGTCGCGCCGCGCACGGCGAGGGCGATGCACGAGCCGACGGGCGTGCCCGCGAACGGACCGCTCACGATGGCGTTCGTCGCGTGACCCGTCGCGCCGGTCATCGTCACGCGCACCGTCGCGATGCCGTGCTCACCTCCGCCGCACGCGGTGACCGCAGACGACACGCGTGACATCGCGCTCATGATGTCGGCGCGCGCGGGCGTGACGGGAAGCGAGGGGTCGGTGGCCGGCGTCCGGTGCTCGACGCGAGGCTCGTGCGTGCCCGGGAAGACGGCTTGCTCGATCATCGAGTCGAGGTCGCGTTCGTGCTGGGCGGT
>JBBSAT010000057.1:0-30853 GCA_038252025.1 Polyangiales bacterium | reverse complement strand
GCGGTGTCGTCGGCGAAGACCACGAGCGCGCGGGCTCCGCTCGGATCGACGAGGAGCTGCGGCGCGCCTGTGTTCTCGTCCGTGAGCACGCTCGTGGGCTCGCCACGCAGTGTGCCGTCGGGCGCGAGCGCGAGCGCTCGGAGCTCCCACTCCGGCGCGGAGTCGAAGTGGTTCTCGGTCCACACGAGAAGCGCGTCGCCGTCGGGTGCCGGCGCGAGCGCGAAGCCGTACAGCGCGCCCTCCGCCGGTGCGTCGCGGGTCTCGCCGGTGGGCGCGCCGTCACGGTCGATCGGTCGGATCCGGATGGGCAGGCCTCCCGGCGCGGGCGTCGCCCAGACGGCGAGCGCACCGCGCGGCGTGGGGCTCAGCACCACCGGCACGGCGTTCTCGTCGATCTCCACCTCGGCGGCGCGTGCAAGGCCGGCCGCGTCGAAGCGCTGGAGCCGGCTCGTGTAGCGCATGGTGATGAAGTCCTCGGAGAACGAGTAGGCGAGGAAGGTGCCGTCGTCGAACACGAGGCGCGACCAGACCGTGCGCAGCGAGGGGCCGAAGAGCGTCGCGACGGCGATCTCCGCGCCCGCCGGGTCCACGGTCTGGAGCTCGACCGGCCCCATCGAGCCGGGGCGCGTGGTCAGGTAAGAGTAGCCGCCCTCCGAGCCCGCGACCGCGCCGCACAGGCCGCGCGCGTCGGCGCGGACGGTCGGCCCGCGCTCGCGACCCTCGAGATCGATCGGGAGGAAGAGGCAAGCGTCGTCGGTGCCGAGGACGATCGCGGCGCCGCCAGCTCCGCGCGCGAGCTGCGCGGGCCCGACGCCGACCTCCACGTCCAGCGTCGGGTGACGGATGCTCGCTGTGGTGGGCGCGCCGGACCAGTCCGCGGTGCGGGTCTCGTGCCGCACCCGCGTCCCGCTGGCGTCGAGCGTCGAGATGCCCCACGCGATCAGCACACCGCAGTCGTCCGCGATCACGGAGCCTTCGCGCAGACCTTCGTCGCCGCGGAGCGGCGTCGAGATCGTGGTGGGCGGGCCGAGCGCCACCCAGGTGGTGCAGTTACGCATGGGCTCGACGCTGCACGTCTCCGGCGCGTCGCGCTCGTGCGCGAGGTAGCAGCTCGGGAGCAGCCCGAGGGCGAGCGCGACGAGCGCGCACGTTGGGTGCTGGCGTCGCACGCGTCGACGAGGGTAGCGCCCCGGCCCGCCCGCGTCTCGCCTTGCGTGACGCGTCCGGGCTCACCCAGAAGGCGACCCTGGTCGACGCCGCGCGCGCGAAGCCGAGCCGTGAACGAGCTCGTCAGCGATGGTCCTCGCTGCGCGTCGTGCAGAGCCTCCGGCAGGCGACCAACGACGAGGCGACGGCTGTCAGGCCCGAACCGGGCACTTGCGCGCTCGCTTTCCCGTCGGCGTTCTGCGTGGTCGTGATCGCGCAGTCCCCGTGATGCTCCTGACGACACGGAACCGACGTGGGATCGCGTTGTCGGTGCTCCATGTATCGAAACGAATCCCTCGCCCGAGAGACTCAGGTCGACGCGCTCCGGGGTGACCTCGCTGCCCTGAAGAGCCACCTCGAGGACGCTCACCGCGCGCGCGAGGCGGCGCTCGCTCAGCTCGACCGCATCCGAGAGGGCGTCGAGGTCGATCCCGCGCTCGAGACCGACTCCGGCTACCAATGGACCCTCCGCGGTCTTCGCGCGCTCGCGGTCGTCGCGGCGCTCACGATAGCGATCGGCCTCGTCCCTCTGTTGAGCGCGATCATCGAGGCGCCGCTCCTCACCGCGCAGGGCGTGCGGAACCTCGCGTTCCACGTGCTGCACGGCCGGGGGCTCGTGGGCCTCGCCGCGGCGGGGTTCGTCGTGATCGTCGCATCGCCGTGGCTCCTGCTCCCGCTCTTGTCGGCGCGCGGGCTCGCGCGGCACCGGCGGTCCGGATGGACGCTGGGCGTGGTGGCGTGCGCGCTGTTCTTGCCGACGCCGCTCCTCCCCGTCGCCGTGTGCGGCCTCGTGGTGCTGCTCTCGAGCCGCGTGCGGAAGGCGTACTTCGCGAGAGGATGAGCACGGGAGGGGCAACCTTCACCCATCCCGCCGTCGAGGTGCGGTCCGATCAGGCCGCCTCGGCCGACGGCGGAGATCTCATTCCGGCGAGGAAGGGCGCCAGGGCGAGCAGCGTTGCGCACGACGCGACGAGGAAAGGCGCGCCCGGGAAATAGATCGGCGCTCCCTCGCGCGAGAAGTGGAACAGCGTCTGCGTCATCACGATCGGGCTCAGGATCGTGGCGATCGCATTGACGCTCGCCACCGCGCCGGAGAGCTCGCCCTGCGCTGTGCGGTCCACTCGGCTCGAGGCGATCGCGTTGATCGCCGGTGGTGCCATCCCGGTCAACGCACCGCAGCAGATGAGCACGTAGACCATCCAGCCCTCGGTCGCGAACGCGTAGCCGATCAACGTGGTCCCACCGACCATCATCGCGATCACCGCGGTCTTCATCGCACCGAAGCGATGCAGGAAGACGCGGATGAGGCCCCCCTGTACGAGGGCCGACGAGAGGCCGACGAGACCGAGCGAGAGCCCGACGTCGCGCGCGTGCCAGCCGAAGCGGATCTCCCCGAAGAAGGCCCAGATCACCGGGAAGAGCATCTGACTGAACTGCAGGAGGCCGAGGGCGATGATGAGCCAGCTCACCTGCGGGAGCTTTCGGAAGTGTCGGAAGGCACCGAGCGGGTTCGCGCGCGAGAGCTGGAATGGGCGCCGGTCTGCGGGCGCGAGCGACTCGGGGAGCACGAACGTTCCGTAGAGGACGTTGAGGAACGAGAGGCCAGCGGCCGCGAAGAACGGCGCGCGTGTGTCGACCTCGCCGAGCAGGCCGCCGAGGATCGGGCCGAGGATGAAGCCGACGCCGAACGCTGCGCCCACCATCCCGAACGCCTGCCCGCGGCGCTCGGGCTCGGTGACGTCGGCGATGTAGGCGTTCGCCGTGGAGAACGTCGCGCCCGAGATGCCCGAGAGGACGCGCCCGAGGAACAGCACCCAGACCGACTGCGCGAGCCCCATGATCAGGAAGTTGGTGCCGAGCGCCGTCATCGCGACGAGCAGCACCGGGCGCCGGCCGAAGCGGTCCGACAGGTTCCCGAGGACAGGGCCCGCGAGAAAGTTCAGCACCGCGTAGACGGTCGCGAGGTATCCGCCCCAGGGCGCGGCCGCCTCCAGCGGGAGCCCGGTCAGCTCGGCGATCAGCGTCGGCGTCACCGGCATGATCAGGCCGAACCCGATCATGTCGATCGTGACCGTGACGAGCACGAACATGAAGGCGTTCCGCCCGGCGACTCGCTCGGTCATCGCGCTCGTTAGGCGAGCCGCGCTCGGCCGTCAACTCGTTGGGCGAGCGGCGCTGCACCGAGCTGACGCCGCCGGCCTCAGGGGCAGCTGGCAGCGGCGCGGATGCGATCGATCTCGTCGAGCAGCACCGGGTCGATCACGAGCGCTTTGATGGCCGCGTCGTCGATGCCGAGGCTCCGCGTCCCTTCCGTCGTCTCGAGGTAGAGCCACGCGCGGCCCCACACCGTGAGGATCGCGTCGCGCCAGCACGCGTCGCTCGTGATGACGGTGTAGGCGGCGGGGAAGTCGATGCGGGCCATGTGGAGATAGCGCTCGAGGTACCAGAGCAGCGTGAGGATGCCGTCGCGCGCGCTGGTGGAGGAGCCAGGTCGGATCTGGTCGGCGTACGCATACGCGGTCGCGAGCGAGTTGACGTACTGGACGACCTCTTCGAGCAGCATGTTGAAGCCCTGATCGCCTCCCTCGAACGATGCGTTGTCGGGGTCGCCGTCGAGGTACACGTCCGCGTAGAAGTCGCAGCCGCCCCCGCCGCTGCACGGGGCTCGCAGCGGCTGGTAGGCATCGCCTCGGATGCGGCTGCGCGCGAACGTCCCGCCGCCGCGGCTCGTCGTGTCGCCGCGCGTGCACATGAACGAGAGGCTCGTGCGGATCTCGTAGTGGTTCGACGGGCCACTCGAGAGGTTCCCGTCGTGGAGGTGACCGCACTCGTGAACGATCGTGTCGAGGCTTCCGTACACGTCGGCCGCGGTCGACGGTGAGCCCGCGAAGGCGACCGAGCAGTCGCCGCTGAACCGTGGGTTCATGCGGCCGCCCTGCACCATGCCGAGGCCGAACGGATATCGGCGACCGAGCGCTGCGTCGACGAACGCGGGCACGTCGCCGGTGAAGGCCAGATCGGCGAGCGATGCGCTCGGGTCCGGGAGCGTCTCGGTGTACATCCCGTCGGTGCACGTGGGGTCGACGAGCGGGCTGACGGGCAGCGGGCCCGCGTCGTGGCCCGGCCCCCCGTCACCGCCGGAGGGACCTGCGTCTCCGCTGCCAGGTCCGCCGTCGCCGCCTCCCGGCCCGACGTCCGCGCTCGGGCCGGCATCGTCGACGGTCATCATCGCGCCCTCGTCGCAGCCGGCGATCGTGATGACGAGAGCGAAGAGCAGCGCCGTGGAGAGACGACCAAGTGCGTTCATCGCGCGATGATGCCCGGTCGCGGGCGTGATTTGAAGATGCGCGCCGGATTCTGGATCGGCAGAGCTCACTCCAGCGAGACGTCGAAGAAGGTCGATGGGCTCTGATCGAAGTGCAGGTGGTCGAGGTGATCGGCGCGCGGCGGTCCGATGATGCCGCGGAAGAGCCCTCGCTCGTGGGCGCGGGTCACGAGGAGCCGCCAGAAGCGTGCGTGCCTCGGGTCGTCGCCTGGGTGCGAGTACCAGTGGTCACGCACGGTGGTCGTGTTCTCTTCGTCGAGCACGATGCCTCGAACGTCGATCGCGTTGCCGAGCGCATGCTCGCTGATGCGCTCCGGCCGCCCGCGCACGGTGGTGCAGCGATAGCCGCTCGCGGAGAGCAGCGTCGTCGGCGCGCGGCCGTACACGTCGCGCGACGTCTCGGCGATCAGCGCGTCGAGCGCGCGAACCGAGGGCACGAACACGGGGGTCACACGGAAGGCCGGACGCCACGCGATCGGCTCGCCGACATAGTCGACCAGGGGCACGTCCGGGCAGCCGGTCGCCGCCAGCTCGGGGTGGCGCGGGAAGTCGTCGAGCGCATACGGAGTGAGCGGGATCGCGGGGACCCAAGCGTCGACGTGCGCGTCCGTGCCAGCGTCGCCGAGAGGAATGGGCGCTCCGATCGGTCCCGGCACGATGGGCGCGCCGGGCACCTCGGGATCGGAGCGGCATGCGATGCCGACGCCGAGCGAGAGCAACGCCAGCGCCGCGAGCACGGCCGCGATGCCGAGCACGACCGTGACCGCGTCCATGGGCCGCGCGCTGGACGAACCATCACCCACGGGCTCGGGATGACCCCGCGCGATCTCTGGCGCGAGCGAGAGAGAGCGTCAGATGGCCCCGAAGAACACCTCGAAGGCGGGCAGCTCACGTGCACCGTCGACGAAGAGCAGGTAGCGCCTCTCGGCCGAGAGCGGCGAGACGAAGACGAGCGATGCGCCGCTCCCGCAAGCAGCCTCGCTCGACGCGTCGCAGGTCTCGCGCAGGTAGAGAACGGCCTCGTCGATCGGCTCACCGTCGAGGTCGGCGATTCCGACGGCGCCGCCCGACGCGCCCGGTGGGAAGACGATCTCGAAGACCATCTCGGGGCCAGAGCTCGCGCCGCAGCTGCCGACGTCGCGGGTGGAGCCTCCCCGGGTGGTGCCGACGAAGTGGACGAACCCGTCGGCCGAGGCGGCGCCGGATCTCGCGAGAGGCTCGGCGCAGGCGCCGCCGGCCCCGAGCGTGCGCGGTACGCACCCCGTGAAGTCGTCCGTCGTGCAGTCCGACGCGCAGCCGATCTCGCCCGACGCATAGCCGACGTCGATGCACGTGCCGAGCGCGCTCACTCCCACGTCGCAGCGCTCGCCCAGGAACGCCGAAACGACTCCGTCGCCGCAGCGTCCGCCGTCGCCCGTGCAGCCTGAAGTGTCGAGCCTGCAGACGGGGCTACAGCCCAGGGTGCCGCCGTCGTAGCCCAACATCTCGCACGTGAGGCCCATCCGATCATCGCCATCGCACTGCTCGCCCCGCGTGATCTCGCCATCGCCGCAGCACTCGCGCAAGCACTCGGACGTGTCCCATCGGCAGGCGCGGGTGCAGCTCAGCACGCCATCGGCCATGCCGACGCGACGACACGATCCGGCGGGGAGGCTCGGCTCGCACGCCTCGTTGGACGCGAGCATGCCGTCGCCACACGACCCGCTCGGCAGACAGCTCGGGCCACAGTTCGTGCGGAGGCACCCGATGAGCGGGTTGATCGTCGTGCACGCGATTCGCGACACACAGTCGTGCTGGCACGCAGCATCGCCGCAGTCACAGCCCGCAGCGCACGCCACGAGCGCCGCGCAGTCGCCCGCAGGGTCGAGCGGAGAGATCCGCAGGCCCTCGTCTCCGAACGCGGCTCGCGCTTCGGCGTCGCACATCGCCTCCGAGCACGCGAAGCACGCTTCGTCGATCTCCGTGTTGTCGGCCATCAGCGTGAACGTCAGCGGAGAAAAGCAGCGAAGCCCGGGAGGATCGGCGACCGGCTCGCCGCAGCTGAGCGGTGGGGGCCCCAGCGTGTCGAGGCCGGCGTCCGCCGCGCCCGCCCCCCCGCTGCACGCGGCGAGACCGAAGACGAGCGAGAGCCCCATACCAGCTCGAAGCGCGCGTTGCACCGAGCGATGGTCGCACACTCCGTCCGCGATCTTCGCAAGGATCCCGACACGCACTATCCTCCGATCAAGGAGCTGCGACCGCCGAAGGGAGCGCCCAACGTGCTCGTCGTCCTGATCCCGGCAGGCGCTGCGCGGCTGCGGCTGTAGCTCTGCTCAGCTCAGTGCGCCGGGAGCGTGCGGAGATCCTCGAAGACATCGTGCGGATCGCGCACCTCCTGCCCGATCGTGTCGCCATCTCGAACGCGCCTCAGGCCCTCGAGCAGCACGTGCTCTCCCTCCTCGAGGCCCTCCGGCACGACGTAGAGATGCGGCAGCTCCTCGCCGATCGTGATCGCGCGAGCATGCACGACGTTGTCCGCGTCCACGACGAAGACATACGTGTTGTCCAGCACGCGATACGTCGCCTCCTGCGGAATCACCAGCACCTGCGGCAGCACCGTCGTCATCAGGATCTCGCCCGTCTCGCCGTGTCGAAGGAGCCCTTCCGGGTTCGGGAAGCCCGCGCGAAACGCGATCGTCCCCGTCTGGTTGTTGAAGTCGGCCTCGATGGTCTGAATGGTCCCCGGCTGTCCGAAGATCTCGCCATTCGCCATCCGCAGCTGCACGGGGACCGGATCGTTCACGGAGTGAACCGCACGGTAGGCGAGATACTGGCTCTCGCTGACGTTGAAATAGACCCACATCTGGCTGTTGTCCGCGAGGACCGTGAGGAGCTCGCCCTCCTCGAGCAAGCTGCCGCGTCGGACCATGAGCCGGCCGGCGATTCCATCGAACGGCGCGTCGAGGCTCGCGAATCGCAGGTGCGCCTCCGCCAGGCTCCGCTGTGCGGTGAAGTGATCGAGGTTCGCCTGCGCGAGCGCCAGCTCGTTCGGTGACACGACGTTGCCTTCTCGCAGCATCTCGGTGTTCTGGTACTCGATCGTAGCGCTCTGCATCTCCGCCGACGCCACCGCAAGCTCTGCGCGGTAGAGCACAGGCATGATCTGAAAGAGGTGCTGTCCGCGAGTGACCGACTGTCCTTCGTCGATGAAGATGTCGTTGAGATAGCCGCTCTCGAGCGCGCGTACCTCGATGTGCTGGATCGCCCGGATCTGGCACACGAACTCGTGCACGATCTCGGTGTCCTGGCGGAGCACCGTCGTGACCTCGAAGGTGGGTCGCTCAGCCTCGTGCTCCTCGTGCTCGCCGCATCCCGCGAGCGTGGCCGCCGCGAGCCAAATCACCATCCACCCGTATCCGACACACCTTCTCATGGTACTGCACCCATCGGCTCCGGATCGGCAGCCTGCGTCGACGAACGCCAGCCGCCGCCGAGCGCCTGGTATAGCGTCACGGTGGCCGAGAGCTGCCGTTGCTTGGTGTCCACTAGATCCATCTGCGCCTCGAGGTAGTCGTGGCGCGCCGTCAATACCTCCAGGTACTCGGCACGGGCGGCGTTGAAGAGCAGCGTCGACATCTCCACCGACTCCCGCAGACGCTCCACTTGCTCGGTCTCGAGCGCGTAGCTCCTTCCCAGGTTGCGAACCCGGCTGAGGCCCGTGCTGACGTCGACGAACGCCGAGAGGATGGTCCGCTCGTATCTGAGCACGGCCTGCATCTGTCGCGTGTTCGCCGCGAAGTAGTCCGCGGTGATGCCGCTCCGGTTCAGCAGCGGCGCTGCAAGGCCCGCGACGAGGCTGTAGACGATCGACTCGGGTGTCGCAAGCATCTGCGTGATGTCGAAGGACCGGTATCCGATACCCACATCGAGGCGCAAGGAGGGGTAGAACCGTGCGCGCGCCGCAGAGACGTCGAGCTGCGACGCGGTGAGCCCGAGCTCGGCCTCGCGCACGTCCGGCCGGTTCTCCAGGAGCCGTGTCGGAACGCCCGTATGGACCGTCGACGGCGTGATGGCGAGGAAGTCTTCGGTGCTGCGCTCGATGTGCTGGGGAAATCTTCCCGTCAGGAAGTTGAGCTGGTTCTCGGTCGCGACGATCTGCTGTGCGATCTCGTACTGACGGCTCTGGAAGCCGCGGAGCTGGGCCTCGAAGCGGGTCACGGCGAGCATGGTGACGCGGGCGGCCAGCTGCTGCAGACGCATCATCTCGAGGGCGCCCTGCTGCAGCTGGATGTTGTCGGCGAGGATCGTGAGCTCTCGATCGAGGGCGAGGAGCTCGTAGTACCGGCTCGCGATCTCCGCCACGAGCCGCGTGATCATGAAGTTTCGGCCCTCGCCGCTCGCGAGATATCGATACATGGCCGCATCGGCGGAGTCCCGCAGCCTCCCCCAGATGTCGGCCTCCCACGTTGCGTAGACACCGATCGAATAGTTCTGGAGGTCAGCCGCCACGCCGGAGCGCTCGTCGGCCTGTCCCTGGCTCGTGTAGTGACCGACGCGGTCGAGGCCCGCGCCGACACCCGCCGAGAGGCTGGGAAAGATGTCGCCCCGACGCGTCATGACGTCGGTGTTCGCGACGATCATCTCCTGCACCGTGATGTTCAGCTCCTGGTTGTTCGCGAGGGCGAGGTCGATCAGCCCCACGAGCTGCGGGTCGCCGAAGAAGTCGTGCCAGTCGACCTCTGCCGAGCTCATCCCGTCCTCGGTACCGGCCTCTCCGCCCCCGCCGTCGTCCTCCCCGCCGAAGGTGTCGGGCATCTGCGTGTCTGCCTCGCGCACCGTCCCCTGCGGAGGCGTCGGGATACAGGCCACGAGCGTCGCGCACAACGCTACGACGAGGCCGCGCCGCCACGGCGCACGATTCATGCGGGCCATCCTCTCGTCACTCCTTCTTCTCTGGGTCGGTCTCATCGGCCGATTCAGCCTCATCGTCGGCCTCATCCTCGTCGTCGGCCTCGGCCTCGTCGTCGGCCTCGGCCTCGTCGTCGGCCTCAGCCTCAGCCTCGGCCTCCGCCTCGTCGTCAGCCTCCGCCTCCGCCTCGTCGTCAGCCTCGGCCTCGTCGTCAGCCTCCGCCTCGTCGTCAGCCTCAGGCCCCTCAGGCACAGCCACGGCCACGGCCACGGCCACAGCCACAGCCACAGCCACAGCCACAGCCACAGTCTGATCGTCACCTTCGGTCTCAGCGCCAGGCTCGCCCGGGTCCTCCGGCTCGCGCGGGTCCTCGGTCTCGTCCGGGTCCTCGGTCTCGTCCTCGTCGGTCTCGTCCGGGTCCTCGGTCTCGTCTTCAGCATGCGGCTCGGTGAGCGGATTGAGGTCCTCCTCCCGGATGAGCGTGCGGCCGTCGGCGAGCGTGCCGAAGATGTAGTAGAGGCCGGGGATCACCAGCACGCCGAAGAGCGTCCCGAAGAGCATGCCTCCGAGCGCAGACGCGCCGATCGTGTGGTTGCCCACCGCGCCTGGGCCCGATGCACGGACGAGCGGGATGAGGCCTGCGATGAACGCAAACGAGGTCATCAGAATCGGACGAAAGCGTGCCTTGGCACCTTCGATGGCCGCGTCGCGTATCGATAGACCGCTGTTGCGCTTCTGGACGGCGAACTCGACGATGAGCACCGCGTTCTTGCCGAGCAGGCCGACCAGCATGACGAGGCCGACTTGCGCGTAGATGTCGTTCGCGTGGCCGAGCGCTCTCAGGAGCAGGAACGCTCCGAACACACCCATTGGCAGCGAGAGGATGACCGCGAACGGCAGAATGAAGCTCTCGTACTGGGCGGCGAGCACCAAGTACACGAACGCGAGCACGACGAGGAAGATGATGATCGCTTCGTTGCCGCGACGCGATTCGTCGTACGAAAGGCCTTCCCACGCGATGTCGTAGCCCGTCGGAAGCGTCTCCGCCGCGACCTCGCGGATCGCATCGATGGCATCGCCGCTGGTGAAGCCCGGCGCGGGTCGGCCACGAATCGCAGACGAGTTGTAGAGATTGTAGCGCGTGATCTCGTTCGGTCCCTGCGTCTCTCGTAACGTCATGAACTCGGAGTAGGGGACCATCTCGCCCCGATCGTTCTCCACGAAGAGATCGAGGATGTCCGATGGCATGCGCCGGTACTCCGGCGACGACTGGACGTAGACCTTGAAGAAGCGGCCGAACCGAACGAAGCCCTGCTCGTACGTGCTGCCGATCTGGATGTCGAGGTTCTCGAGCGCGCGCGAGATCGACACGCCCTTCTGCATCGCGAGCTGGTTGTCGATGACCAGCTCGTACTGCGGGTAGTTCGCCGCGAAGAAGGTGAAGAGACCGGTGAGCTCCGGCCGCTCGCGGAGGTGGTCCATGAACTCGCGGTTGATCCGATCGAACTCCTGGAAGTCCGTCTCCTCGCCCATGTCGAGCAGGCGGACCGCGAAGCCGTCGGCCGCGCCATAGCCAGGCACCGACGGCGGCTCGAAGAACTCGACGATGGCGCCGATGTCGCGCGTCCGCTCCTCGAGCTCTTCTACGATCTCGTGCACCGAGTGCGTGCGCTCCGACCACGGCCTGAGGTTGATCAGGCACGTTCCCGCGTTCGAGCCGCGACCCTCGGTGAGGATCTCGTAGCCAGCGAGCGACGAGACCGACTGCACGCCCTCGATCTCTCCCGCGATGGTCTGGAGCTCGGTGGAGACCTGGTTCGTGCGCTCCAGCGTCGTGCCTGGAGGCGTCTGGATGATCGCGTAGATCATCCCTTGGTCCTCGTTCGGGATGAAGCCCGACGGGAGGGTCTGATTGACGCCGAAGATGCCGAAGCCGAACAGCGCGAGGATTCCGAACGTGACGGTCCGTCGCGTCACGATGAGCTCGAGGAGCCGCACGTACCTGTTGGTCACCGCGTCGAAGCGACGATTGAACCAGTCGAGGAAGAAGCCGATCGGGGTCCGCCGCTTGGGCTTGCCGTGCTCGTGTGGCTTCAGGAGCATCGCGCAGAGCACGGGAGTCAGGGTGAGCGCGACGATGCCGGAGAGCACGATCGACGAGGCCATCGTGATCGAGAACTGTCGATAGAAGACGCCGACCGGGCCGGTCATGAAGGCCACGGGCACGAAGACCGCAGCCATCAGCATCGTGATCGCTATGATCGCGCCGCTGATCTCGCCCATGACCATCTTCACGGCGGTGTACGGCCCGACGTGCTTCTCCGCCATCTTCGCGTGGACGGCCTCGACGACTACGATGGCATCGTCGACGACGACTCCGATCGCGAGCACCAGCGCGAAGAGCGTGATGAGATTGATGGTCAGGTCGAACGCCTGCATGAAGACGAACGCGCCGATGAGCGAGACCGGCACCGCGAGCGTCGGGATGAGCGTGGAGCGCCAGTCACCGAGGAAGAGGAACACTACGAGCGCGACGAGCACGAACGCCTCGCCGAGCGTGTGGAGCACCTGCTCGATGGACGCGTCGAGGAACGTCGATACGTCGTAGTTGATCGAGTAGTGCATCCCCGGCGGGAAGGTCGTGCGCTCCAGCTCCTCGAGCCTCTCCTTCACTTCGTCGATCACCGCGCTCGCGTTGCTGCCGTAGTTCTGCTTGAGAACGATGGCGGCCGACGGGTGACCGTCGAGGTTCGAATAGATGCTCTGGAACTCGCTTCCGAGCTCGACGTTGGCGATGTCGTGCAGGCGCAGGATCTCGCCGTCGGGCGTCGAGCGGATGATGATGTTGGCGTATTGATCGGGCTCGCTGTAGCGGCTCTGGTAGGTGAGCACGTACTCGATCGACTGCGCCGTTCTCGCCGAGGCCTGACCGGTACGGCCTGGTCTTCCTATGATGCTCTGCTCGCTGATCGCGTCCATCACGTCGTCGATCGAGACGTTGTAGGCGCGCATGCGATCGGGGCGCAGCCAGACGCGCATCGCGTACTGACGATTGCCGAGGATCGTGACGCGCCCGAGGCCGTGAATGCGCTGCAGCTCGGCGACCAGGTGGACGTTCGCAAAGTTGTAGAGGAACGTCTCCGTCGCGTTCGGGTCGGTGCTGTACAGGTTGACGTACATCAACATGCTGGGCTGCACCGGAAGGGTGACGACGCCCTCGAGCCGCACGAGCTCCGGAAGGAGGCTCATGACCGGATCGACGCGATTCTTGACGTTGACGACGGCGATGTTGGGGTCGGTCCCGGGCTCGAAGATGACCTGGATGGTCGCTTCGCCGGCGCTCGTGGCGTCGGAGGTCATGTACCTCATCCCCTGGACGCCATTGATCGAGCGCTCGATGGGGATCAGCGCCGACTCGACGAGCACCTGCGCGCTGGCGCCAGGGAACGAGAGCGTGACGGCAACGACCGGCGGAGCGATCTGGGGAAACTGAGAGATCGGCCTGCTCTGGATTGCGAGCACGCCCAGGAAGACGATCAAGATCGAGATGACGATCGCCAGGACGGGTCGGTGGATGAACTTCTCGAGCATGGAGGATTCCTAGGAGCGGTGACCCAACCCCGACGATCGATTGCAGGGGATCGTGGCGATGCCGGGGGGACGTGGACGAAGGCAATGCTGCCTCCGTCGTAGGAGGGCTTTTCTGGGCCTCGATGCTCTGCTTCGTGGAGGTGCGTGCATGCGCGAAGGGAGTGCGCTCCGCTGCTCACGGGCGTCTGTGCGCGATGTTGGTGATCTGTTCATTCGAGCCACATCTGCGTGGGTTCGACCGCGAGCAGGGGCGTGCGGCGCGACGCTGAGCAGGACGCGTGCCACCGCTGGAGCGCGCTGTTTTCACGGGGTTACGGTGGCGGAGGGGGGTAACGCTCGTGCGTCGAAACGACCCGGCTCGCCGGAGCCTCGCCCTCGGTCGCTGCGGCGGCGGGGCGATAGAACACGCGCGACGTGGCGATTCGTCACGACGATCACGGCGGCCCGCACCACGCTGCCGACGGTAGTCGGAGCAGGAAGTGGGCTCGCGCGGACGAGAGCCCTCGCGCGCACGCCGCGCCGAGGAGACTCGTCGACGCGTGCGCCGGAGGAGCGCGGGAACATCGCCAGCGGCCGCCGCGTCTAGCACTGCGTCGGCGTGGGCGTGGGCGTAGCAGCGCCACGCGAGGGCCGCCACCACGTGCTCGCGCAGCCCAAGGACGTGCGGTGCCGTTCATGTCGCTGGCGTGCATTCGGTGGCTCGAACGTCCAGCTCCGCTGTCCTCGCGTGTCTGCGCGCCGACCTCCGCTTCGGTTCTCCTGTCGCCCATGTTGGTGCCCCGTCCACGATGCAGATCGCGCGGCGAGCGCGCACCGAGCGCGCGCGGGACGCGAGCCGCGCCTGTGTCGAGATGGCGAGCAACGAGAGCCGCGACAGCGCGGGTCGCTCGCGCTCGACGGGGTAGAGTGCGGCTGACGCCGCGCAGCGGTGCGCTGCTTCGACCGAGAAGAGGCTAGCGCGCGGGGACGGCGATCCGGCACGATCGCGGCTCGCCGTGTCCACTCCGATCGTTCGTGTTTGCTTCGTCGGCCACCTGACGCGTGATCAGGTCGAGACTGCCCTCGGGACGGTCCCGCTGCGCGCCCATGGGCGGATCGGGCTCCTGTTGGATTGCAGCGACATGCACGGCTACGACCTCGACGCCAGGCACGGGTTCGTCGAGTGGAACCAGCGAGCGCGCGCGCAGCTCGCCGCCGTGGGAATCGTCACCAGCAACTCGCTGTGGGGCATGGTCATCCGCGCGATGAGCCTCGCCAGCGGGGTCTCGATGCGCGCATTTCCGACGACCGAGGCAGCGGAACGCTTCCTCGAGCAGTCGGCCTGAGCACGCGTGCTCTCCGACGCGGCGAGAGCGCCTGCGCGGAGCGAGGAGCGCTACGGAGTCGCGATCGGGTAGTCCGCGTCGATCACGTCGAGGACGTGCGCCGTCTCGTGTAGCACCCGCGGCGCGACCGCCGGCCTTCGCACGAAGTACCCGAAGATCCGCATGACCTCCGGATCGGTCGCCGTGTCGCTCGACGTCGTCAACGCCCGGTCGGTCTCGAAGCGCTCTGCGAACGCCATCGTGCCGAGACCGAAGCTCTCTTCCGCGTGACGCGCGACCGAGCTGGCGACGTGGCACGCCGCGCACTGCGCCTCGTCCGGCTGGTTCATCATCGGGTTCTCGAGCGCGAGCGCGTCGCGATAGGCCGCCTCGCGCATCGCCGTGTCCGCGGCCGCGGCCGACTCGGCGGTCAACAGCACGGTGAGATCCTCGTCGAGCACCGCGAACGGATCGATGACGAACTCGGGATCGGTCCCGACCATCTGGTTCACCGTCTGCGTGTCGACGCCGATCTCCGCGATGCTCGTCCGCGTCGGAGCCCCGCCCACGACCTCGAAGAACCCGAACTTCCACTGCGTCTGCCGAGCGGCCGTGCGCTGCATGAACGTCACGCGCCGCAGCGTCGCGGCGCCCGCGTGCTCCCTCACGAGGGCGAGGAGGCCCGCGCCGTACGCGCCGTCGAGCCCCTGCGCCACGAGCGCGGGGCTCGGGCCCATCACCAGCGTGTCGTTCTCCGGCGCGAGGTCGTGGAGGCTGCGAAGCCCCTCGACGACCTCGGCGAATTCGGCCGGCGTGAGCCGATAGAACGCGTGCATCGCTCCGTCGAGCGGGCCGTCGGTGGCGTCCACCGCCTGGAAGATCATCCGGATCTCGGGCTCGCACACGGAGCCCGTCGTCGTCGCCGTGAAGCACGGGTCGAAGCGAATCGCCAGGACGCGAACCATCCCGTGGGGATCGCTCGCCGTCTCGAGCCGCGTGTTCACCGGCGGGATCACGTCGAACACGGCGCGCGGGATCAGCGGTCCGCCGTTGCCGGCCGTGTCGGGTGAGAGGTAGCCCGTGTACACGCCGTCCGCGGGGAGCGGGAAGAGGACCGAGACGTCGTTCGGTCCGAGCACTGCGTCGGACGTGGTCGGCGTGACGGGGGCGTTGCTGCACGCACCGAGGGCGGCGATGCCGAGGACCAGAGCGACACGCGGCGATCTCTTCACGGCAGGCGTCCGTAGACTACCGCCGTGCTCGCGGTGTGGTCGCTGCCGGCGAGGCCGCCGACGAGATAGATGTACGCGCCGTCGAGCGCGACCATCGGCGCTCCGACCGGCGTCGGCAGGGTCGCGCCCGCGACGTCCGTGAACGCGCCCACTTGGTGCGACGTCGCGTCGATGGTCGCGACGCGGACGCCCGCGCTCGGCGCGCCGGTCATCACGTCGCCCGCGATGCCGCCCATCACGTAGAGACGATCCTCGATCACGGCGACGCCCGGGAAGACGAGCGGCTCGGGCAGCGTGCCCGCGGCCACCCAGCTCGTGACCTCCATCGTCGCGTCGCGGCTCGTGCGGATGACGTCGCTCATCGTGCCGTCGTCGTTCGCGCCGCCGACGAGATAGATGTCGCCCTGCACTTCGTCGTCGAGGTTGCGATCCATGACGACCGCGCCGTGACCGAAGCGCGGCGCCGGCAGATCCGGGCCGGGCCGCCAGGTCGGCGCCATCGAGCCGTTCTCGATCGCCGCGATCAGCACGCGCGGCGTCGGCGTCGAGCCGGCGAGGCCGCCGATGAGCGCGAGCTGGTGCGCCTCGAAAGGATTGAAGGTGCCGAAGCTCTGACCGCTCATCAACGTCGGATCGAAGCGGCCCCACTCGCCGAGCGAGCCATCGATCTGCACGTAGCCGCCGAGCACGAACGGCAGCGCGCTCGTCGCCGTGCCGCCACCGGCGATCGCGACGCCGTCCTCGCCGGTCTCGCCCCAGATGCGGATCGCGCCGTGGCCCGCGAGCGCGAGCGGGGCGCTGCCGCCCGCGTCGATGTCGCCCGCGGGCTCCCACGCGCCGAGGGAGTGATCGCTCATGATGGGCGCGCGCTGCACCGCGGCTCGCAGCGTGCCGAGGGCGCCGAACGTCCCGCTCGCGCCACCGATCACGTAGAGGTAGTCGTTCCCTCCCGACGGAAGCACCATCGCCGCGCCGAACGCGACCGGCTCGGGGAAGTCGGGGCCCACGTGCCACCCGAGGTCGGGCGTCGAGCCTGCGTCGTCACCGGCGTCCGAGGTGCCCGCGTCCGATCCGGAGACCGCAGGCGTCCCACCGCAGGCCGTCAGAGCGTAGACAGAGGTGAGGACCAGGAGGGCGCGCTTCGTCATGGGGCGCGACCATAGCAATCGACGTTCCGCCCCGTCACGCGCCCGGGCGCGGGCAGCCGCCCGGGAGCGTCAGGGAACGCACGCCGACGGAGGCGGCCGGCGTCGCTCGACGCACGCCTCGCGAGAAGGAGCCAGAGCTCGTGCGTGACGCAGGGCGTGGACGGCCTACCGGTTGGCGTTCCGCGTGCGCGTGGTGGAGGAGGCTCTGGGTGGACAGACGAGCCGCGCGGTATGGTGCTCCGATGTTAGGCAATCCCCCGGGGTCAGCGCGTGCGTCGATCTGCTCGAGGATCTCGCCGAGATCGACGACCCTCCGACGCGAGAAGCGCTCGCGAAGAAGGAGCACCTCATCGCGCGCATCGGGGCGCTGCTCGCCCCTCGCGCCGAGCCAGCGCTGCGGAGCTTCGTGCTGCACGTCGTGTCGCTGAGCCAGCAGCACCGGGCGAAGCCGTGAGCCGGCGAGAAGCGGCGCGCCGCTCCCCCCCGGTTGACGGCGGGCGCATGAACGCCTCAGGCTCGATGGCGTGGCTGTGGGCGGCAAAGCTGGGGTGGGCTCGAAGCTCGCGCTCTGTGCGCTGATCGCGGCGATCGGCTGCACGGCAGTGCAAGGCGAGAGCGTCGCGGTGGATCGCGTCGCGCTGAACGGCGACGTGCTGAATGGCGACGCGCTGAACGGCGACGCGTTGGGGCAGCTCACGCTGACGCATGGCCCGACGCTCTGGTCTCCGCCGGACGATGGCGCGGACGGTGCGCCGCAGT
Source organism: Polyangiales bacterium (assembly GCA_038252025.1). Classification (GTDB taxonomy): domain Bacteria; phylum Myxococcota_A; class Polyangia; order Polyangiales; family Sandaracinaceae; genus JBBSAT01. The sequence continues at coordinate 13,400 of JBBSAT010000057.1, read as the reverse complement.
TCGAAGTGCGATGGAGCCCCGGTGGTCCCGTCTTCGCGTCGCGGGCGATCGCGGCGCTGCCCTGGGGCGACGCGGCCGCGGTGATCGCGGCGGACGGAAGCCTTCACCGCTTCCATCGCGACGGACGCGACGAAGCGCTCGCCGATCAGGCCACGACACCGCTCGCTTCGCCGGACGGCCGACTGCTCGGCTACGCGTCTGGCGACCCATACGGACCGAAGGACGTGCACGTCGTCGACGCGCGCGGGCAAGATCGCGTCGTGGCGATCCACGTGCTCGCGCCCGCATTGCTCTCGTTCGAGCGCGACGGGCACGAGCTGGATCTCGTCGCGGCCGGCCCCGGCGGTGTGATGGGGCAGCACGTGATCGACCTCGACGCCGACGCCCCGTCGATCCGCTGTCTCACCAACTGCGCGCTGCGTACCGGCGAGGACTGGGGCGATGCGTTCGTCCCGCTGCCGGGTCAGGGCGCGCCATGAGCCGAGCGTCATGGCGCTTCATCGCGCTCGCCGCGTTGCTCGGCGCCTTGTGCCTGCTCGCGAGCGCGCCGGCGGCGGCCCAGCTGCTCGCACGCCCCTGGTCGTGTGCGAGCTGCATCAGCAACTACTACTACTTCGATCACGACTCCAGCTCCGCCGTCGAGGACTGGCACTGCGGCACGCACACCTACAACGGCCATCCCGCCACGGACTTCAGCCTGAGCGGCGGGCTCGCGTCGATCAGCGCTGGGCACGCCGTGCGCGCCGCTGCCGACGGAGTCGTGATCTACGCGGTCGATGGCAACTACGACCGTTGCACGATCGGCGCGATCTCCGAGTGCTCGACCGGCACGAGGTGCACGTTCGACACTGCGAACTTCGTCGCGATCCGGCACTCGGGCCGCACGACGCGGTACGTGCACCTGCGCAGCGGCAGCGTCCGCGTCGCCGTCGGCGACCACGTCACCTGCGGTCAGGTGATCGGGGAGATCGGCAGCTCGGGGTGCAGCACGAACGCGCACATGCACTTCGAGGTGCGACCGCACAGTGACTCGTACTCGGCCGCGTACGACCCGTTTCTCGGCGCGTGCTCCCCACGCACGGCGTCCGCCTGGGTGACGCAGGGCGCGTATCGCGCGTATCCGGGCACCACATGCGCCGGGACGACGATGGTGGACGCCGGAGGTGCTGCGCTCGATGCAGCGGTCACGCCGCCGGACGCCGGATCTGCGACCGAGCCGGACGCGAGCGTCATGCCGGACGATGCCGCGGCGCTCGGGATGGACGGCGCGGTGGTCGCGATGGACGACGCAGCGCTCGGGCCCGACGCTGCGATCAACGGGCCCGACGCCGCGTCGATCGGACGGGACGCGGCGCCCGCGACCGACGCTGCTCCCGGGCGGGACGCGAGGTTGAGCGGCGGCTGCGGCTGTCGCGCAGGCGGCGTCGACCGCACGAGGAGGACCGCGTCGATGCTCCTGCTCGCGTTCGCTGGTCTCGCCGCCTGGATCAGTCGCCGGCGCGCCCGCGGACGATGACCTCCTCGTCGGTGTCGGTGTGGCGAGGCGATCGGAGAATGGGCCGCGCGCTCTCGATCCCGCTCGCGTGCGCGTGATAGAAACGGCGCTCCAGAAGGGGCGAGCACGTGGCCAAAGCGAAGAAGACGCCGACCGAGACCACGACGGATGAGCTCGCCTGGGTCGACGCCGGGGACGGATACGCGCTCGCGCTGGACGGCGAGCACCTGGTCGCGCGGAACGCGAAGGGCGCGCGACTCTCGGCGGTGCCGAAGAACCTCAAGGACGGCGAGGCCGCCGAAGAGCTGCTCGCCGTGCGCGCGTTCCTCGCGACGCACGCCCAGGAGTGTCGGGAGCGGGTCGAGACGTGGATGCTGCGGTCGCTTCCGGCGCCGCGCGCGCTCGTCGAGGCAGTCTGGAGCGACTCGGCCTGGCGCACGCCGCTCGAGAACGCCGTCGTCGTCGCGCTCGACGCGGCTGGTGACGCGATCGACGGCGCGTCCGGTCTGTGTCGCGGCATCGACTCCGCGCGCGGCGTGGGGGTCGTCGATCTCGACGGAGAGACGCGCTGGATCGACAGCGGCAGTGTCGCGATCCCGCACCCGATCCTCATCCCGGAGCTGAACGACTTCCGCGCGCTCGCGACGGAGCTCGGCGTGACGCAGGGGATCGCACAGCTCTTCCGCGAGACGTTCGTTCGACCCGCAGCCAGCGCGGCGCGGGAGGCGGTCGAGGGGCTCTCCGGCGGCAAGTTCGCGCAGCTGATGCACGCGCTCGGCAAGGCGCGGACGCTGGGCTACCGCGTTCGTGGCGGCTTCGTCGTGTGCCCGGTCTGGGAGGGCGGCGTGATGATCGAGGCGCGCTACTGGCTCGGCGCCGACGATCCGATGAGCGAGGCGTACACGGGCGATCTCTCCTGGGTCGACGCGAAGGAGCGCGCTCTCTCGCTCACGGACGTGGGCCCCGTCGCCTGGTCCGAGGGCATGCGGATGGCGAGCGGCATCTACGCCGCGCGCGTCGTCGAAGAGAAGGGAGACGCGTGATGGCGAGCATCGACGGCACGGCGATCCTCGCGGCGGGGGGTGTCCTCGCGCTCGATCAGAGCCCGAGCGGTCCGACGCCGGCCGACGTGGTGGAGGCGCGCAGCTACCAGCATCCGGCGCTGAAGGACCGAGCGATCGTGCGCGTCGTCGCGTCGAACCTCGCTCGCGGCGTCGACCTCGAGATGGAGACCATCGGCTTCGCGCGTGGCGAGACGACGATCGAGGTCGGGCGCGAGCGAAGACGCGCGCTCGGGTTCCCGGGCTGGGCGCTCGTGCACGATCCGAAGAACGCGCGCTTCGCGCTCGAGGTGGTCCGTGATCTGAAGAAGGCGGCGCGGCGCGCGAAGAGCAAGCCGGGCCACGCGAAGGAAGCGATCGATGCGATTGCGGAGACGCTCCACAAGAGCGTCCCGGGGTTCCTTCCGAGCTTCTACGAGGAGACCGGGCGCGCGTTCCTCGAGGCCGACGCGCACAGCTACGCCGCGCAATACTTCGAGAAGGCGCGCGAGGCCGAGCGCGTGCACGCGCTCGTGATCGACGAAGACACGCGACGCGACGCTTTCCTCGAGTTCGCGCTCGCGGGAGCCGTGTCGATCAAGTCGCTCTCCGCCTACGCGAAGGATCTCGAGAAGAGCCGCGAGCCCAAGGAGGCCTACGCGCAGTTCCGACGCCTCTGCGTGCAGCGCACGCTCGGCGGACTTCCGCCGTGGGGCGGGATGGCGAAGGAGCTGATGCGGCTCGCGAAGCTCGCCAAGCTGGACGTCACCCTCGAGGCGCGCGTGGTGCTCTCCGAGATCATCGAGTCGCCCTCCTTGAAGCGCGCGCCGGCCGACTTCTGGAGCGCGTACGACGCTGCGATCGTGGAGCTCGCGCAGGCCTCGCCGAAGGTGCGCGGCGCTTTGCTCGCGCTCTCACCCGATCCCTCGGCGGGCGCCGAGGGCTTCGAGGACGTCTGGATCGATCTCCTCGCGCGCGCCGGGGCGCTCGACGCGGTCTACGACGCGGGCCTTCCAGCCGAGGCTCGGCCGAGCGGTGGTGCGGCGGCCTGGATCTCCGCGCTGCACTCGCACTCTCGACGCGGCTGGCGCGTGCAGGCGCTCCCGGTTCGGATCTTCGACCTGGTGACCCGCGCTGCGCCGCGGATCCGCGCCGAAGGCAAGCCGCTCGCGTTCGTCGGGCGCCGAGCCCGCGACATCGACATCGATCTCACCGAGCATGCGCTCGCACTGGGACTGCCGATCGCCGATCCGCCGCCGCATGCCACGCTCGACTTCGCGAGCTGGGCGGGCGGGACGAAGGAGCGCGGGCGCGATCCGATCTACCTCGCGGTGCATCCGGCGTTCGCGGCGCTCGTGGCGAGCGGGCTCGACAACGTGGTCGGGACGCAGCCGTTCGAGACGATTGCGCGCGGAAAGACGGGTCTCCTCGAGGCACGACGCGCCTGGCTGATGGGCGCGATCGCGTCGGCGACGGGCGCTGTCCCGTCGCTCGACGCGGCGCTCGAGCGCATCGCCACCAAGACGAGCAGCGCGCTCTTCGACGAACTCGAGGGCTCGCACGCGGCGCTCGCATCGATCGACGCGACGCGCGCGCTCTCGGCCACGCTCCGCGGCGGTCTCGGCGGCGAGCTCGGATGGCCCGCGTTCGAAGAGGCCGTGCGCGAGCTCGATCCCCCCGGGAAGGGCGCGGCGAGCGTCCACGGGATCTTCCCGTACGTCTGCGTGACGAACGGCACGCGCGTGATCGCGGTCGGGCCAGAGGGCCGGGTCGTCAGTCACGATCTAGAGCTCCCGAAGGGGACGACGCTGACTGCGCTCCGCTGCATCGGCGGTGCGCTGCTGGTGATGTTCCGCGACGCGTACTGGAAGACGCGCGCGTACTGGAGCGCGGCGCCCAGCGACGTGTTCGACATCGAGCGTCCGCACTACGGGCTCGGCCACGGCTTGAGCCACATCGTCGCCGTCGAGCTCCCGGACGGAGCGATCGTCGAGGGCGGTCGCGCGATGCACGCGGGCGATCGCACGATGCCGGCGCCTCAGGTCGACGTCGCGTACGACGGCGTGACGATCTGGAAGCGCGAGTACTCGGACGGGGACTTCGTGCTGCGCGAGGTGAACCCGGCGACGGGCGAGGCGGGGCGGCGCTCGTACCCAGCGTTCTTCGAGTCGTGGCAGCGCGAAGGGATGAAGCTCAACCTCGTGTCGTCCTGGCTCTACCCGCTACCGAAGGCGGTGCAGAGCTCGCCGCTCGGCGGCAAGGACAGGCTCGCGGGCCTGCGCGCACGTCTCCGCGATCCGAAGTCGCCGCACGCCGCGAGCGTGCCGTCCCGCGAGGTCGAGGGCATCGACGGACGCCGCTGGGAAGGCGCGCTGGCGAACGGGCTCTTTCCTCTCGCGCTGGTGCGCTGGCCGGGGGACGACCGGCTGCGGCCGCTCTCGCACGACACGAAGCGACGCGGGCACGGAGCCCTGAACGCTGCGGGCGCGGTACTGATGATCAGCGATCCGGAGGGTCGATCCGTCGTCTGGAGCGGCTCGATGTCGTGCCGCGAGACGCCGGCGGTGATGCTACCGCTGCCGTTCTGGCACCTGTTCACGCCGCGCGACGAGCGAGGCTCGCGCGCCCTTCGAGCGGCGACGGACGACGCTGCTCGCGCGCTGCTCGCGGCGCGCCTCGAGAGCCGACCGAGGGCGACGGCGTTCGACGATCCGGAGATGCTCGCCGTGCTCGCGCGCGTGCTCCCCGACGTGACCGATGCGGCGCTGCGGAGCGACGTGCTCTTCGTGGTCGATCGCGCGGCCGAGCTCGAAACGAAGCGCCTCGATCTCGTGAAGACGCGCGATCCCTCGGCTGCGGCGCCGGCGACGCGCGATCCGGGCACGGTGGCGACGCTCGGTGCCGCCCTCGTTCCGCTCTTCGGCTCGCATCCGGCGCGCGCAGATGGAGGCACGGTGCTCGACGGGATCGAGTCGTTCTCGCGCTTCGTGCGACGCGAGACCCGTTCCGACGGAGAGAGAACCGCGATCCCGGCGTCGGCGATCCCGTGGGGCGAGCTTGCGGGGAAGATCTCGGCGGTCGCGTACCTGGCCGCATCGCCCGCGACGGAAGCGACGCACCGAGCGGCGCTGCTGAGCTTGCTCGAGGCCTGGGCAGACAGCGCGCTCGCCGAGCCGGAGCGAGCGATCACCGTCGTCACGAGCAAGACGAACGCGATCGCCGGTGCGGCTCCTGGCCTCGTCGACAAGGACGTCGCCGTCACCGCGACCGGCAGCGACTTCTACGCGGGCAGCGTGCTCCCCTACACGGCGAATCCGGTGCGGACGTTGGTCGTCCACACGCCGAAGGGCGCGAAGCTCGTGCTCCCCGACGCCATGACGATCGACGGCTCGCGCTCCGGCGTCGACGCGCTCGCGACGCCCGAGCGCCTCCGCGCGTTCGTGGCCGACGTCCGCGAGAACGGTCCGTGGAAGTGGGACGAGCACGCGACGCGGTCGCTCGCCGCGCGCACCGGGCTCACGCGCGCCGAGTCGGCAGTGCTACTCGCTGGCTTGCCCGAGGGAACCGAGTGGGGCCCGCCGCTCACTGCCGAGCGACGCGCGCTGCTCGGCCTCACGGCGCCCGAGGCGAAGCACGCCATGTTCTCCATGCGCCCGCTCACGCGGAGCGTGCGGCTCTCCGTCTTCGCGGGCGCGATGCCGCTCGACGGTGCGATCCGCGCGCCGCTCGGCAAGGGCGAGGACGATCCCGACAGCCTGGTCGCGCGGCTCGCCGCCGTGTGGATCGCTGCGAAGGGGCGGCGCGCGACAGTGCCCGAAGCCCTGGTCGCGGCCGCGACCAAGGAGCTGCCGGGCCGCGCCAGCCGCGCACAGGATCTGCTCGCGATGTTCGCGTCACCCGACGACGCGACGCCGCTCCAGAGCGACACGACGTGGACGTTCGACGCGCACGGTCGCCTGGTCCAAGGCGCGGCGACGGCCTTCGCGCCGGCGACGGCGCACCAGCTCACGGTCTACGTGCCGTGGCTCTCGCTCGTGCTGCCGGTGGGTGCTCCGATTCGATCGAACGTGCCGCGTGTGCTCGCGCTGCTGCGCGCACGCCTCGCGCATCCGGAGCTGCTCGTTCCGATCGGGACGCGCTACGCGACCCCCGACGAGCCCGGCTGGCCGGACACCGCGCTCGATGTCGTCGCCGGCCGCGTGGACGATCAGACCCGCGACGACGGCCGCGTGCTCGCGCGCGCGAAGGATCGGATCGTCTCTTATCTCTACCGGCCGAGCCGGATGCAGACGGACGCCGACTGGGCGTTCGTCGAGTCCATCCGTGCGTCGTCGCATCCGTCGACGTTCGACGATCCGATCCGGCGCGTGATGAGCGCCGGGCTCGTGGCGATCGCGGAGCGCATCGAGCAGACGCCCGTGCCGAGCGGCAGCTACGAGGCGCACCCGCTGCGCTCGGCGCCCGCGCTCGTGGCCGAAGCGGCGAAACGGCTCGCGCTCTCGGAGGACGCCGCGGTCCTCTATCTCCAGACGCTCGCGCTCGTCGCGCCGACGAAGAAGTCCGTGGAGATCTGGAACGGCTGGAAGGGTCCGCGGTATGCGAAGGCTGCCGCCGAGCTCATGAAGGCGGAGCTCGTCCTCGAAGCGAAGCGCGAGCGCGCGGGCCGAGCACACTTCCTTCCGGGCGGCTGGGAGGCGCTCGACAGGCCGTTCATGCCGCTCGAGACGTGGAAGTTCCCGCTCTACGAGCTGAAGGCGCAGGGTGCGCACATCGTCGGACCGCTCCGCCTCCACCTTCCGCTGCGGCCGGTGCACGAGATCTTCGAAGCCGCATGGAAGCGCGTCGAGGACGGCGACCCGCCGCGCTACGAGGCCGCGCCGGGCCACAAGAAGGCGAAGAAGGCGGCGAAAAAGTGAGCGAAGACAACGAGATCCAGTCGCCCTCGGCGGAAGTGCTCCACCAGACGGAGCTCCAGTTCCTCGCTGCCTTCGACGCAGGGCCCAAGCCTCCCGGGTTCGCGCTCACGCCTCGCGCCGTCGTGACGTTCATCTGCGGTAGCCGCGGCGAGACGCTCCGCCTCGCAAAGGGCGCGAAGACCGAGGACGGCGTGCCGCCCTCGCTCGTCATCAGCGAGAAGCTCGTCGGCGAGCGTGCGCTCGTCGAGCGGTGCGCGGTGACCCTCGCGGGCTCACGAGGGCTCTTGCTCGTCGGCGAGCCGGGCACGGCGAAGTCGATGCTCTCCGAGCTGCTCGCAGCGGCGATCTCTGGGCGCAGCGATCTCACCGTGCAGGGCACCGCGGGCACGACGGAGGACCACCTGCGCTACGCGTGGAACTACCCGTTGCTCCTCGCGAAGGGTCCGCACGCCGAGGCGCTGGTGCCGTCGCCGGTGCTCGCGGCGATGCGGCGCGGGGCGCTCGTCCGGCTCGAGGAGATCACGCGCTGCCTGCCGGAGGTGCAGGACGCGCTCGTCTCGATCCTCTCCGATCGGCGGCTCGCGGTGCCGGAGCTCGGCGTGCTCGAGCCTGCGCGGCCTGGCTTCAACGTGATCGCGACCGCGAACCTGCGCGATCGCGGTGTCTCCGAGATGAGCGCGGCGCTCAAGCGGCGCTTCAATTTCGAGACGGTGCATCCCATCGCCGACCTCGCTCGGGAGACCGCGCTCGTGAAGCGGCAGGCGACCGCGGCGCTCGCCCGCGTCGGCCAGCCGCTCGGCGTCGACGATGCGGTGCTCGAAGCGCTCGTCACGGTGTTCCGCGACATGCGCTCGGGCCGCTCCGTCGAGGGCTGGCCCGTCGAGAAGCCGACGACGGTGATGAGCACCGCGGAGGCCGTGGCCGTCGCATCGGCGCTCGGGATCTCGGCGGCGTTCCTCGGCGACGAGACGAGCGACCCGCTGTCGCTCGTCCCTGGCTACCTCCTCGGCACCGTGACGAAGGACGAGCCGAAGGACCGTGGCCGTCTGCTGGCGTACTGGGACGGCGTCGTGAAGCGACGCGCCGAGGGCGACGCGCGCACGTGGAAGCGCCTGCACGCGCTTCGCACCCTGCTCGAGGGAGAGGGATGAGATCGGCTCGCGCGCGGGACGCTTCCGTACGTGCCCGCGACGGGCACTCCCGCCCGTGAGCCCCCCGGACGAGGGCGAGGTGGAGGCTGCGCTCGCGCGGCTGAGCGCGACGAACGACACGCTGCTCGTCGGCGTGCGGCACCACTCGCCGGCGATGAGCGCGGCGATGGAGGCGCTCCTCGAGCGCTTCGGGCCCAGCCGCGTGCTGATCGAGCTCCCCAAGGATCTCGAGCGCTGGATCGAGCACCTCGCACACCCGGAGCTGCGCGCACCGGTCGCGCTCGCGGGGGTGCAGGGCGACGGGTCGGACCTGTCGTTCTATCCGTTCGCCGACTTCTCGCCCGAGCTCGTCGCCATGCGCTGGGCGCGCGCACATGGCGTCCCGATCGAGGCGATCGATCGGCCGCTCTCGGCGCCTCCCATCGCGCGCGAGAGCTTCGCGGAGGAAGGGAGGTTCGGTCCGACGCTGCTCGATCGTCTACTCGCGCGGTTCGAGGCGCCCGACGGAGAGCACCTCTGGGATCACGTCGTGGAAGCGCGCGCCCCTGGTGCCGATCCGGAGAGCGTGCGTCGCGCGGGACTGCTGCTCGGCTGGGCCCTGCGGACGGATGCGTCGATGCGCGGTGGCGTCTCGCCAAGGGACCTCGCCCGCGAGGTGCACATGCGCGCGTGTATCGCAGCGGGGCGGGCTCGCGGCGATCGCGCGGCTGTCGTGGTCGGCGCCTTCCACGCGGCGGCGCTCGTCGATCCGCCGATGCTGTTCACGCCCATCGAAGAGCCCGAGGGCGCGCCGAGCACGATCGTCACGTCTCTCGTTCCGTACGCGTTCGAGCTGCTCGACGCGCGCTCGGGCTACCCGGCAGGCATCCGTGACCCCGGGCTGATGGAGCGCCGCCTCGACGCGCTGCGCGAGGGCCCGGACGCTTGCGAGGCGCTCGTGAGCGCCGTGCTCGTGGAGGTCTGTCGCGCGATGCGGCGGCGAAAGCAGGTCGCCGGTGTGCCCGACGCGCAGGAGGCCGCGCGCGTCGCGATCGACCTCGCCCGCCTGCGCGCCCTCCCTGCGCCCTCTCGGCGCGAGCTGATGGAAGGCCTCGAGATCGCGCTCGGCCGAGGCGAGCTCCTCGGCCGGGGGCGAGCGATCGCGCGGGCCTGCGACGAAGTGCTCGTCGGGAGCCGGCGCGGTGCGCTCGCGCCGGGAACGCCGCGCTCGGGTCTCGGTCCGCACGTCCACGCGCTGCTCGCGGATCTCCGGCTCCCGGGCCCGGACACCAAGGACGGGGGCACGCTGCGGCTCGACCCGCAGCGGAGCGCGCTCGACCGACGCAGGCACGCGACGCTCTCGCGCCTGTCGGTGGCGGGCATCCCGTACGCGACCGAGGTGCGCGGCGAGGCGGCCGGCGGGATCGAGACCCTCGGGCGCGTCTGGAAGGTCGAGTGGACCCCGGCGACGCACGCGATGATCGAGCTCGCCGGGCTGCGCGGAGTCACGCTGCGTCAGGTCGCGGAGGGAGCGCTGCGACGCGAAGCGATGCGCCTCTCGGAGGAAGAGCGGCTCGTGTCGTCTGCGCGCGTCGCGTTGCTCACGCGCGCGGCGGAGGCGGGCCTCGGCGCGCTCGTGGACGAGCTCGCGAGAGACCTCGTCGGCCCCTTCCTCGACGAAGCCGGTCTCCGAGAGCTCGTCCTCGCGCACGCGCTCCTCGGTCGGATCCGCGCGGGTCACGTCCCGGCGCTGCCGGTCGATCCGGTGCTCGCCACGACGGATGTTCCTCTGCACGTGCTTCCCGTCGAGATCGACTCGAGCCTGCTCATCGCTGCGGCGGTGCGCGCGCTCGACGGCCTCCTCGGCTCCGATCGCGAAGAGGACGCGCGCGCCATGCTCGATCTCGTGCGCCTCTTCGAGTCGGGCGACGGCAGCGAGCTGCTCGGTGAGGGCCGCCTCGGCTGGGCGATCGATCGCCTCGCGACCGATGGGACGCCCCTCGTGATGGGCGCGGCGATCGCGCTGCGGATCGCGCTCGGTCGTGCCGACGCGTCGAGCCTCGGCGACGCGATGGGCGGCTGGCTCGACGTGGCGATCACGCCCGAAGGCCGGAAGGCGCTCGCCCGGAGGCTGCGCGGCGCGATGATCGTCGCGGCGCCGCTCTTCGAGTCGTCGACGGAGGCGCTCGATCGCGTCGTGTCACGCGTCGAAGCGCTCGACGACGAGGGCTTCCTCGCGCGCGTTGCGTCGCTGCGCGAGGGCTTCGATGGCCTGAGCCCAGCTGCACGCGGACGCTTGCTCTCGGTGCTGACCGAGCGCTACGGCGGCGTCGACGCGGCAGGTCGCGGAATCGACGTCGTGCTGGACGACGATCCAGCCGATCTCGCGCGCTTCGCGGCGGCCGACCGCGCCGGAAGGGAGGCGATCGCATCGTGGCCGGAGTGATCTCCAACGTGGATCGTTTCCGCCTGCTGCTCGGCCGCGAGCGAGAGAAGCTGGCGCCGAACGCGGGCCGCGCCGCGCGTGCCCTCGAAGAGCTCTACGGACGCGGGCGCGGCGAGGGCAGCGCGACCGATCTGGACGGCGGCGCCGGCGGTGGTCGCGAAGCCTCGTTCCCGAGCGCGCGCGAGTGGGGCGATGAGCTCGAAGCGCTCTTTGGGGAGAGCGTCCGCGAGGAAGTCCTCGGCGCAGCCGCCGAGCGCGGGCGGACCGCGGCGCTCCTCGAGCTCGACCCCGACGCGGTGCGTCCGTCGATCGCGCTGCTCGAGCGCGTGCTCTCGCTCCAGGGCGGCATGCCCGAGGCTGCGCTCGGACGGCTGCGCCAGATGATCCGACGGATCGTCGACGAGCTCGTCAAGGAGCTCGCCGTTCGCGTGGCGCCCGCGCTGACCGGGATCGTGACGCCGAGGCCGACGCGGCGTCCGCGCGGACCGCTCGATCTCGGCCGCACGGTGCGCGCGAACCTCGAGCATGCGTCGGTCCGAGGGGACGGCTCGGTCGTGATCGTGCCGGAGAAGCTGATCTTCCGGACGCGGCAGAAGCGATCGATGGACTGGGAGATCATCCTCGTCGTCGACGTGTCGGGGTCGATGGAGCCGTCGGTGATCTACAGCGCGATGATGGCGGCGATCCTCCACGCGGTTCCGTGGGTCGGCGTTCGCTTCCTCACGTTCTCCACCGAGGTGATCGATCTCTCGGAGCACGTGTCCGATCCGCTCGCCCTCCTCCTCGAGGTGAAGGTCGGCGGCGGGACGCACATCGCGAAGGCGCTCCGCCACGCGCAGACGCTCGTGCGCGTGCCGAGCCGGACGCTGGTCATCGTCGTGAGCGACTTCGAGGAGGGCTATCCGATCGACTCGCTGCTCGCCGAGGTGCGCGCGCTCGTCGAGTCCGGCGTGACGCCGCTCGGGCTCGCCGCGCTCGACGACACCGGCAAGGCGCGGTTCTCGTCTGCGATCGCGAGCCTCGTGGCGGGCGCGGGGATGCCCGTCGCGGCGCTCAGCCCGCTCGAGCTCGCGCGGTGGGTGGGGGAGCGCATTCGTGCCCGGTGAGCGCGACTCGGATCGCCCCTCGATCGAGCCGGGCGTGCTCGCGGCGATCACGACGCGCGCGGCGGCTCGTCTCGTGAAGAAGCTCGACGCAGCGCCCGACCTCGCGACGAAGTGGCGCTGGGCGCGTGCCTCGGCAGAGCAGGTCGTCGTGGAGACGGACGGCGGCGAGCGCGTGACGATCTCCGGGGCCCAAGTGGACACCGCAGAGCGTCTCGCGTGCACCTGCTTGCTCTCGCCGAAGTGTCTCCACGTCCTCGCAGTGGCGCGCGCGTTGCCCCTCGCCGCCGGAGACGAGGAGACGGCCGCGGTCGCGGCAAGCGCGCCGCCCGCGGAGGCCCTGGCGATGACCCCCGCGGCCCGGGAGGCCGCACGACGCGCTCTTCGTGCGAGCGCTGCGGTGATCGACGCGGGTGCGAACGGTGCGGGCGCGCTGGTCCAGGCCGAGCTGCTCGCGGCGATCCACGCGTGTCGCGCGAGCGGCCTTCCTCGGATCGCGAGCGCAGGGCTCCGCGTGGTGCACGGTATCCGCGCCACGCGCGAGCGGCTCGACACGGCAAGCCTGGGAGAGCTGACGAACGATCTCGCCGAGGTCGCGCTGGCGGCCGCTCACGTCGCGCGGAGCGAGCCCGTCGCCGCGTCTTGGATCGGGACCGCGCGACGCGCATACGAGCCCGCCGGCGCTCTCCGCGTCTACGGCCTGCTCACGGAGGGCGTCTCGACGAAGAGCGGCCACGCCGGCGTGGTCACGCACGTCGTCGACGCGAGCGGCGCCCTCAACACGGTGCCCGACGTGATGCCCGGCGACGCGGTGCGCGCGCGCGGCAGCTACGAGAGCGGGATCGACGTGGGCGATGCGACGCTCTCGCACCGCGAGCTCGCGCGGGAGGGCTTGTTCCTCTCGGGCGCGACGCGCTCGAGCGACGGCCGCCTCGGCTCGGGCGCGAGCGTACGCGCAGTGCGTGCCGGTCCGTGTACGTGGGACGAGCCCGTCGTCGCGCGGCTCTTCGGCGAAGCGCTCGAGACGCAGCGGGCGCGCGTGCGGAGCGGCCTCGAGCGTCCCATCGCACAGCGGCCGGGAGGCTGGGATCTCGTGTTCCTCCGCGTGGTCGTCGTGGGCGCGACGCCCGCTGCGCTCGTGCTCACGCTCGCGGGCGACGACGCGCGGCTGGTCTTCGCGCGGGCGCCGGAGGGCCACGGGGTCCTCCGCACGCAGGCGAACCTGCTGCGGCTCGCGCGGGCGCCGGGGCTCGCGCTGCGCATCGTCGGG
>JBBSAT010000056.1:0-30891 GCA_038252025.1 Polyangiales bacterium | reverse complement strand
CGCGCCGCGCGCGGCGAAGCGCGGGGCGCCAGGCGTGAGCGTCGCCTAGATGCGTCGGCCAGTGGTGAGCTCGAGCTCCAGCGACAGAGCACCGGCGGACGCACGGACACCGGCGGAAGCCACGTCGTCGAGCCCGAGCGCGATCCGGTTGAGGGCCCGCTCATCGATGAGCGCGCGTCGCTGTCCGAGCTCGCCCGTGACCTGCCGGATCGCTGCGATGGCCGGCTGCGCGCGAACTCGCTCGGCCGCGCGCGAGCCAGCGCGCCGCACCAAGCTCCGGAACGCGTCGAAGCGATCGCCCACGCCCCGTCCTACCCAATCGGGCCGCGAGAAGCCAGAGAGCCCACACACGCCCGGCCGATCTGGCGGGGAGGGTTTGCCGCGCCGCCGAGGGTCGGGTACAGCCGCCCCTCCGAAGAGCAAGGAGCCCCAGCGTGGCCAAGCCGAAGAAGCTCCCGCCGCCCGCCGCGGACCTCGGGAACAAGCAGCTCGCAGATCTCGAGACGCCTGGCGTCAAGTGGAACATCGTCCTCCAGATCGGCGCCGCGCTGGTCGGGCTCTGGGTGTTCGCGTTCCTCCTCGTGCCGTACGTCGGCTACTGGGGCGTCGGCGTCGTCGCCGCGCTGACGCTCGTCGGGGCCGGGTTCGCCGGATACCTCTACACCCTCACGCGGAAGTCGCGTCGCGTCGTGGAGATCCTCCGGTCGGCCACCGACGAGGCGGGACGCAAGGCGGCGATCGCGCAGCTCGCAGACGTGAAGGGCAACGATGCGATGGCGGCGCTCGCGCGCGCGCAGCTCGTCGCCCGGGACGATCCGAAGGAGGCCATGGAGATCCTCGAGGGGATCGACATCGCGAAGGCCGGTCCGCAGGCGGAGGACGAGGTCCGCTCGAACCTCGCGTACATGTACCTCATCCACAATCGCCCCAAGGACGCGCGGCCGCTGGTCGACAAGCTCCGGCTCGATCGCCAGCCGCAGGCGAAGGCCAAGGCCATGTACGCGGCCGTGAGCGCCGAGACGCTCGCGCGAACCGGTGACGCGGCCGAAGCCAAGAAGCTCGTCGAGACCTATCGCGCCGACGATCCGGAGTACGGCGAGATCGCGATCATGCTGCTGCGCGCGCAGGTCTTCACGTTCATGGCCACGAAGAACCGGGGCCTCGCGCGTCGCGCGGCGATGGCGCTCGCGGAGCGGGACCCGAACATGCTCGCGCCCTTCCTCGGAAAGGGCACCACCCCCGAGATGCAGGCGATGGCCCGCGAGGTGCTCAGCGAGACGGGCTACGCGACACGTCAGAAGATGAAGGTCCAGCGCAAGTAGCGCCGGCTTTGAGCGCCAGCGGCAAAGGCGATCGCGCGCTCGCCCAGCAGGTGGCGCGGATCGCCTGGCCCGCGATCGCCCAGTCGCTGCTCCAGACGGCGGTCTTCTTGGTGGATCGCGCGATGCTCGGGCATCACGCGTCCACGGCGCTCGCGTCGATGCAGATCTCCGGGCCCTACGTCTGGACGCTGACCGGCGTGATGGGGGCGCTCCAGGTCGGAGCGATCGCGCTGGTCGGGCGCGAGATCGGGCGAGGTAGCGCTGGCAGCGCGTCGGCGGTGCGCGGTGCGCTGGTCGCCTCGCTGGCTCTCGGCGTCGCTTCGGGCGCGGCGGCGCTCCTCACGCTCGAGCCCGTGCTCGAGCTCTTCGCCTCGGCGGGCGCCGACGTGCTCTCCGCCGCGCGCGACTACCTCTCCGTGATGCTCCCGGCGCTTCCGCTCTTCCTCGTCGCGAGCATGGCGGCGTCCGTCCATCAGGCGGCTGGCGACACGCGGACACCGCTCGTGGTGACCGCGCTCATCAACGTCATCCACCTCGGGCTCGGGTGGGTGCTCGTGTTCGGTCACCTCGGGATGCCGGCGCTCGGCGCGCGCGGCGCGGCCATCGGCAGCGTCGTGTCGGTCGGCGTCGAGGTCGTGCTCCTCCTCTGGTCTCTCGCCGGCAGGAGCGGGAAGGTCAGCCTTCGCGGGAGGGGCGGTGAGCTCGACGCGCTCGCGCGTATGACGCGGGTCTCGCTTCCCGTCGTCGCAGAGCGGGTCGCGATCCACGTCGGCTATTTTCTCTACGTCGGGATGATCGCCGCGCTCGGCGAGGTCGCGATGGCCGGCAACCAGGCGCTCGTGAGCGTCGAAGCGATCTGCTTCCTGTCGGCAGACGGCTTCGGGATCGCCTCGGCCGCCCTGGTCGCGCAGCGGCTCGGCGCGGGAAACGCGCAGGAGGCGCGACGGCTCGGCTTGCTCGGCGTGCGGATGGCCGTCGCGCTGCTCTCGGTGTGCGGGATCCTCTTCGCGATAGCTCCCGCGCTGCTCATGAGGCTGTTCTCGTCGGATCCCGCCGTGGCCACGCTCGCGGCCCCGAGCCTCCTCGTCGCGGCCGTCGCGCAACCGTTCATGGCGAGCGCGACGGTCATGGGCGAGAGCATGCGCGGAGCGGGCGCGACGCGTTCGACGTTCGTCGTCTCGCTGGTCTCCGGCGTCGGCGTGCGCGTGGCCGTGACCTACCTCGCTGCGTTCGTGTTCGATCTCGGGCTCGTCGGGGTCTGGATCGGCTCGACCGTCGACTGGATGGTGCGGACGCTCCTCTTCGGCGTCCTCTTCGCTCGCGGCGGCTGGCTCGCATCGCGGGTCTGATCGTCGCCTCTCGAGATGGGCGTCCATGCGCGACGTGACCGCCGGCCCGGAGATCGCCTACGCTCGCGCCCTTGGAGACTACCGAGCTCGCCTCGTTCCTACCGAGCTGGCTGACGTCGCGCCTCGATCCGACCCGGCCGGAGGCGAGGACCGTGCACGTCTTCGGGGCGCTGCTCTTCGTCGACGTGTCCGGCTTCACGCGCCTCTCGAGCGCGCTCGCGCAGACGCACGGTGCGGCCGGCGCGGAGCGTCTGTCGATGATGCTCGATGGCTTCTTCGCGGCGCTGCTCGCGGAGGTCCGCGCGGCGGGCGGCGCACCGGTCTCCTTCGCGGGGGACGGGCTGCTCGTCTGCTTTCCGTCGGACGACGCGCAGGTCGCCAGCGCTGCGCTGGCCGCCTCGCGCGCCGCGCTCGCCATGCTCGACCGCGTCGCGCTCCTCGATCCCGTCGAGGGCATCGAGATGGGCCTCCACGCCGGGATCGTCACTGGTGAGCTGGTGTACGCGGCGCTCGGTGGACATCGCGGACACTTCGCCCCCGTCGTGCTCGGGGCGCCCGTGAAGCGCCTCGGCGTGATCTTTCCCGGGACCGCGCGCGGCCAGGCCGTCATCTCGTCGGAGGCGCTCGCGCCGATCTCGCGCCTCGTGGAGACGCGCCCGATCGACTCGGAGCGCAGCCTGCTGCTTCGCGTGCGCTCCCGCGAGACGGCACGGACGCCACCCAGGGGTAGCGATGCGCGCCTCTCGACCTGGCTGCCGGAGGCCGTCCGCGCGCGCGCAGGCCTGCCGCTCGGTCGATGGATGGCGGAGATGCGCTCGCTGACGCTTCTCTTCGTCTCGCTCACCGACGTGGATCCTGTCGACATCGAGCGTGCGGACGCGGCGGTGCGGGCCGTCCAGGAAGAGCTCGAGGTGCACCACGGCGCGCTCCACCAGGTCACGCTCGACGAGAAAGGCCTCGCCGTGACATGCGCGTTCGGGCTCGGGAGCCCGGGCGGCGACCGTCCGGCCGTGAGCGCCGTGCGATGCGGGCTTGCCCTCGCCGATCGACTCACAGCGATCGGGATCGCTCCGCGCCTCGGCGTCGCCACGGGTCGCGTCTTCGTCGGTCCCATCGGGGATGCCGGGCGACGTCAGCTCGCGATCGTCGGCGCGACCATGATGCGCGCGGCGCGGATGGCGCAGCGCGAGCACGGCGTGATCCTCGACGAGGCCAGCCGCGAAGCCGCGGAAGGCGTGATCGATCTCGCACCCGCGCCCGCCCACCTGGTGAGGGGCGAGCCAGTCCCCATCTGGCGCGCTCTCGGAGCACGACGACGCGCGCCGGCGCCCGCTTCGGATCGGGTCGTCGGTCGTGTCCACGCGCTCGCCGTCCTCGAGGACGCCTTGCTCCGCGTCGACCGCGCAGCCGCGAGCGCGGTCGTCTCGCTCGACGGGCCGGCGGGCATCGGTAAGTCCCGCCTCGCGGCGCATGTCGCCGAGAAGGCGCGGGCGCTCGGGCTCGCCGTCCTGGAGATCGCAGGAGACCTGCCGAGCGTCGACCGTCCCTATCACGGCCTTCGCAGCGAGCTCGAGCGCCGCCTCGGCATCGACGAGCCGATGCCCCACGCGGCTCGCGTCGAAGCTGCGCTCGCCGCCGTGTCTCAGCTCCCCGGGCGTGAGGGCCTCGGCCCCTTGCTCGCTCCGGTCCTCGGTGTTCCGATCGCCGACACGCCACGCACCGTCGGGATCGCGGCACAGCGTCGCGCGGACGTGACCGCGGAGCTCGTGACGGCGCTGCTGGCCGAGGGAGAGCGACGCCTCGTGATCGTCGACGACGCGCAGTGGCTCGATGCCGCCACGGCGAACGTCGTCGCCCAGATCCTCGGCTCGCCGGCGCCCACCTTGTTGGTGCTCTGCACCCGCATTCCGACCGACGAGCTCATCGCGCCCGTCGCGCGCCTCCTCGAGCACGCGGAGCGCGTGTCCGTCGGTGCTCTCGAGCAGAGCGAGGTCGAGGCCCTCGTCGCGGTGCGACTCGGCGTGAGCCGGGCCCCGCCGGACCTCGCGCGCTGGGTCGCCACGCGCGCCGGCGGCAACCCGTTCTTCGTGCGCGAGGTCGCCGCGTCGCTGCTCGCTTCCGGGCTCGTCGAAGTCCGCGACGGCATCGTCGTGCGCGAGTCGAGCGTCGAGGAGCTCGATCGCGCCGCGCCGCCGCCTTCGGTCGAGGCGGTCGTGACGCGCCGTATCGATGCTCTGCCTGCGCCCGCTCAGCTCGCGCTCAAGGTCGCGAGCGTGCTGGGCATGTGCTTCTCCCTCGGCGCGCTCGGTGCGCTCCACCCGCTCGGCGTAGACGCGGCGGAGAGCGCGCTCGCGATCCTCGAGCAGGTCGGGTTCGTCGAGACGACCGACGCGGGCCGTCGCGGCGGTTCGTTCGAGGTGGCGCACCGGATCGTCCTCGAGGTGGCCTATGGCCTCTTGCCGGGCGAGCTCCGTGTGCACCTGCATGCGGGCGCGGCTTCGTGGCTCGAGGGGCATGGCGGCGTGGAGGCCGCCGAGCTCGCCTGGCACTGGGAGCGCACCGCCGATCGAGATCGCGCCTCGCACTGGCTAGAGATCGCGTGGACCGAGGCGGACGGGGTCGGTGCCCTCGCGGAGTCTCATGGGCTCGCACGCCGCGCGCTCGCGCTGACGGCCGACACGAACGTGCTGGGCCGGGCGGCCTGGCTGCGGCGCATGTCGGACGCGAGCGCGAACCAGTCGGCGTACACGCGCGCGGTCGAAGAGGCCGGCGACGCTCTGGGCGCGCTCGGACGCCGGCTGCCCGAGGTGAAGTCGGGCTGGCGCCGCATGCTGGCGCGCGGGCTCCTCAGCCAGCTCGCCCACAGAGCCTTGCCGCCTGGGGTCTGGGCGCGAGGCCGCCCGGGAGACGACGAGGCGGCGCTGGCGCTGGCGCGGGCAGGCGAGGGTTTCTATTTCGTCTCGGGCGATCAGCTCGTCGCGCTCGCGTGCTTTCTCGAGTCGGTGAACTCCGCCGAGCGCGTCGGCGAGTCGATGGTGGGGCGCGTTCCGAACGCGCTCGGCGTGGTCGGGACCGCGGTGTCGGCGATGGGCCTTCCGCAGATCGGCGCGTACTACCACCAGCGCGCGCTTCGCACGGCGACCGCGGGCGGCGAGCATCGATTCATCTCGCCGGCGCTCTTTCACATCGCGTCCTGCCAGGCGATGCGCGGCGAGTGGGTGGCCGCGGACGAGACGTGCGAACGATGCGTCGAGCACTGCGTCGCAGCGGGGCAGCGACACTCGCTGCTCTTCGTCCGTGCGATGCAGAGCATCAACAACCTGATCCGGGGCGACGTCGCTCGCGCAGAGGCGATGGCCGACGAGCTCGCCGAGCACGCGAGCGCCCTGCGCCACGAGCGGGGGACCGCGCTCGCCGGGAGCACGCGCGCCATGACGGCGCTCCTCCGCGGCGACTTCGAGCGCGCCGACGCACTGGCGCGGGACGCGCGCACCGTCCTCATGGGACGCAACGATCTGACCTGGACCCTTCCTTCCGCGATCGCCGGGCGTGCTGCGCTCGCGCGCGGACGCACGGACGACGCGATCGTCGAAGCGCGATCGGTGATGCGCGCGTTCCGAGGAACGCGACCCGCGGACTACCGGCGGCTCGAAGGCTTCGCGGGACCGGCGGAGACGTTCGTCCGTATCCCGGGTCACCCGGCGCGGGAGGTCGACGACGCGCTCGAGCTTCTCCACTCGTTCGCCCGGTCTCAGCGCGTCGGTTGGCCGCGCTACCACCTGCTCCGCGGGATACTGCTCGCGCGGCGGGGACAGAAGGTCGAAGCCGAGGCCCTCCTCGCCAAGGCCGTCGAGGCGGCCGGGGAGCGCGAGCTCGCGATCGAGATCGCGCGCGCGAAGCTCGCGCTGGCGCGCCTGCGATCGGACGGTGACGCCGAGGCCTCTGCCCGCAGATGGATGCGCGCCGAGGGGATCCTGCCAGAGACGCTGGACATCGCGTCGTGACCAGCCACGCCGCGACGGCGCTCGGCGTCCCGTCCAGGACACGCCGCGCGTTCGGCCCGCGCCTCATCTGGGCGATCCAGATGATCGTCTTCCTCGGTGGTGGGCCCTTCTTTCTGTTCCCCTCGATCGTCTTTCCCCTCTTCCTCGCGGAGCCGCTGCCGCCTGGTGTCGACCTCACCGTCGCATACGACGGCTTTGCGCTCCTCGGCGTCCACGCGACGAGCATCGGGCTCTTCACGCTGCTCGCGCTGATGCTCGGCGACGCCGAGGCGCGGCGCCGCTTCGCGCGGGCGTTCCTCGTGTTCCTCGGCGCCTGGGTCGGCACGGTGATCTGGAACGAGCTCGAGACGCCGCGCGTGTACGGAGCGGGGACCTTCGTACTTCTCGGCGTCGCCTCGTTCTGCTGGCTCGGCAACCTGCTCTGGGCGTTTCGCTCCCTGCCCGAGGAGGCGCACGCGATCGGCGCGGGGCACGTGTGGACTCCGCCGACGTGGACCTGGCCGGCGTGGCTCCTCGTCGGGTTGCTGGCGATGGCGGCGGGGCTGGTCTTCTTCCTTGCCGCGCCGTGGGTCCTCGGCTTCTGGGTGACGCGCATCCCTGAGGAGACGGCTCCGCTCGCCTGGCAACAGCTCCGCTTCGCGGGCGCGTACCTCCTGGGTTGGGGCGCGCTCGCGGGGCGCCAGGCGGCGATCGATCGCGAGGCGATCTGGCGCCCGACGGCCGGGCTCCTCGCGGTCTGGCCGCTCGGCGGCGTGACGCTGGCGCTCGTGCGATGGGATCCGAGCAACTACGCGTGGCCCGCCTACGTCGGCATCGCGGGCTTCGCCGTGCTCGGCGGCGTCGCGCTCGCGATCTGGCGCTCGCCGGCGATCCCCTGGGCGGAGGACGTCTCGCGCCCCCTCTATGGCTGGACGTGGGCCGACCTCGTCAACGGGCCCGCGATGGGCTTCCAGACGCTCACGACGAAGCGTCGTTCCTCGCACCTCGTCGGGGTCGGCGTCCGTGGGAGCCTCACCGTCAGCGAGGTGGAGGGTCGCGCCCCGAACGGGTTCTTCGTCCCCGGAACGAAGCTCTCCGTGGTGGCGCGCTTCGCGAACCTCACCGAGCTCGATGACGCTGCGCTCGACGTGCGCGGCGGCTCGGTGTCCGTCGGCGACGACGGGCGCCGCTTCGACATGGTCATGAACACCGGGAGCGCCGCACCGGTGAAGAACCTCGTGCAGTTCGCCGGCTTCGTCTGCTCGAAGTTTCTCCCGACGTTCGGGTCCGAGCTCATCGTGAGCGGGAATCGCCTGGCGCGCGAGGGCGGGATCGTCGGCCTGCGGCGAGCGCCGTCGAGCTACGCGCGCCTCTACTACCACTCGCAGATCGTGCGCTGGTGGATGGAGCCTCTAGGCGCCGTTCACCTCGTGCGCTATCGCCTCGCGCCCGAGGACCTCGGGCCCGAGTCGGGCCTCCCCGACGCCGAGGACGTGAAGCACATCTGGGATCGAGGCCGCCGTCCCGACGCCGAAGGCGGCCCCACGTACCTGCGCAGCGAGCTCCTCGAGCGGGTGAAGCACGGCGGCGCACGCATGCGCTTCCAGGTCCAGCTGCTGCGCGCGCACCGAGAGCGCGACGAAGCTTGCTATGACGCGAGCGTCGACTGGCCCGAAGACGACCACCCCTGGCTCGATATCGGAACGATCGAGCTGAACGAGACGCTCTCGGCGGCCGACTGCGAGCGTCTCGCGTTCAACCCGTGGAACCACCCGCCCGAGTTCGGAGTGCCGCCGAGCCGCAGCATCTTCGACGTGCGCTCGCTGGGGGACTCCGAGGTGCGCGTGATGGCGCTGGTTCAGCGGCTGCGCGGCTGGATGTACTCCGCGTTCGGCCTCCCCAAGGTGGGCCCATGAGCCGAAGCACTCCGTCGCCCTTCCGCGTGCCGCAGCGCTGCCCGCCCGATCGGCGCAACGCGCGCGACGCGACCATCGCCGCGCAGCGCCTCCTCTATCTGCTCCGCACCGACGACCTCGCCGGTGATCCGGAGGAGGGGTTCCGTCTCCCTCCGTATCTGCCGACCCTGCCGAAGCAAGAGAACTTCACCCTCCAGAAGCTCGCCGATCTCCTCGGTCACAAGACTCAGGGCCAGATCAACGGACTGCTCGTGAGCGGCCGTGCTCGGAGGCTCGCAGACTACGACAAGCTCTACCGGATCTTGCCGATCCCGGACCACGCGGGCCTCTGGCGCTCGGACGAGGCGTTCGCACGCCAGCGCGTCGCCGGCGTGAACCCGATGCACCTGCGCGCGCGCGACCAGGACGTGGCCGGACCGCTCGCGGACGTCGTGAAGGCGAGCCTCGAGAAGCACGGCATGACCCTCGCCCAGGTGCTCGATCGAGGGCGCCTCTTCGAGACCGACTACACGATCCTCGACGACCCACGCATCCAGAAGTATCCGCGCGCGTCGCGCCGCTACCTCGCCGCGCCGCGATGCATCTTCTTCGTCGGGCCCGACGACGTGCTGCGCCCGGCGGGCATCTCGTTTCCCAAGGACGCCGACTGCGCGGACGAGCGCGCGTACGGGCCCGAGAGCGACCCGTGGGCCTGGACGATCGCCAAGTGGCATGCGCAGACGGCCGACGGCGCGCTCCACGAGGGCTTCTATCACCTGTTCGAGACGCACATGGTGACTGAGCTCGTCGCGATCTGCGTCGCGCGACACCTCCACGTCGATCATCCGATCACGCAGCTGCTCCGGCCGCACACGGAGTTCAACCTCGCGATCGACGTGCTCGCGCGCTCCGACATGCTCGCGCCCGGCAAGGCCATCGATCAGGCGCTGGCGTCGGGCTCGGGCGGTGCGTTGAACGCGGTGCGGCTCGCGATCTCCGACGGCTGGTCCTGGAGGGAGCGCCGGATACAGGTCGATCTGAAGGCGCGCGGGCTCGATGATCCGAAGCGTCTTCCTCACTACCCGTATCGCGCGTACGGGCTGCCGCTGCACGAGATCGTCTCGACGTACGTCTCGGAGGTGATGAGCCCGTTCTACCGCTCCGAGGCGGACGTGAGCGGCGACACCGAGCTCGCCGGCTGGCTCGAAGAGGTCGCGCTGCACCTGCATGACTTTCCCGCGAGCGTCGCGACTCGAGCAGAGCTGTTCGCGATGCTGACCGAGGTGATCTATCGCGCATCGGTCCAGCACGCGGCGGTCAACAACGGTCAATTCGACGCGTACGGCCACGTGCCGACGGCCCCGGGCGCGATGTTCACGCCGCCGCCCAGCCGGGCGACGTACACCGAGCAGGACGCGCTCGCGTCGCTGCCGCAGGGCGCGGCCGCGGTCGCACAGATCGGGATGGCGTGGACGCTCAGCGAGCCGACCCACTACGGCTTGCTCGGGATCGGCGATGCGCCGGCGTTCGACGCCGCGTTCGAGCCTGACGCCCGCGATGCCGTCGCCACCGTGCGTCGGAGGCTCGCGACGTTCTCTCGTCAGGTCGTGCTGAACGAGCGAGACGCCGAGGTGCCCTACCTCTATCTCGATCCGCGCAACATCGAGCGCTCGACGGGCACCTGACCCTCAGACCTGTCTGGCGAGGAAGGCCTCGGTCGCCGTCTTCCCGTTCCGGATCAGGCGGTCCTCGTCGGCCCGCGCGATCGAGAAGTCGGTGGTCGAGAGCCCCATGTCGTCGATGAAGACGGTGCGGTCGAGCGCGTCGCGCGTCGTGTGCAAGCGCGTCGACTCGTTGAGCGCGAAGCCGACGAGCGCGTGCGCGAAGTCCGAAGCGCTGCCGATCGGCGTGTCGCGCTTCGGCTCCTCGTCGACGACGGCGCTCTGGCTCTGGCCGAGAACGAAGCCCAGGGTGCGCTCTCCCTGTTCGACCGGTGGAAGGCTTCCGCGCACGCGGCGCGCGTAGCTCCCGTCGAAGAGATCGATCGGGTAGTTCCACGTGACGCCCCCGTCCACGAACACCGAGCCGTCGATCGTCACCGGCTGGAACACCATCGGGAAGCTCGCCGAGGCGCGCATCGCCTGCCAGAGGGGAAGCGACGGTCTGTTGTGTGCGGAGAGCAGCTCGGGCAGCTGATGGCTGAGGTTGGAGCCGATGGCGACGAATCGACGCACGGGCTTGCCGGCGAGCGCGGCGGCGTGCAGCTCGCCGAGCGTGAGGTCCGGCTGCGCGGAGCCGAGCGAGCCGAGCGTCAGCTCTCCCACCGCTTCTCGAAGCCAGTCGGAGAGGGAGCTGCCGGTGTGCAGACCGTAGCCGAACCAGAGGCGCTCCGGGTCGCCGGCCGCGCCGAACGAGTCCCGCAAGAACGACGGGAAGTCGAGCTTGTGAAAGAGGGCGCCGAGGCGCTCTGCATCGGCGCCGGCGGCCAGCAACCCTGCGGTGATCGCGCCTGCAGACGCGCCCGCGACGCGGCGCACCCCTGCGAGGACGCCAGCTGCGCCGAGCGCATCGATCGCCCCCACGTAGGCGACGCCGCGAACGCCGCCGCCGGAGAACACGAGGTTTCGAATCGGGGGCTGGGTGCTCATCCCGAGAGAGCATATCGCCTGCCCCGAGCCCGCTCCCAGCGCTCAGCGACCGAGGCCCACGAACGCCTCGACCCGCGCACGGAGCCAGTCGTCCTGCGCGGCGTACCCCGGCGTCTCGTTGTGCGAGACGCCGTCGATCCACTCGACCTCGACCCAGGGCGCGCGGAGGACCAGCGCTTCGGTCTGGCTCGGCGCGATCATCTGGTCGGAGCGGCTGTGGACGACGAGGATGCGCGCCGGTCCGGCATCGACCACCGCGTCGGCCGGCACGAGCTCGAGCGGCGCGCGATGCCCGAGCCCGTGGCTCACGTCGAAGATGAGGAAGACGGCCATCGCGCGCGCTGGCGCGAACGCTGGAAGGTGCTCGAGGACGAGCGGGCGATAGTCGCTCGCCGGGCAGAGAGCCACCGTGCTGACCACGCGGTCGTGCATGCGCGCCGTCGCGGCGAGGGCGGCCCCTCCGCCCATCGACGCTCCGATCACGTGAAGCTCGCCGACGCGAGGCTGCGATGCGAGCCAGTCGGCCGCCGCGATCACGTCCTCCGGCTCGCGGTCCGCGAAGGTCACCGCGACGCCGTCGCTCACGCCGTGTCCTCTCAGATCGATCCGCAGCACGTGCGCACCACGGGCCCCGAGCGTGTCGGCCCACGGAACCATCCGCGCGCGGCTGTCGCTCCGACCGTGCACGAGCAGGATGGCGGGCGCGCCCGGCCGCCCGGCAGTGTACGTGCCGCGAAGGATCGTCCCGTCGCGCGAGGTGAGCTCGATGTTGCGCTCGCCCTCTCGAACGAGCGGTGCGCTGTGGAAGAGCCGTGTGACGGCAGGGGCGAGCGTCGTGGACACGAGGCCCCATGCGAGCGCGACGTGCGCGCCCGGGAGCACGGTGAACAACGCCGCGAGGACACCCGCGCGCAGCACGAGAGGCGCCTTCGCGCGCGCGATGCGCACGTAGCCGATCACGATGGCGGTCGTGCTCGCGAGGAGGAGGAGGACCACGTCGAGCGCCGCGACCGTCGGTGAGCCGGAGAGAGCGAAGTGGGCGAGCGGCACGAGCGCGAGCGCTGCCAGCCCGCGTCGCGCGCGCGCCGAGGCCGGAGGGACCCGCCCGCCGAGCGCGAAGAGCGACGCCGTCCCGAGCACCGCCGCGTAGCGGGGCTCGAGCGGAACGTCTGGCGGGGTGAGCCCCAGGAGCGCGCCGATGCCGAACGGGAGGCTCACGCCGAGCACGACGAACGCGATGCGCCCGAGCTCTGCGGCGATCGACGGCGGCGCGGCGGGCACGCCGTCGAGCGGGCCCTTCACCGCGGGCGTCGCCGGCCGCGCCGACGGCGTGCTCGCGCGGGCGGCTCGTCGGGCTGGTCTTCGGGCACGACGGTCTCGACGGGCGTGGCCTCGGGCGTCACCGTCTCGACCGGAAGCGGCTCGGGCTCGGCGAGCGCCGGCTCTGGAGCGGTGACCGCTGCCTCGGCGTCGTCGGCCTCGTCAGGCGTCGGCACGGCGCGCCCGCGCCAGTCCGGCATGAAGCGGATGCCGAGACCGAAGAAGGGCGCGGTCATCGTGTAGCTGCCGTTGCCGACGTAGGTGGGATCGCCCGGCATGCGGACGCTCGGATCCGGGTCGTTCACCGGAGGCCGAATGGGGTTCGGCACCGGCACGGCGCTGTTCGTGACGTTGCGGGGGAACAGGTGTGCGTAGCCAATCATCGCGTCGAGGAAGAGCCCGTCGACGACCCGCACGCTCACGCCGCCGGCGAACACCAGCTTGTCGGAGTCGATCGTCAGGGCCTGCAGCCACTGGTCGTCGAAGCTGCCGCTCTCGTAGTAGCCACCGAGCCGGAGCTGCACGACGTCGTCGACGGTGTACTCGCCTCCGAGTCGGATGCTGAACGTGTCGCGCATGTGCCGTGGGATCGAGAGCGCGCCGACCTGGTAGTCGAGCGCGCCGCCGAGCGCATTGGCGAACCAGACGTCGTGCGGACGCACGGACGCCTCGTTCTGAACCGACCAGGTCTCCCAGACGAAGCTCACCTCGAGCACGAGGTCGTCGATCGCCTCGAGCTGCACGCCTGCGCGGACGATCCAGGGGAAGTCGAGGTTCATGTCGGCGCGCGTGTCCTGGCAGGGGTGATGCCCTCCCGCCGCGATCGAGCTGGCGATCTCCTGATCGGAAACCGTCGCGCAGTTGCCCTCGCGGGTGCGGACGAAGGCTCCGTCGAAGGCGGCAGCCGCAGGCGTGCGCACCTGGATCGAAGCGTTCCCGCTCAGCGAGTACGGGGTCATCACGGAGAGGCCGAAGCGCACCGGACCGGCGTCGTACGTCACGCCGAGGGTGGCGACGGCCGTGAACACGGGATTGAGGGTGAGCTGGGCGACGCCGTCGTACTCGGGATCCTCCGGGAACGAGCACGTGACTCCGTCGCAGGCCGACAGCGCCGTCTGTGCGGCGAACGAGCCGTAGACGACGTGCACGCCGACACCGATCGAGAGCTCGTCGATCGGCCGCCACGCTGCACCGACCGCGAGCGCAGCGATGAGCGAGCCCTCCATGCTGAGCAACGAGTAGCGCTGCGGCGCCGCCTGCATCACCCCGTCGACGCTCACGGACTGAGGCCAGCGCATCAGCGCTGCGTTCGGGGCGAAGATCCCGATGTCGAAGACGAAGTTGCGAAGACCGAGATCGAACGTGCCGGCGATCGTCGGGATCGGAAGCGGTGCGTTCGTCCCCGTGACCGTGGGGAGGGTGGTCCCGCCGCTGTCGACCCGGGTGAAGTCGACGGAGAGGAACGTCATCGTTCCGTCGATGAGCAGCTGGTTGCCCGAGAAGCCGATGCCCGCGGGATTGTACCAGAGCGCCGACGGGTCGTTCGCGCCGGCCACGAACGCACCGCCGCGGCCGAGCGCGCGCGTGTCGCGATCGAGCAGATAGAACCCGCCCGCGTGCGCGGTCGTGGGCCTGGCGAGGCCGACGACGGCAAAGGCGACCAAGCAGGCGAGCAGCGCCGCGAGCGCCGCGGCGGGACGGGATCGGGTCATCGACTTCAATGCCTGATGTCGCAGTGCCAGCGGAGGCCGTCTTCGTAGGGCTGGCACACGCAGGCGCCGGCTCCGCAGAGCTCCGAGTCGGCGCTCATCGTCATGCCGGGCGAGTCGCACGGTGAGTCGTGGACCTGGAAGCACTCGCGGTTCTGGACGACCTGGTAGAGCCGCTCCATCCCGCGGCGCTCGTCGCGCATGAAGCCCGTGACCTCGCCGAAGAGCGCTTCGTAGTCGCGCACCTCGTACGCGCCGCCCGCGCCAGGGTCGGCGCGGTTGACCTCGCCGAGCACGTCCAGGATCGTCTCGAGAGGCGTGGTCTCGTCGCCGTCGACCGGGATGACGACGAGGTTCGCCAGCAAGCGACGCAGCACGTGGTTGCCGTCGATGCCCTGGAGCTCGCGCACGAGCCCGAGCGCGTCCGTCGTGACGCTCCCCTCGATGTCCGGCGCGCCCGGCATCCCGCCGGCGAGATCCTGCGCGTTCGGCGCCAGCGCGGCGGAGAACGCGTGCGCGAGCGGCACGATGTCGGCGTCGTCCTCGAGCACCTGCAGCATGTCCGCCGCCGCGTAGAGGGTCGCGGGGAAGGCGTCGTTCGGGCTCGACTCGTCGAGCAAGTACGCGATCAAGTGGATGAGCGCGTCCTGCGACTCCGGGTCCGACTGGATGCGATCGAGCAGCAGGATGAGGCCCGAGGCCAGCGGTCCCGCGAGGGCGTCCTCCGCGTCGCCCGGCAGCTCGCGCGCCCAGGTCACGATGTCGCCGTCGAGGCGATGCGCCGCGAGCCGACCTCGCACGAAGGGCAAGAGCGCGAGCACGATCGCCCGACCGCGCTGGTTGTGAAACACGTAGTCGCTGCCGAGCGGGTCCGTGTCGAGGAGCTGCGTGGTCAGCGCGTCGCGCCCGCGGCGCCAGGCCTCCACGCGATCGGGTGACGTCGCCGCGAGGTCGCGGTCCACGTTGCGCAGCGCGAGCAAGAGCAGCTGCACGGGTGAGATGGGCATGGCGTGCGAGCCATCGCTCGAGGGAACCGTGCTCGCGCCGTCCCGCGTGCGGAGCCCAGCGTTGCGATCGGGATCGAGCATCCGGTTCGCGGCCTCCGCGAGGACGTCGAGCCCGTCCTGCCCGGCGAAGTCGAGCCCGTCGAGCGTGCTCGCGGCCCGCTGCATGTTGCGGATCAGGTGCCCTTCGACCATCCCGTCCGCGATGCACTCCTCGTAGCTTCGGCCATCGTCCTGGTGGTTGAAGTCCGGAGCCGACGGCGTGTGCGACGTGTGCCAGTGGGAGCGCGTCGGCCAGTGCCCATAGATCGTCCCGAGGAGCTCGCCGAACGCGTAGTTGCCCTCGTCGTCGTACTCCCATCGCGCGTCGTGCAGCACCTCGAGGAGCGGCGTCATGCCCTCGTAGAAGCCCGGCTGCTCCCAGGCGAAGATCGTCCCGTGGTAGGTCGCGACGACGTCGTGCCCGTGTCGATCGATCACGGGCGCGAGCAGGTCGTGCGCGAATACGTTGTTCGGAGTGACGCCGTCGGCGTGCATCTGCGTGCCCCAGAACACGAGGCGGTTGAGCGCCTGCGGCGTCGGCCTTCGGGTGAGCCCGCGGATCCCCGACGAGGACTGCAGGATGTCGTCGACGTTCACGCCGATGCCGCTCAGGAACGAGATGAGCGCGTTCAGGATCGAGTCGTTCAGCGGCAGCGTGTAGCGGCCGAGGATGGTGAGCGCGTAGGCCTCCGCGACGTTCGGGATGTCGAGCAGCTCGCACTCGCGATAGCTGCCGACGAGCGGCCAGCGCACGCTGATGCTGCCCAGCGAGAGATGGAGCACCGCCCCCTCGCGGTTGCAGACGCGCACTCCGTCGAGGCCGTCGATGAGCCCGATCGAACGCTCGAAGAGGCTCTCGTTCCCGTCCACGTCGGCGCGCGTGCGGTCCACGCGCTCGTCGAGCGGAAACCCGATGGGGTCTCCGTTCACGTCGGTCGGGTCGTAGTCGATCCGATCGCGGTACCGCATCATCTGGCCGTAGATGTCGCCGAGCTGTGCGGAGCGCGGATCCGCGAAGCTCCGGATGATCGCCTCGAGCATGCCGGGCCGATGGGAGAAGCGGATCGCCATCTCGGTGATGTCGTCCCAGAACGAGTTGCCGGCGGCGAGCGCGGCGTCCGGGTAGAGGTCCCCGCGCGTGAGCATCGTGTGCGCGGAGTCGACGACGCCCGCCGCATCGCTCTCGTGATCTCGAACGAGGGCCTCGACCGCCTGGAGCAGCGGCTCGGTCTCGGGCAGGTGCATGAGCTCCGAGAGCGCATGGACCATGTCGATCGCGGAGCTCGTCCGCGTGTCGAAGCCCGGATACGAGAGCGTGGCACCTCCGTAGGTGTGCTCCTGCGTCGCCGAAGGCCCGAGCATCGACGGAAGGCCGCGCGTGAGGTCGAGCATCACGGGGTGATCCCCGGAGAACCAGGGCACGCCCTCGCGCACGACGCCTGCGAGCAGCGTGCGATCGGCGTTGAGGTATTCGTAGATCACGGCGCCGCTGGACGTCAGCGCGCGCCCGCCGGGGTCGCGCGGGATGCCGCTCTCGCCCAGGATCGGGAAGGGGCGCGGGATGTCGAGCAGAGCGCCCGAGTCGTCGACGTAGCGCCCGAGGTCGTCCACGTCGGCGTACGCGTCGCTGTCGACATCGGAGAAGGGGGCGATCGCGAGCCGATCGTGGGGGAGGGCGATGCCGCGATAGTCCCGGAGCACCACGTAGCGCGAGGGCCCGCCGTCGCTGAACGCCGGATCGATCGTGAACAGGAGATCCCGCGTCAGAGCCAGCGTCGAGAGCTCGCCTCCGGGAAGCGGGTCGGCCGGCTCCATCGACGCGAGCTGGAGCGAGAGAGCGCGCTGGATACCGGACCACTCCGTCGCGACCAGCCCGTCCGTGTCGCCGCCGGGGAGCTCGGGCGGGAGATCGGTGATCGCGCGCAGCGCGAGATCCGCGAACGAGTCGAACTCCGGGTACGAGAGGACCGCCCGCACGAGCCCGAGCGTCAGCCGGAGCGGTCGATATCCGGTGCGAGCCCCGATGCGAGCCAGCGCGTGGAGCGCTGCGTCGTCGTGCGCGATCGAGTCGAGCAGCCCGGCGATGAGGCGCGTGTTCGTCGGGAGCCGCTCCCGCGGGGGATCGTAGAAGGGCAGCATGTCGCCGAGGAAGAGCCCGAGATCGTCGTGGGTGTCGGGCGGGATCGTCGTGTCGAGCGCCGCGACGAGTCGA
Source organism: Polyangiales bacterium (assembly GCA_038252025.1). Lineage (GTDB taxonomy): Bacteria > Myxococcota_A > Polyangia > Polyangiales > Sandaracinaceae > JBBSAT01. The sequence goes on along the minus strand of JBBSAT010000056.1, from coordinate 13,407 downwards.
TCCCGCTGCGCGAGCAGCGCCACCACGCGCGGCGGCGCATCGTCCGGCGGCGCTACGATCGCGCGACAGACGGGCTTCCAGCGCTGGCCCGAGACGTCGTCCGGGAACGCATCGGCGGCCATGCGCTCGCAGAACGTCCGCACGATCGCCTCTCCGAGGGTCTCCTCCGCGGCGGGCACGCGCGTCGTGTCGAAGCTCGCACAGCCGAACGAGACGACGAGCACGACGAGCGCGAAGCCGGCGCGGTGCGCGGCACGCAGGCTCGGGCGTAGGCGAAGCGATGGCATGAGCGGACCCCGGTGAGTCGGTCGGGCGGAGATCGACACAAACGGTAAGCGCGGGCGAGGGGGAGCAACAAGCACGAAAGTCGCGCCGCGCGATGGGCCTGGCCCCGTCGTGTTAGCGTCCTCGCCTCGCCCCCCCGCGGCCCGATGACCACCGACGCACGGCCCACCCTCACCACCGTCCCCGCCTGGATCGGAGCGGCGACGCTCGACATCGCGACGGAGGTCGGGGGGCTCGTCGTCCTGAGCGGACGACTCCTGGCGCGCCTGCTACCGCCGCGCGTCGATCGCTACGAGCTCGTCCGGAACCTCCACAAGATGGGCGTCCGTTCGCTCGGGATCGTGATCGTCACGGCGGTGTTCACGGGGGCCATCATGGTCATCCAGGCAGCGCCGCTCGTGACGCGCTTCAACGCCAAGGAGGTCATCGGCTGGGGCGCGGGCTTCGCGACGCTGCGAGAGGTGGGGCCGCTCCTCATCGCGCTGATGTTCTCGGGCCGCGTGGGCGCCAACAACACCGCGGAGCTGGCCACGATGGTCGTCACCGATCAGATCGACGGGCTGCGGGCGCTCGCGATCGATCCGTTGAGCTATCTCCTCTTGCCTCGCGTGCTCGCGATGGTCTCGATGCTCCTGACGCTCACGATCGTCGGCGACGTGGTCGCCATCGGTGGCGCGATCGTCGCCGCCAAGGCGCTGCTCGACGTGGATCCACGCAGCTTCATGAACTCGCTCGTCGCGCTCCTCTCGACCTGGGACCTCGCGACGGGGCTCATCAAGAGCGTGATCTTCGGCGCCATGATCGCCATCACCAGCTGCCACTTCGGGCTCACGGTGAAGGGCGGCGCGCCTGGCGTGGGACGCGCGGTCAACGCGTCGGTCGTCGCGGCTGCGAGCGGCATCTTCATCCTCGACTACTTCACGACGTATCTCCTCGGATGACGGGCCGCGGCGCAGAGGCTGTGCAGCCGGGCGTGCTGGAGGCTCTGGGCTCGGGCCCCATCGCCCTGGCGCGCGAGGTGCGGGCGCTCCTCGCGATGCTCTTCGCCGTCTGCCGGCTCGCCGTCACCGGCAAGAAGGATCGGCGTGCGCTCGCGGAGCAGGCCTACCAGATCGGCAACCGCTCGGTGTTCTTCGTCTCGGTGACGATGGGCTTCATCGGGATGATCCTCGTGTTCCAGTCGGGCCTCCAGGCGCTCCGGATCGTCCCCGACCTCACGATGCTCGGCCCGACGTTCGCCGAGCTCCTCGTCCGCGACCTCGCCGCATCGATCGGCGCGATGATGCTCGCGACGCGCGTGGGCGCCGGAGTCGCCGCCGAGCTCGGCTCCATGGTCGTGACCGATCAGGTGGACGCGATGCGGATGTGCGCTGCAGATCCGCTCGAGTATCTCGTGGTGCCACGCTTCCTCGCGAGCGTCGTCATGACGTTCGCGCTGCTGATCTGGGGCGCGGTGATGGCGTTCGGCGCGGGGATGCTGACCGCCAACGTCGTGTTCGAGGTGAACTTCTCGACGTTCGCCAACTTCTCCCTCGTCGATCGGGGCGATCTCGCCGTGGGCCTGACGAAATGCCTCGTCTACGGTGCCGCGATCCCCATCGTCAGCGCGCGCGCGGGCCTGACGACCTTCGGCGGCAGCGAGGGTGTGGGATGGGCGACCACCAGCGCGGTGGTGAATTCGTCGCTCGCCGTGATCATCTTGAACTTCTTCATCAGCGCCGCTGGCTACTTGCTCTTCCCAGGGTGATCATCACGGAAGGGCTCGAAGCGCACCTGCTCCCGGGCCCGAATGTTGCTCGAACGCCGCACATGCGAACCAAGCACACCCCGTGGCTCGCTCTCGTCGTCATCGGATTGACGGCCTGTCAGCTTCCGTCTCCGCGGATGGCGGTCGACGACAGCGATGCGCGGAGCATCCCGCCCGTCTCGCGCCTCGGGCGATGGGACGGCGAGCGCTTCATCGAGGTCACGCCGGGCACGTTGCCCCCGAGCACGCTCCGTGTGCTCGTTCACGGCTGGACGCCGGGCTGGGACCGTCGCGGCATCCGCGAAGGACACCGGCGCGCGTGGGACCTGACGAGCGACACGGGGGAGCCCTTCGAGCCCTGGATGACCGACCTCGCGCGGGTGATCACCGAGACGGATCCGCACGCCGTCGTGGTCGTCTACTCGTGGGCCGATGACTCGAGCACGATCCAGTCGCCGCTCGCCGAGCGCCGCGCGCTCTCGCTCACGACCATCTACGGCGAGGTCCTCGCCGACGCGATCCAGACCGGGCTCGCGTACGACTTCTATTCGGGCAACGGTCAGATCCAGCTCGTGGGCCACAGCTATGGCGCGCGCGTCGCCGCCGTCGCAGCCAACGCGCTCGACATTCCGCCCGCGCAGCTGACGCTCTTCGACGCGCCCGACTCGCAGATGGTCGAGTTCCTGGGGTCCGAGGCCGGCGTCGACGCGCTCTTGCGGCGCCTCCCGCTCGGCTGGGGAGCGGGCGAGGTCTTCGTCGACAACTACGTCTCGATGATCGGGCGCCGCTATGGCTGGGAGGAAGGGCTGAGCTCCGTGCGCGACGTGTCGCTCGCTCCGCCCTACGGCTCGTTCCGCTACCGGCCCAGGCACCTCTACCCGATGCACTTCTACGAAGACTCTCCGGGGCGCGGGTACGGCTACGACTGGTCGCCGCTCAGCGGCCGTCAGCGCCCGCCGGAGGGCGGCTACTAAGAGCAGCGCATCGCGGGCGTCGCGAGCTTGACGCTCGGCTGCACCTGGGTGCCCTGAACCGCTGCTTCAGGTCGCGAGCGCCGGGATCACGAACGGCTCGAGCCGAGCCACCGGGGCGGGCGCGCGCAGGCTGCGTCGGACCAGCTTCAGCTCGTCGCGACCCGCGCGGAAGTCGACCACGGCCAGCTCGCTGGGCTCGTTCGGCTTGCGCGAGGCGCCCGGGACGCGGCTCGGGCGCGAGGCGGTGCCGCCCAGCCAGACGAAGAGATCGTCCACGATGCTGGCCGCCGCCTCTGGCCGGCCGTGCTGCCGCGCCGCGCGGGCCATCGCGCTGCGCTGCTCGGAGTCGGCGAGGAGGCCGCCGAGCGTCTCGGCAAGCCGGTCCTCGTCGAGCACGCTCTCCGCGATCGCGATGGCGGCACCGCCGCGCTCGAGCGCCTCGGCGTTCTTCGTCTGGTGATCGTCGGCCGCGTGCGGGTAGGGCACGAGGACGGCGGGACGACCGATCGCGCAGACCTCGGCGAGCGTGGTCGCTCCCGCGCGCGCGACGACCAGCTGCGCGCTCGCATAGGCGCGCGCCATCTCGTCGATGAAGGGGACGACCTCGGCGCGGATGCCCAGGCGCGCGTACTCGGCGCGGACGCTCTCGACCATCGCAGCGCCGGTCTGGTGGACGACCTCGAGGCTCGCGCCCGACGCTCCGACCCGCGCGAGCGCCTTGGCGAGCGCGCCAGGAACCGTCTCGTTCAGTCGCTTGGCGCCCTGCGATCCGCCGATGACGAGCAGCTTGCGCGCGCGCGCCTCGAAGCCGTCGGGATCCGAGAGGGCGATGCGCGCGGCCTCGACGAACGCGCGCCGCACGGGGTTCCCGACGACGCGGGCCTTGTCGCCGAACGTCTCTCGCGTCTCCTCGAACGTCAGGTAGGCGCGCCCGACGAGCGGAGCGAGCAGACGGTTCGTGAGCCCGACCTGTGCGTTTTGCTCGAGCACGGCCGTCGGGATCCCGAGCGTCGCCGCCGCGATCAGCATCGGCCCGGACGCGTAGCCGCCGACACCGAGCACGATGTCCGGCTTCTTCGCGCGGAGGATCGACACGCAGCGCGCCCAGGCGCGCGGAAGCCGCATGAGGCTCGCGACCAGGCCTGCCGTGGTGGTGCCCTTGAGCGGCGTGACGTCGAGGATCTCCAGGGACTCGCCCATCCCTGGAAGGACCCTCGACTCGATGCCACGCCCCGTCCCGACGAAGGTCACTTCGAGGGACGGCAAGCGCCGACGCAGCTCCTCGATCACCGCGATCCCCGGAAAGAGGTGACCGCCCGTGCCCCCGCCCGCGACCAGTACGCGCTCGATCATGACGTGCCTCCCAGTTCGGCCCCGCGAGTGGCCACGCCCTTGCGGGACGTGTGCGCGCCGTTCGCCCTCGGCGCGCCTGCTTTCGCGGATCCGACTTCTTTCGACTGCCCCGGTGTTGCGCGGACGGGCGCGACTGCGCCCTCCGCGAGATCGCCCTCGGGCGCGTCCGTCGAGCGAGGTCCGCCCGACGTGGCCTTCGAACGAGAAGCCAAGCTCTTTGCTGTATCGAAGCGAGACACGTTGAGGAGGACGCCGATCGCAACGGCGTCCACCAGGAGGGCCGAGCCCCCATAAGAGATGAACGGAAGAACGAGGCCCTTGGTGGGGAGGAGCCCCATCGCGACAGCCAGGTTGGTGAAAGCGCTCAGGCCCACGAGGAGAGTGACGCCCACCGCCAGATAGGTCCCGTACTCGTCCGGTGCGCGGAACGCGATCCGCAGCCCACGTACGATCAGGATCGCAAAGGCACAGACCAGGATGGTCATGCCAATGAACCCGAGCTCCTCACCGATGATCGCGCTGATGAAGTCGGTGTGTGCTTCGGGTAGGAAGAAGAGCTTCTGTCGGCTGTCGCCGATTCCGACGCCGGAGAGCCCGCCGGAGCCGAAGGCCAGCATGGACTCGACGATCTGATAGCCAGAGCCCTGCCGGTGCGCGAACGGATCGAGAAAGGCCTCGATGCGCGCGCGGCGCCAGGGGGAGAGGACGACGGCGGTACCGGCCGCCAGCGCGAGGCCGATCAGCGTGCCCAGGATGGGGCCGAGCCGTGCGCCGGCGATGAACAGCATGAGGAACGTGATGAGCCCGATCATCACGGCGCTGCCGAGGTCGGGCTGGAGGATGCAGAAGAGGGCGAACAGGGCCATCACGATGAGGTGTGGGAGCACACCGATCTTGAAGGTCTTGATCTGCTCGGCCTTCTTGGAGAGCGAGTAAGAGAGAAAGAGGATGATCGCGAGCTTGGCGACCTCGGCAGCCTGGATGTCGACCGGGCCGATCCGGATCCAGCGTGTCGCGCCACCGGCCGACCGGCCGACGGCCATCGTCGCGATGAAGAGGACGACCGTGGTGACGACTACCGGATAGGTGAGCGGACGCAGGCGGTGATAGTCGATGCGCGAGACGAGCAACATCACCGGCACCGACACTGCGGCGAACATCGCCTGACGAACGAGGTAGCGGTGCCCATCGTGGTACGTCTGTGAGGCGAAGACCGCGCTGGCGGAGAACACCATGACGACGCCGAACGCGATGAGCGCGATCACGAGCCCGAGGAGGATCGGATCCACCGCACCATGCGCGGGCTTTGCCGCGTCGGGAGCCGTGGGTGGGACCGACATGGTGGCGCGATCGCTCGGACGTCGGTTCAGGATGGAGAGAACGCTCATCGGACAGCTCCTCTCGCGCCGGGGAGCGCGCGCACGGCGCGCTGAAACTCGTCCCCGCGGTGCGCATAGCCCTCGAACATGTCGAAGCTCGCGCACGCGGGCGCCAGCAACACCGCATCTCCCGGCTTCGCGAGCGCGCGCGCCTTCTCGACGGCATCGTCCAGAGTCGTCGCGTCGACGAGCGTGACGGGGCTACCGGCGAACGCCGCATGGAGGAGCGGGCGCGCCTCGCCGATGACGACGAGCCCACGACCTCGCGCCTCCACGCGCTGGCGCAGCGGCGCATAGGATCCCTGCTTGTCCACGCCGCCCGCGATGAGGACCACCTTGCCCTGAAGGTCGGAGAGACCGTCGAGCGCGGCGCAGGCGGCGCCCACGTTGGTCGCCTTGCTGTCGTCGTAGTAGGCGACGCCGTCGAGCGTCTCGACGTGCACCATGCGGTGAGGGAGCCCTGCGAGCTCGGACAGAACGCGTGCGATGGTGTTGGAGTCGATCCCGGCGAGCCTCGCCGCGAGGGCGGCGGCACATGCGTTGGAATGGTTGTGGAGGCCCCGGATCCGGAGATCGGCGACCGGGAAGCGAAGGTCGCTCCCGGCATCCACGATGAGCCCGTGCTCGACGCGGACTTCGCCGGTCGCGCCCCAGAACGTGTGGACCTGCGCGGCCCCGGCCCGTGCGAGCGCGAGACAGACCTCGTCCCCGGCCGGAACGAGCGCATGGTCGCTCTTCGTCTGGGGATGAAAGATGCGTCCTTTGGCGGCCGCGTACGCCGCGAAGGTGCCGTGTCGGTCGAGGTGATCGTCGGTCACGTTCAGGAGGACGGCGACCTGGCATCGCAGCGTCTCGAGCTCTTCCAGCTGGAAGCTGGACAGCTCCGCGACCACGAAGCCGTCGCTCGATGCGGCGGGCGTGAAGGGCGCGTTGGAGAGCGCCTCTCCGAGGTTGCCGCCGACGAACGTGGGCCGGCGAGTGGCCTCGGCCATCGCGCCGATCAACGTGGTGACGGTGCTCTTTCCGTTCGAGCCCGTGACGCCGATGACCTTGCCGTGGAGGAAGGGCGCGGCGAGCTCGACCTCGGCGATCGCCCGAACGCCGCTCGCACGCGCTGCGTCGACCGCGGGAAGGCGGGGGACCCCGGGCGAGAGGACGATGAGGTCCGCGTCCGTGAACAGTGACTCGGGATGATCTCCGAGGTGGAGAGTCGCCCCGAGCGCGCGCGCCTCGGCCGAGAGGGCGCCGAGCGCGGTCTCGGGCTTGATGTCGTTGATCGTCACGCGCGCACCCTCGCGGAGGGCGAGCCGAGCCGCTGCGAGCCCGCTCTTGCCGAGGCCGACGATCACGACGTGCTTTGCGCGGAGATCCATCAGCGCAGCTTCAGCGTGGCCAGCGCTGCGAGCGCCAGCATGATGGAGATGATCCAGAAGCGAACGATGACCCGCGGCTCGGGCCAGCCTCGCTTCTCGAAGTGATGGTGGATGGGCGCCATCAGGAAGATGCGCTTGCCGAAGAGACGGAAGCTCGCCACCTGACCGATGACGCTGACTCCCTCGATGACGAAGATGCCGCCGAGGAGGATGCTCAGCACCTCGTTCTTCGTGAGGACCGCGAGCATCCCGATGCCGCCGCCGAGGGCGAGGGAGCCGACGTCGCCCATGAAGACCTGGGCGGGATAGGTGTTGTACCAGAGGAAGCCGAAGCCAGCCCCGATGATGGAGCCGCAGAAGACGCTCAGCTCGGAGGCGCTCGCGAGCGCGGGAATGTGGAGATAGCCCGCGACCGACTCGCGAAAGAGCACCAGGCCGGTGATGTACGCGAGGATCGCGTAGGTCCCCGCGTTGATCATCACAGGACCGATGGCGAGCCCGTCGAGCCCGTCCGTGAGGTTGACGCAGTTGCTGGTCGCGACGATCACGAACGCGGCGAAGCCCACGTAGAGCCAAGGGGGCAGGACGAACGCGTAGTCGGCGGGGGTGAGGATCTCGGGATAGGACTCTGCCCGGAACGGCACGAAGGGCAGAGCGAGGTGTCCGCGGAGCGCGATCCAGTCGCTCCCGAGCCCGGTCTCGCCGTACCAGAGATATCCGGACACCCCGAGGGCCACCGCGAACTGCAGGAGGAGCTTGTAGCGACCGGCGAGGCCACCCGTGTCCTTCTTGGTGACCTTCCGCGCATCGTCGATGTAGCCGATCACGCCATAGGCGACGGTGACGAGCAGCGTGAGCCAGACGCTCGTCGAGGTCGGGTCTGCCCAGAGCACGGTCGAGATGACGAGGGCGAGCAGGATGAGCGCGCCTCCCATCGTCGGCGTGCCAGCCTTGCTGAGGTGAGACTCCGGCCCTTCCTTGCGGACGACCTGTCCGATCTGGCGGCTCTGGAGGCGGCGGATGAACCATGGATAGAGACCGAAGGTCACCACCATGCTCGTGAGCGTCGCGCAGAGGACGCGGAACGGCACGTACCGAAGCACGTTGAGGAAGCCGAGCTGCGGCGCATACGGGTAGAGCAGCGAGTAGATCACGACGCCACCTCGTCGGCCGTCTCGGGCCTTGCGGTGAGCGCGTCGACGACACGCTCCATCCGCATGCCGCGAGAGCCCTTCACGAGGATGACGTCGTCCTCGGTGACGTAGTCGCGTACGTGCCGGACGGCCTCGAGCGGGTCGTTCATCTCGAGCACGAGATCGGTGCCCATCTCCCGCGCTTCCTCTGCAGCGATGCGCATCCGGGGCCCGCAGGCGACGAAGAGCGAGGTGCCGACGCAAGCGATGGCCTCGCCGACCCGCTGGTGGAGCTCTTCCTCGAGCGCGCCGAGCTCGAGCATGTCGCCCAGCACGACCACGAGGCGGCCCTGGGTCGTCCGCGCGATCGCGCTGGCTGCCTCCAGGGCGTTGAGCACGGCGCGGGGGCTCGCGTTGTAGGCGTCGTCGAGGAGCGTGGTCTTGTCGATGCCCGGCAGCGCGCGCAGCCGTCCCGGCTCCGGCGTGACGAGCTCCAGCGCGGCGACGGCTCGGCGCACGCCGGGCTCGCCATCGAGCGCGAACGCGAGCGCGAGCGCGGCGGCTGCGTTCCGCGCGGCGCCCTGTCCGACGAGGCGCAGGTCGAGCACGTAGTCGCTGTCGGCCGCGGGGATCCGGTACAGGCAGGTCTGCCCGAAGGCGCGCGCCGTGCTCGAGACGAGCCTGACGTCCGCGTCCTCCCGGACGCCGAAGCCGAGCTTTCGCGACGCGGGCGAGGCGAGGACGTGCGGAGCGAGCGCGACGTCGTCCACCGGATGGATGGCCACGCCGTCGACCGGCAGCGCGCGGAGCAGCGCGCCCTTCTCCGTGGCGACGCCTTGGAGGCTGCCGACGCCTTCGGTGTGGACCTCGGCGACCGCCGTGACGATGCCGATCGACGGCTCCGCGATGGCGGCGAGCTTCGCGATCTCGCCCGGGACGTTCATGCCCATCTCGAGGACCACGGACGCGTGCTCGGTCGGGTCGACGGCGAGCATCGACATCGGTAGGCCCACGAGGTTGTTCAGGTTGCCCGGGCTCGACCAGGGCGTGCGGCCGAGCGCGAGGAGGACATGCGTGACCATGTCCTTCGTCGACGTCTTGCCGACCGAGCCGGTGATGCCGACGCGGACCTTCGACGCGGCGCAGCGCGCGAGGTGATCGCGCGCGAGCGCTCCGAGCGCCTCGAGCGTGCTCGCCACGCGCACGACGCCGATGCCCTCTCGGACCACGACGGCCTGCTCGACGAGCACGGCGACGGCGCCGTTCGCCGTGGCGTCGGAGACGTGATCGTGCGCGTCCACGCGATCACCGCGGAGCGCCACGAAGAGGCTCCCCGAGCGGATGTGGCGCGAGTCGATGTCGACCCCGACCACGGTGGGGCCAGGCGCGATCACGGCTCCGCCGGTGATCTCGGCGATGCGCGCGAGCTCGAACGCGGCGGCGTTGGTGGGGATCGGCGTCGCCATGTCAGCGGCCCTCCCGGACGGCGCGGCCGATCGCCGAGCGCGCTTCCTCGCGGTCGTCGAAGTGGACCTTGCGGGTGCCGAGGATCTGGTAGTCCTCGTGGCCCTTGCCGGCGATGAGCACCGTGTCGCCCGGCTTCGCTGCGGAGAGCGCACGGTCGATCGCCGTGCGCCGGTCGGCCTCGACGACGTAGCCGCGCGCGCCGTCGCGTAGATCGTCCGTGCTCGGAAGCCCGCTGCGCATGATCCCAGGAACGATCGCGTCGATGATCGCCTGCGGGTCCTCGGTGCGGGGGTTGTCGCTCGTGACGACGACGAGATCTGCGCGCTCGGCGGCGGCCTGACCCATCAGCGGGCGCTTGCCGCGGTCGCGGTCGCCGCCGCAGCCGAACACCACGAAGAGACGCCCCGGCGTGATCGGACGAAGCGCGTCGAGCGCCTTCGCGAGGGCGTCGGGCGAGTGGGCGTAGTCGACGAACGCGGCGATGTCGCGCGGATCCTCGACGCGCTCGAGCCGTCCCGGCGCGCCGACGACGCGGCTCAAGGCGGTCTCGATGTCGTTCACGTCGTGGCCGAGCGCCGCCAGGCACCCGATCGCCAGCAGGAGGTTGTCGAGGTTGTGCGCGCCGACCATGCGGCTCTCGAGGGTGAGGGTCCCTCGCGGGCAGACGACCGGCGCGGACACGCCCGAGCGCCCGAGCCGGTACGACTTCGCGTGCACGTCGGCCCGCGGGCTCGTGCGGCTGACCGTGAAGAGGCGCGTGACGCTCCTGTCGATCCGGCGCGCGAGCGCCTCGCCGGCCGGGTCGTCGATGTTGATGACCGCGTTCGCGGGCGCGAGGTCGAGGAAGAGGCGTGCCTTCGCGTCGAGGTACGCCTCCATCGTGCCGTGGAAGTCGAGGTGGTCCTGCGTGAGGTTCGTGAACGCAGCGACCTCGAAGGTGACGCCTTCGACGCGGAAGAGCGCGAGCGCGTGGCTCGAGACCTCCATCACGAGGTCGGTCGCGCCTGCATCGACCATCCGCCGCGCGAAGCGGGCGACCTCGTCGCCTTCGGGCGTCGTGAACGCGCTCTGCTCGCGATGCCCCGGCCCGCGGGTCTCGACGGTGCCCATCAGCGCCGGCTTGCGGCCCATCCAGGAGAGCGCCTCGTCCACGATCCAGGTCGTCGTCGTCTTTCCGTTGGTGCCCGTCATGCCGATCGTGCGCACCGCCCGCGTGGGCTCGCCGTAGACGGCGTGCGCGGCGAGCGAGAGCGCGCGTCGGGCGCTCTCGACGAGCAGGACGGGGACGTCGACGGCGATGGGACGCTCGCTCGCGATCGCGGCCGCACCGCGCGCGATCGCGGTCGGCACGAACGCAGCGCCGTCCACCTTCTCATTAGGGACGGCGACGAAGAGGTCGCCGGCCTCGACGCCTCGCGAGTCGTGCCGGACGCCGAGCACGCGCACGGACGCATCGCCGACGACGCGCGTGGCGATCCCGCGGTCGACGAGCGCGGCGAGCGAGAGGCTCATCGCGTCCCCCCGCGCGTCACGCGCGCACCGGCGACCGTTGCCACCCTGGGCCCGGTCGGCGCGTGTGGATCGCTCGACGCGTGCTCCGTGGGCGGCGCGTCGAGCTCCGCGTCCGTCGCCATCGCGGGCTCCGTCGCGCCGGGCCGTTCGAGCATCACGTGGACGACCGCCCCGCGCGGGACGACGAGGTTCGCGGCGGGGCTCTGCGTCGCCACGAGGCCGGCGCCCTCGAGCTCGAAGGCGAGGCCGACCCGCGCGAGCGCGACCATCATCGCGCGCGCGGTCAGCCCGCGGAGATCGGGAACGAGCGTCTCGTCGTCTCCAGGCGTGGGCGGCGGGACGACCTCTCCTGCGGCCTCCGCTGCGGCCGCTGCGTCGGCTGCGCTCGCTCCAGCGACGGCGCGCGCGCGGATCTCGGCGGCGAGATCGGCGAGCGCATCTCCGCTGCCGACGGGCGCGATGCCGAGGTGCCGCAGCGCGGCCTCACCGACGCGGCGGAACACCGGGCCCGCGACGACGCCGCCGTAGTGATCGATGACGGGCTCGTCGATGATGACGGCGATGACGAGGCGCGGCGCTTCGGCGGGGACGAAGCCGACGAACGAGGCGGTCCAGCGGGCCAGCGGATCGGTCTCGCCGCGGTAGCCGCCGTGGACCTCGTCTGCCTTCTGCGCCGTGCCCGTCTTGCCCGCGACGAGGTAGCCCGGGATCGCGGCCTCCGCGCCCATCGCGGTGTCGCCGGTGACGGCCGTCAGCATGTCCGCCACGAGACGTGCGGTGGCGCGCGGTACGACCTGCCGACGCGTGTGCGGGAGCGTCTCTTCGACCGTGTCGCCGTGGCCGTCGACGATGCGGCGGACGAGGATCGGCTCCATCAAGCGGCCGCCGTTCGCGATCGCGCCCATCGCCGTGGCCAGCTGGATCGCGGTGACCGAGAAGCCCTGGCCGAACGCCGTCGTCGACACGTCACGCGAGGACCAGCGCGAGTAGTGGCGCAGCACGCCCTGAACCTCGCCGGGCATCGGGAGGTCCGTGATCTGTCCGAAGCCGAAGCGGCGCATCCCGCGGTACAGCCCCTGGCTGTGGAGCCGCGCGCCGATGATGCCGGCCCCGATGTTCGACGACTGCGCGAGGATCTCGGCCGGCGTGAGCATCCCGTGGGAGTGGGTGTCGGTGACGAGGCGCAGCCCGTCCTCGAAGTCGAGCGGCTGGCTGCAGTCGATCTGCTCGGTGGGCGCCAGCACGCCGGCAGCGAGCGCCGCCGCCACGGTGAAGGGCTTCACGGTCGATCCCGGCTCGAAGCGGTCCGTGATCGCGCGGAAGCGCCGCGCAGCGGTGGGGGAGTCGGTCGGGTCGTTCGGATCGAACGTCGGGTAGCTCGCCATCGCGAGGATCTCGCCCGACTGCGGATCCATCACGACGACGCTGCCGGCCTCGGCCTCGAAGGTCCGGATCGTCAGCTCGAGCTCGCGCTCGACGATGTGCTGGATCGTGTGGTCGATCGTCAGGTGGACGTCGTCGCCCTGCGTCGCGCGGTCATCGAGCAGGGTGTCCGAGAACACCACGCGACCACGACGATCGCGGATCGCGGGGACGTCGGCGCGCTCGCCGCGGAGGTGATCTTCGAGCGAGAGCTCGACGCCTTCGATCCCGACTCCGTCGATGTTCGAGAAGCCGAGGATGTGCGCCGCGAGCGAGCCGCTCGGGTAGAAGCGATGCGCCTCCTCGGTGGTGGCGACGCCCGGGATCTCCAGCGCGCGAACGGCCGCGGACTCCTCCGGCGTGACCTGTCGCTCGATCCAGACGAAGTACCGATCCGAGGCGAGGCGCGCCGCGATCCGCGCGCGGTCGACGCCGAGGACCTGGCTGAGGCGCGTGGCCGCGAGCTCCGTGTCGACGCCCTCGCGGTGCATCTGGCGCGGGTTCGCGTGGATGCTGTCCACGTCCACGCTGACCGCGAGCTCGGCGCCGGTTCGGTCGTAGATGGTGCCGCGCTTGGGCGCGAGGTGGACGTCGCGGAGCTGCTGCGCGTCGGCCTCGGCGTGCAGCTCGTCGCCCTCGATGATCTGGAGGTGGTAGGCGCGCTGGAGCACGGCGCCACCGCCGGCCATCATGAGCATGCCGAGCATGACGATGCGCACGCGCAGGAAGCGCAGGCGCCTCCGCTGCACTTCCTGTGGATCG
>JBBSAT010000055.1:0-31028 GCA_038252025.1 Polyangiales bacterium | reverse complement strand
CCGCCCGACGTCGTACTGCGTCGAGGGCTGATCGAGGATCGACAACGCCTCGGCATAGTCGCCATCGAGGTCGACCAGCTCGTCGAACGTGGACCGCGGAAGCTCGCGCGCGTCGATCGGAACACGGTCGATCGAGCGGAACAGCGCGAGTAGGTCCAGCCGCGCGGCCTTCAGCTTGGCCTCGCAATCCGCGGGCACACGCGACCGAGAGTGCTGCGTGACGCCGCAAGCTCCGGCGCGCTCATCCGCTAGCCCGGGATCCCGTAGGACGACGCACGCTTGACGGCAGTCCGCGTGGGCTGACACGGTCCGGACTTGGCCCGCTGCATCCTCCTGAGTGCGCTCCTCTTGGTTGGCGCATCCGGCTGCTCCTCCGCCATGAACGGCGTTCGCGCCCGATTCGCCGCCGAGTTCGATTGTCCGGCACGCTCGGTCGAGGTTCGCGATCTGACCAACCGAGGCTTTCGCGCGACGGGCTGCAGTCAGAGCGCTGTTTACGTGTCGAGCTGCGACGGCTTCGGCTGCTTCGGCGCGATCATCGTGCGCAACAGCGGCTCGACGTCGTCGGGCTCCTCTCGTGGCTCGGCACCGACGACCTGGGCCGCGTCGCGGATACCGCCGCGGTCGGACCAGAGCATGCGCGAGGTGCTTCTCGCCGCGCGCGCGAACCTGGACGCATGTCTACCCGAGACAGGCAGCGTCTCCATCCGACTCACGGTGAGCGAACTCGGTCGGGTGACGTTCGCCACCGCGACTGGCGACGCGAGCCGTGAGACGCGCGAGTGCGTGATGGCCGCGTTTCGCGGCGTCGTGGTGGACGAGCGTGCCTCGGTACCGCGAACGGTCAGCGTGTCGCTCTCTCGCGCCCGCGTTGACGCTGCGTTGGCCGAGGCGGACGATGCGGCGGGGCCAGAGACAGGCGCCCCCGTGCCCGATGCCGATGCGGACGCCGAGGCGGCGCTCCGTGCTCGAATCGATGCTCGGCGCGGTCCGATCCTCGCGTGCGTCGGACAGACTAGCGTGGCACTCGGCGTCTCCTTCGCAGTTGATGGCAGTGTGCAGGTCGCATTGCGCGGCGCGCTCGCCGGGACCGACGAAGAACGATGCGTCCGTGCCGCGCTCGGTACGCTCTGGATGGACCCCGCGCCGATCGGCGCCGGGGCGCTGATCCACGCCGTCAGCTCCGACTGAGCGCGCACGAGGCGCGCGTTGCGGCACCGACCGCGCGACGATGGGCGGCGTAGGCGCAGCGAGCGAGACCTGGTTGAGCTCCGCGCGCCGCGATTGTGTGCCGCAGCCCGACCGGGAGGCGACGCGCCTCGCCAAGGTCGGCCGACCGGGGAGCGCGTTCCGAGTCCGATCGCGGTGACCGCGCCGTCGGCGTGCGGAGCGACCGAGGTTGAGCCCGCGAACCGCAAGCCATCCGCGAGCTCCGCCATCGGTGGAGCGGACCTCGTCCGAAACGGACCACGGGCCAACGGAGAGGCGCGTGCTTCTCGCACCGCGGAGGCTGTCTCGCGACACGGCGCCCCGCGATCCCTCGTACGGCGCTCCTTGCGTGCTGCCGACGACGAGCGCCGGCACACCGCGGCGATCGTCCGTCTCGTCGCACGGCACGCGCCCGTCGCGCTCGCCGTCCGGACCGACCTCCGCGAGCTGCCGACCCTCGAGAGCCTTGCGCTCGAGAACGCGCGGGAGGGTTGCGTCGGCGAGGCGTGGGGCGCGATCGAGGCACACGCGCAGGCAGCGCTCGCCGAAGAGCCGGGCCTGCGTGGGGTGATGGCGTCGATCGCACGCGATGAAGCGATGCACGCGCTGCTCTCGCTCGACCTCGACGCGTGGGCTCGCGAGGGCGCATCGCCCGGCCTGAGGCGTCGGCTCGACGAAGCGCGCGGGGAGACGCACGCGCGCCTGGCCCAGACGCTTCGCGAGCGACGCACGCTCTCTCTCGGGCTCCCGGATGGCGAGATGGCCGCCGCGCTCGCGCAGATGCTCGCGGCCTGAGGTCCGAAGACGATGCCCCGAGAGTCGCGTACGCTCGCGGCGAGGCAGACGCATGAGCGACACGCAAGGCCAGCTCGATCTCGAGCTCAGCATCGAAGACCCCGCGAGCGAGACGCGCGCGTGCATCGCCCCGAACCGCGGCGGGATGGTGACGACCTTCGAGGTGGGGTCACGCCCTATCTTCTTCCTCGACCGCGCCTCGTTCCTCGATCCCACGAAGAACGTGCGCGGCGGGAGCCCTGTCCTGTTTCCGACGCCCGGCAAGCTCGCGGGCGATGCGTGGTCGCGCGCCGGGAAGAGCGGCACCCTGAAGCAGCACGGTTTCGCGCGAAATCGCGCGTGGGCCGTCGTACGAGAGAGCCCGTCTGCGGTGACGCTCCGTCTCGAGCCCGACGAGACGACGCTCGCCAGCTATCCATGGGACTTCCGGGTCGACCTCACGTACGCAGTGCGCGGCAGGGCGCTCCGCGTCACGGCGGAGATCGAGAATCGGTCGGCCAGTGAGATGCCGTTCGGCTTCGGCTTTCACCCTTACTTCAGCGTGGCGGACAAGCGCACGTTCGCGATCGAGACCGACGCGCGCCGCGCCTTCGACAACGTCACGAAGCGCGAGGTCTCCTTCGATCGGCGTGCGCTCGATCTCGGACCGAACGAGGTCGATCTCCACCTGCTGGACCACGAGCGGCGAGAGATGGCGTTCTCGTTGGACGGGGATCTGCGAGTCACGATCGACGGAGGGACCGATCGACCGCACTGGGTGCTCTGGAGCTTGCCGGGCCGCGACTTCGTCTGCGTCGAGCCGTGGACGTGCCCCGGTGATGCGATGAACACGGGCGAGCGCCTGATCCATCTGCCGCCCGGAGCCACGAGAGAGCTCTCGTTCGCCTTCGTCGTCGAGATCGGCTGAGCGTGGGCTGAGCCTGCTGCCTCAGGCGCCCAGCCACGCGCTCGGATCCGGATCGCGGAGCGAGACGTAGCCAGAGCCGCCGTTCATCAGATCGATTCCGCTCATCGCGCCGGCGGTCACCTGGAAGACCATGGCGCTCGAGATGGCGTGCCTCTCTCCGGGGCAGGGGATGCGGTCGGAGGCCGCTCGCAGCTTCGCAGAGACCGGCGTGTCGCCGAGCTTTCCAGCGCTCGCGAGGAGCCATCCGCGCCTCGGAACCGAGACGAGAAGAGAGGCAGCGCCGAGCCGCGAGGCCGCTGCGGCCATCGCCTGGGGGTGCAGGAGGAGATCGCTCGAGAAGTCGTCCGTCCAGGAGCCTTCGGTAGCCGTCTCCTTCGCGCTGACGCGGGGAGTGCCGACCGCGCGCAACAAGCTCGGTCGCTTCAACCACAGGGCGCCGGACTCCTCCGCGACGTCCCAGTTCCACGGCGTCGCCTCGACGTTCTTCCTCGCCGTGAGGACGAGCGCCTCCACCGCGGCGCGATCGAGCTCTCGTCGCGCGAGACGAAAGCCGCAGCCGTCGCGGCCCTCGGCCACGGCCTCGACCGGCATCGCATCGCGCCCCTTCCACTCCCCGAGGAGAGGCCGGGCCACGAATCGTTCTGCGTCGCGTAGCGCGGGCGAGACGATCACCAGACGCGGGAACTGCACCAGGGCCCTCCGAACCCCCCCGACATCGGAATAGCTCGCCTCGGCCGATCGGGAAAGGAACTTGGGCGGAGTGCGGCGAGACCGTTGTGACCACGGCTGCTTCCGGAGCATGATGGTCGTTCCACGATCCACGGAGGACGAGATCACCAAGCTCAGCCGGAACGACCTGTGTCACTGCGGGTCCGGGAAGAAGTACAAGAAGTGTCACCTCGCGGCGGACGACGCTGCGCGCACGGCCGAGCTCGCGGCGAAGAACGCTGCTCTCGCCGAGGCCGCGCGCGAAGCTGCCGAGAAGGACCCCAAGGGCTCCGCTCTGAAGGAGGAGGCGCTCAAGGACGACCTGACGAAGGCCGCCGCGTCGCGGGCGGCCAAGCCGGCGATGTCCGCGCCGAGCGCCCGCCAGGCACGTCGCCGCGGCGTCGCCTGAGCTGGGCGTTCTGAGCCGGGCGTTCGCGCCAGACGTCGCACCGCGGACAGGTCACCAGCTCGCGTCGCGACTTGCGCAGCGGGCCTCGGTGGCCCCATGACCTCGGGCGAGGTGACCCATGCGGATCGTGATCACTGGGGCGAATCGAGGGATCGGGCTGGCGCTGGCGCGGCGCTATTCGGCGCGCGGTGACGAGGTGCACGGAACCGCGCGCGAGCCCGACCGCGCGAAGGAGCTGGCGGCGTTGCCCGGCGTGGTCGTGCATCGGCTCGACGTGCGCAGCGATGCATCGGTCGCGGCGTTCGCCAAGGAGCTCGGAGGCGCCGGGGTAGACGTCGTCGTGAACAACGCGGGCGTCGGGCACTGGGAGGGTCTGTCGGACTTCGACCCGAAGGTCGCGCTCGAGCTCTTCGATACGAACGCCGTGGGCGCCGTGCGCGTCACGCGCGCGCTCCTGTCGATGCTGAAGAAGGCCGAGGGGAAAGTCTTCCTGGTCAGCTCCGGGATGGCCTCCATCGCAGACAACCAGATGGGCGGCGCGTTCGCGTACCGGATGTCGAAGGCCGCGCTGAACATGGCGGGGCGGACGCTCGCGATCGAGCTCACCAAGGATCGCGTCGCGTGCATCGTGGTCGAGCCCGGATGGGTGAAGACGGACATGGGAGGCAAGGGCGCGAGCATCTCGCCCGACGAGAGCGCGTCGCAGCTCGGAGAGATCATCGACACGCGCGGAATGGAGAGCACCGGGAAGTTCTTCCGGCGCGACGGAACCGAGTTCCCCTGGTAGTGGAGCGCCGAACGTGATCGACGCGCGTCGGCCCATCGGGCGAGCGCTCTCCGCCCCACGGCGCGGAGCGGCGTCGTTTCTCGGCGGCCTCGCCTTTCCCTTCAAGGGCGCGCGGCTCGTCTACGTCGAGCATCCGGGGCTGGTTCGCTACTGGATCGTTCCCATCCTCGTGACGCTGTTCGCGTTCCTCGGGTCGATCCTTGCTGTGGTCGGCTACGAGGACACGCTGACCTCGTCCCTCTGGGCCGCGCCCGCCGGAGACGGGTGGGAGGTCGACCTCGCCCGCGGAGCGCACTGGCTCTTCGAGGCGCTCGTCGTGGTCGTGCTCGTGATCGGCGCGCTCGTCGCCACGCTCCTCGTGAGCGGGATCGTGTCGGCCCCGTTCAACGCACGCCTCGCCGAGATCCTCGACGAGCGCGTGACGGGCCGCGCCGCACCGCCGTTCGCCGTGGGGCGCGCGCTCCGCGACGTGGGCCGCGCCATCGTCATCGAGAGCACGTTCTTCGCCGTCAACGCGGCGCTGCTGCTGCTCTCGCTCTTCGTGCCGGTGCTGAGCCCGGTGACGGGCGCGGTCGGTCTCGCCTTCGGCGCGCTCTACTTCGGAATCACGTATGTCGAGACGCCCGAGGCGACGCGCGGACGCGGGCTCGCGAATCGTCTCCGGCTCGTTCGGCGCCACCCTGCGGCGATCCTCGGCTTCGGAGCCGGCGTCGGCCTCTTTCTCTGCGTGCCGCTCGTCAACCTGCTCTTCATGCCTGCTGCCGTGGCCGGCGGTGTGCTGTTCCACGCAGCGCTCGAGGCGAGCGACGGCGGACCTCTCGACTGAGCGTCCGATCAGACGGCGAGATCGGGCGGCGAGAGCGGGCCGACGACGGGCATGCAGCACTCGCTCATGCCGACGTCGAAGCAGCTCGGCTGCTCGTGGGTCGCGCTCCCGCACGTGCAGTCGCAGCGCGCCACGAGGGTGGTCGGCGAGTTCGTCGTCGATCCGGACGAGACCGCGGTCGACGTCGAGGTCGAGGTCGACGTCGAGGTGGGTGTGGACGCCGAGCCGGAGGACGAAGAAGCGCCGCACGCCGAGAGGCCCGAGACCAGCGCGAGACACTGCGCGAAGCGGACGTACCGGGGCGTGGAGGTCATATGGCCGGACAGTACATCGTGTATCGTGATCGCGGGTGATGGCTCGCGAGCGCATCGTGTTCTTGGCGGCGCTGGTCCGCTTCATCATGGCGGCCTTCGGGATGCTGTTGCTCCCGGTGTTCGTGCCCGCGCTCGCGAGCGACTACGTCGTCTTCGCGTCGTACGTCGTCGCGGCCGGCGTCTTCCAGCTGCTGATCTGGCGCGACGAGCTCGGGAGCGCGCGCACCATCGCGTCCGGCGTCGTCGACGCGGCGATGATCACGTTCTTCGTGCACCTCGTCGGCAGCGTCGGGAGCGTGACCGTGGCGCTCTACGCGTTCGCCGCGATGATCAACACCGTGATCGCCGGACGCCGGGTGGGCTTCGCGATCGCCGTCATCTGCTCCGTGATGTACGCGGGGCTCCTCGTGGTCGAGGGAATGGGCCTGCTCCCGTTCGCGCCTGCCGGAGCGTCCTGGATCCACGGAACGCCCACGGCATCGGAGCTCCTCAGGTCCGGCGCGCTCGCGATCGCGATGATCCTCTCGGGCACCGCCAGCGTGGGCGCGCTCGTCGCGCACGACGAGAAGCGGGCGCTCGCGCTCCTCGAAGCGAACCGAAAGCTCGAGGAGCTGAGCCAGCGAGATCCGCTCACCGGGCTCGCCAACCGCCGCCACCTCATGCAGCGGCTCGAGGACGAGCTTCGCTGGCGGCGCCGGGGTCGTCCGCTCGCCGCCGTGATGATCGACCTCGATCGCTTCAAGCGCGTGAACGACGAAGAGGGGCACGCGCGCGGTGACGCTCTGCTCACGAGCGTCGCGGAGGCTCTCTTGCGCGCGGTCCGCGCGACCGACGTGGTCGGTCGATACGGAGGCGACGAGTTCGTGGTGCTGCTCGCGGACACGGGAGCGCCGCAAGCCGAGATCACCGCCCAGCGCGTGGTCCTCGGCGTGCGGGAGGCCGGGCTCCTCTTCGATCCACGTCGTCCGATCACTGCGAGCGTTGGCCTCGCGATCGCGCTCGAGGACGACGAGCCGGGTGCGCTGCTCCAGCGTGCCGATCGCGCCGCCTACTCTGCCAAGGCGCGCGGCGGCGATCGCATGACGACCGAGCGCGAGACGCCCCCGCCGAAGGAGCGCGCGCAGGCCTGACGCTTTCCGGATAGGCCCGGCTCCGGGAGGTCGTCGCGGATGTGGAACGCCCGAACGTGGATGAGGGGCGACGGGCACGATCTCTGCTGATGCTGTGCTCGCGCGGCCATCTCGACCTTTCTCGAGAGGCTCGAGGAGCGGACATGCCCAAGACCCTCGAACGATGGACGGTGCATCCGCACGGAAAGCTCACGCGGGTCGAGCGCGACGTCTTCACCGTGGTGGGGGACGTCCACATGCCCTTCACCCACTTTCCCCGGCGGATGACCGTCGTGCGTCTCGCCGACCACCGTCTCGTCATCTACAGCGCGATCGCGCTCGACGCACGGGAGCTCGAGACCCTGAAGGGACTGGGCCTCCCCTCTTACCTGATCGTGCCGGGCGACTCGCACCGCATGGATGCGAAGATCTGGAAGCAGCGCTTCCCGAACATGCTCGTGATCGCTCCCGAGGGGGCCCGCGAGAAGGTCGAGGAGGTTGTGCACGTCGACGCGACCACGGTCGACTTCCGCGACCCTCACGTTCACTTCATCTCGGTCCCCGGGACGAACGGCCACGAAGCGGCGCTCGTCGTCGAGGGCCCCACGGGAACGACCCTGATCGTGAACCACCTCATCGGGAACCTCGACGATCGCAGCGGCCTCGGCGGCCTTCTGCTCCGGGCGCTCGGGTTCACGGGGCCGGAGCCGCGCATTCCGAAGCGAATCGAGAGAACGCTCATCAAGGATCGCTCTGCCGTGCGCGCGCAGCTCCGGGCCTGGGCCGCGCTGCGGAACCTGAAGCGCATCATCGTCTCGCATGGCGCGCCCATCGAGCGCGATCCCAGCGGAACACTGCGTCGCCTCGCGACCGCGCTCGCCGCCTGACCATGCCAGTGAACCGCGCGACACGAGGCGCTTGCCGTCGCGGCTCGCGTGCGTAGAGCACCTGCCCGGGCTTGGGTCGTGGAGGCGTGGACGTGACGGACGAGATCAAGGTGAACGAGCTGCTGGTGCGAGTGTCTCAGGAGGACGCCTACCGGTTCGGCGTGACGTTCGAGGACAAGCCGTTCACGCCGCTCACGCTGGACGAGCCGCCGCCGCTCGGAGAGGACGCCGGGCCCAACGCCACGCGCATCCTCGCTGCCGCCATCGGCAACTGCCTCGCCGCGAGCCTCGTGTTCTGTCTGAGCAAGCGTGGAGTGAAGGTCGATCACGGGATCGAAGCGCGCGTCTCGATGGACGTCGTCCGCACCGCCGAGCGCCGGCTCCGCGTCGGACAGGTCCGCGTCGTGCTCCATGCGCCGGAAGAGATCCGCGCCGACGCGCTCGAGGCGTGCAGGGGCGTGTTCGAGGATTTCTGCACGGTCACGGCGAGCGTACGTCGTGGCATCGAGATCGACGTGTCCATCGAGGGAGGTTCTGCATGAAGTTCGACGTTCCGTACGCCATCACGCGGCGTTTCCCGGGCACCAACCTGGCGGAGATGCGACCGCGCGTGACCGCTGCCCTCGCGACGGAAGGCTTCGGTGTCCTGACGGAGATCGACGTCCAGAAGACGCTCGAAGTGAAGATCGGTGAGCACATCGCGCCCTACGTGATCCTCGGGGCTTGTAACCCACGGCTCGCCCATCGCGCGATCACCGCCGATCCGGCCGTCGGGCTGCTGCTGCCCTGCAACGTCGTCCTCGCCGAGGATGGGCCGGACACCGTCGTCTCGGCGGCGTCACCCAAGGCGATGTTCGTGATCGCGGAGGCCAGCGCAGAGGTCCAAGCGGTCGCCGAGGACGCTGAAGCGCGGCTGCGTCGCGCCGTCGCCAGCGTCTGAGGCAAGGGCCCCCAGCGCCCTGCTGCCTGGTCGCGCGTGGCACGTGCGCTGCTCGCACGGACCCATGGCCAGCTCGAGCGCTCGCGGAGCGAGTCGATGGATCTGGGGTTGGTCGCTCTTCGTCATGCTCGTCGCCAGCGCGTGCAAGCCGATCAACGGCGGCGCCGCGTCCGCATCGGGCAGCAACGCGGCCGAAGTGCTCGTGCATCCGAGCGGTGGCTTTCTCGCGCACGCGCGTTCGTCGGTGGTTCCGTTCTGCCACGCCGTGCTCATCGCGAGCGACATCGTCGTCACGTCCGCGCACTGCGCCGAAGACGGCTGGTGGGAGCTCTCGTTCGGCACCGGTGACGTCTCCCAGGAGACGATCCCCGTCGAAGACTTCCTGCTCCACCCGCTCGCGCACGACGAGCATCACGCGCTCGTGGCGCTCGTGCTCTCGCGTCCGGTGCGGCGCGTCGCTCCTGCGACGACCGTCGCGTCCGAGGCGCTTCCGTGTGGCGTCGAGATCCCGTCGTACGACGCTGCGCTCCGCGGCGATCGCGGAGAGCGTCGCGTCTGGACGGCTTGCGCGCTCGAGAGCAGCGAGCCCTCGCCGCGCACGATCTTCGTGGCGACGGACGGCACGCCGAGCTGTCATGGCGACCGTGGCGCGGGCGCGTTCGCGCCCGGCTCGGGCCCCGATCGCGTGATCGGTTGGGTCACTGCCGTTGGGATGCTCGGACCCCCTCACCCGATCGACGACGCGTGCGTGACCGACGTCGAGATCGCGTCGGCCTCCGAGAACCTCGACTTCCTCGACGAGGCGCGAGCGCTCTCGCGCTTTCCCGCCGCTCTCTGACCCCACCACCTCACGTCGGCGGCCCGCGATCAGGCGTGCCCGTCCGTGGGGTCGTCGTCGTCTGGGGCCGCTGGGCACTCCGTCTCGCTGGACGACGCACGTGCGACGAGGAAGGCGGGCGATCGACGGCAGAGCTCGAACGAGGGCTCGACGCCCGCGGATCGGAGCGCTTCCATCAAGATCTCGAACGACGCGTCGCTCACGATCACCAGGCCGTCGAAGCGCGAGAGCTCGCGAGCGAGCGCTTGTCTCGATGCGGGGAGCTCGCGCGCATCCTCGGGCGCGCGCGCGGCAGGCAGGCGCTCCCAGACGAGCAGCCGGTCGCGGCCCGCGAACGCCTGGTAGTGCGCGAAGTCGGTGAGGACGGGCGTCCGGCGCGGCAGGCTCTCCGCAAACGCCCACACGCCGGCTCGTCGGTCGGCGATCGCGCGGAGGTCCGAGACCATGCGGAGGCTGAGCGCGAGCATGGGAACGATCGCCATCATTCCGAGGCCGGTCGCCCACCGTCTCTGACGCTCTCTTCCGGAGACGAGCAGCCAGTACGTCCCGGCCACGCTGGCGACGAGCATCCCAGGGAACGATCTCGCGATGGGGTTCCGCATGAGGTGTCCTCCGAAGATCGGCGCCAACCAGACGAACGCGAAGGGCAGGGCGAGGACGAGGATCGTGGAGCAGCGATGTCCTTGGTGCGCGCGCGAGAGCGCGGCTCGTGCGTGCTCCGGGGCGAGCCGCAGCGCTGGATAGGCGAGCAGCGCGACCCAGACGGCGACGGTCCGAAGCCGAGGCGCATAGGCGAACGGCAGGAGCCCGAAGTAGAGCGCATGGAAGAGGAGCACGTAGGCGAGCACGAGCACGTAGAGCTTGCGCGCGTCCGTTCGCCGCCCGTCGAGGTGGAGCCATGCGCATGCGAGCGCGAGCAACACGGCCGCGTCCTCACGGACGAAGAGCCCGAGGCCTGCGAAGACCCAGAGGTGGCGCGAGGGCGCGCGCGAGAGGAGCGCCGCGGCGAAAACGACGACGACGGCGCCGAGCGCGACGATCGGCCGCAGATCGTGCGCGCTCGCGCGGACGAACGGCGGGGAGATCGCGAGCGCCGCCAGCGCGGGAAGCGTCAGCGTGTTTCCCGGTCGCTCCCGCTCCCAGCGAACGAGCACGTATGCCAGCGCGGCGAGCAGAGACGCCACGAGGGTGAGCTGCACCGCGAGCCAGGAGCCCGTGGCGAGGTGCACCAAGGCGAGCGCGTACTTGAGAGGCGAGAGATGGACGTCGTGATGGAGCGTCGGAAAGCCGTCCATCCCTCCGAACCCGAACGCGTCGTTCCCGTTCGGTTGGACCGCGAGCCCGCGCCACGGCGCGACGTCGAGCAGTCGCTCGTACTCGGCCATGAAGAACCCGAGGTCCAGACCTCCCACCGTGAGCGCGTGGAGCTGATGGTGAAACGTCGAGAGCGAGAGCGCGCTCGCCACGATCGCGACACCGGTGAAAGCCAGGAGCGGACTGCGACGCGTCCCGCCCCGTCCCAGCGCTCGACGGCCCCGCATGGACGGGCAGCAGCAGGAAGCGCGCCGCCTCCTTCGTTGGCGCGACCGTCTTCAGCGGATCAGGACGTCGAGGGCCGCCGTGCCTCCGGCAGCGAGGCCACCCGAGCTGACGCCTCCCGCGCCTGACAGACCGCCGCCGCCGTCGGAGCGGGTCGACTCGGCCCCGTTGCCGCCGCGGCCAGCGACGGGCGGGCTCGATGCGCGCGCGGATCGGGAGAGCGTGCAGCCCGGACCGAAGCAAGAGAAGAGTGCGACACACAGATGCAGCTCGCGTATGCGCATCTCTCCAAGATACCTCGGCGTCGGGACGGCGGTGTGCCGTTCACGTCTCAGCTCCCGCGATACGTCGAGTACCCGAAAGGGCTCAGGAGCAGGGGCACGTGGTAGTGCTCGACCACGCTCTCGACAACGAACACGATGTCGACGCTCGGGTAGAAGGACTTCCGACCCGACGCGGCGAAGTAGGGCGCGAGCTCGAAGCTGATTCGATAGGTCGCAGCCTCGAGGGATCCGGGCGGCAGGAGGCGGCTCGCGCGCCCGTCGGCGTCGGTCTCGCTCTCCGCGAGCTCGTTCCAGCTCGCGCCTTCCGCACGCGCGAGGCGCACAGCGATGCCCTTCGCGGGCCGGCCCAGCGAGACGTCGAGGACGTGCGTGGTGATGGGGCTGCGGTTCGGAGGCGTCGTCATGAGAGCTTCTCCAGTCGGATCTTCGTGATCTTCGCCTGCTCGGCGGCGGCGACCGCGAGCTCGACGTCCGGCGTGTGGCTCATGCGCGCGTCGAGCAGCGCGAGCATCTCGGCGGCCGTCTTGCCCGTCGCGCAGACGACGAAGATGTGGCCGAAGCGCGCCTCGTAGCGGACGTTCGCATCGCGCAACGCGAGCAGCGTCGTCTCGTTCGCCGCGCCCGCGCCGGCCTGCTCTGCTGCTGCCCAGCTCGCCGTCGCGCCATAGCGCATGCGCAGCTCCTCGAGGTCCGCGCCGATGCGCGGATGGTGGGTGAGCGCCTCGAGCACGTCGCCCCTCTCCATCCGCGCCCACTCGGTGTCGGCCACCGTGAAGAGCCTCTCGTCCGACCCGAACGGCCGACGCGCCAGCATCGCCGTGACCCAGCGCGAGGCGCCGCAGCAGCGCTCGAGCATCGAGCGCGCCTCGTCTTGCGTCGCCCCGTCGAGTACGAGGGCCGCGCTCATGCGCGCGTCCCCCAGAGGCGCAGGCGGCTGATCCCGCCGTCGGGAAAGACGTCGAGGCGCACGTGCGTGAAGGGCCCGCGGTCGAGGACCTCGGCGCGGAAGAAGTGTCGGGTGCTCGCCTCTAGCTTCGTCTCCGGGACGATCGTCTTCCACTCTGGCGCGGTCGCGTAGGCTGAGGCTGCGATGAGATCCGTGATGCGCGCGCCTTCGGCGGAGAGGCCGCGGAGCGCGAAGCGATCGGCGAAGTTGCCCTTGAAGTGGTTCGTGTCGATCTCGACCAGGCCGACGCGGCTCGCGGCGCCCAGCCGCACGAGGATCCAGTCGTGGCCGGGCATGCGCTTGCGCCGGGTCTCCCAGCCGCCGCCCATGTTCTTCGCGCGGCCGGGCGCGATGAGGTTGTTCATCGGGCCGAAGAACGCATCGCTGCACGCGAGCGCGAGCGCGCCGTTCCGGATGGAGGCGACGTCGACCTCGCCTGCTTCGAGGAGAGGCTTCGTGGCGTCGTCGGCGGAAGGACGATCCCAGTCCGGATCGGCGCTGCCCCAGACCTTGAGGCGCGCGACGCCACCGTCCGGATAGATGTGAAGCCTCACGTGCGTGAAGCTCTCGCCGGCCTGCACCGTGAAGAGGTTCTGGGAGCCGGGACGCAGCGGCGACTGCGGCAGGAGCTCGACCCAGCGCGCCGCTTCGAGCGCGGCCTCGTCGTCCGTGCCCTCGATGCGCGCAGCCTCGAGCGAAGCGAAGGGCGGGTGATTCCCGAGGAAGTGGTTGGTGTCGACGTCGAGCGCGCGGATCTGACCGCGGACGCCGAGCCGGACGACGCACGTGTCGTGGCCGGCGCCGCGCTTGCGGCGGCTCTCCCAGCCGTCCATCCACTTTCCGCGATCGGTGTACTCGTCCGGCAAGAACACGCCGCGGCCCGGCTTGATGAGGTTCGCCTTCTCCGCGAAGAAGTCGTCGTTCGCAGAGAGCGCGACGCCGCCCATCTCCTCGGCAGCCAGATCGACGAGGCCCACGAACGACGCGCCCGACTCATCCTTGCTCATCGCTTCTCCATACTCTCTGAGCTCATCGCCTCGAACCCTAGCCGCGCCCGAGGAGCGGCCGGCCCGTCTCTCGCGTGGCGGTCGCGCCGAGGCGATCGAAGACCACGCGCCCGCGAAGCACCGTCGTCTCCACACGCCCGAGCACCTCGCGGCCGACGTAGGGCGAGACCTTGTGGCGGAAGGCGAGCGCGCTTCGCTCCACCTCCCAGCGCGCTTCCGGATCGAAGACGGCGAGGTCGGCGTCGTACCCGCGGGCGATGCGCCCCTTCTTCCGGGCGAGGCCTGCGAGGGTCGCGGGCCGCTCGGTCATGCGCCGGACCACTTCTTCGAGCGAGACGCCGCGCGCGCTCGCGCGTGCCCAGACCGACGAGAGCGCGAGCGAGAGCGACGCGATGCCGCCCCAGGCTCCGCAGAAGTCGCCGGCTTCCGGCTTCTTGAGCTGGGGCGTGCACGGCGAGTGATCGGAGGCGACGAGATCGATCACGCCGCGGTCGAGCGCGGCCCAGAGGGCCTCCTGGTTCTCGCGCTCGCGGATGGGCGGAGAGCACTTGAACTCCGTCGAGCCGTCCGGCACTTCCTCCGCAGCGAGACAGAGATAGTGCGGGCACGTCTCCGCCGTGAACGGCAGCCCTTCGTGCTTGGCGGCCTCGATGAGCGGCAGCGCGCTCGCCGACGAGAGATGCACGATGTGCACGGCGCAGCGCGTCTCTCTACACAGGTCGATCATCGCCGCGATCGCGGCGTCCTCCCAGCTCCGCGGACGTGAAGCGAGATAGGTCGCGTACGCGCGCACGTCTCCGGCGCACTCCGGCGTTCCGTCGAGCTCGAGCTCCGCGTGGACGAGGAGCGGCACGCCGGCATCGCGAAGGATCGGCATGGCTGCGCGCAGGTCCGAGAGGCTAGAGCGCGGGAAGTCGTCGATCCCCGAGTGACAGAGAAAGCACTTCGCGCCGAGCATCCCGCGCTCGGCCATCCGGAGGAGCTCGCCCTGGTTGCCAGGGACGACGCCGCCCCAGAACCCGACGTCGACCGAGAGCAGGCGCGAGACCGCGTCGAGCTTGGCGTCGAGCGCGCCGAGGCTCGTCGTGACCGGGATGCAGTTGAGAGGCATGTCGACGAGCGTCGTGACGCCGCCGGACGCCGCTGCGCGCGTCGCGGTCTCGAAGCCCTCCCACTCGGTGCGACCCGGTTCGTTCACGTGCACGTGCGTGTCGACGAGGCCGGGCAAGACCGCTGCGCGCCCGACGTCGTGGATCGGCATCTGCGTGCTCGTCACCGCGCCGGGCGGGAGCACGTCGGCGATGAGGCCGCCCTCGATGACGACGGTCGCCGCGCGGAAGGACCCGTCGACGAGCACGCGCTCGCTCGCTACTGCCCAGGTCGCGGCGGTCACTGGATGTGCGCGCCCTGGTCGATCCATCGACCGATGATCGAACGTTCCTCGTCCGTCATCTCGCTGCGGTTCGCGAGAGGCATCGTGCGCGCTTCGACCACGCGCAGGCGGATGCGTGCCGCGAGCGCGTGCACGCTGTCCGGTGAGTCGAACGTCACGCCGTTCGGCGGTGAGGTGAAGAGCTCATCCGTCGGGGTCGAGGAGTGACACTGACGGCAGCGGAGCGTGATGATCTGGCTCGCCTCTGCGTACGAAACGGGCGGGCTCGTGTCCGGCGGGCGCGTGACGGGCAGCGTCAGCCAGATCACGGCCGCGAGCCCGCCGAGCCCGGGCGCGAGCGTCCAGTACGCCGGCTTCTCCTTCTCGGCCGTGATCATCAGGTGACGGGTCGAGGCGCCGACGACGCAGAGCACCGCGAGGATCACCCAGTTGAGCGGGTGGTCGAACACGAACGAGAAGTGGTTCGAGACCATCGTGATGAGCACGGGGATGGTCACGTAGCTGTTGTGGAGCGAGCGCTGCTTGGCGGCGGCGCCCTTGGCCCAGTCGGGCTCCTTGCCGGCGAGGCTCGCCGCGATCATCCGGCGCTGGTTCGGAAGGATCCGCATCCAGACGTTCGCGATCATGATCGTGCCGAGCACGGCGCCGACGTGGATGAACGCGGCCCTGCCCGGGAAGACGTGGCAGAGGCCGTAGATCGCGCCCAACAAGAGCGCGATCGAGATCCCGAGCGCGACCCTCGGCGCGCGGCCGCCCACGAACGTCCAGAGCAGGTCGTAGATCACCCACGCGACCACGAGCGAGCCGATCGACATCCCGATCGCCATCGCGGGGCTCATCGGCCAGCGCGTCATGTCGATCAGCGCGAGGCCGCCGTTCGTCCAGTAGACGAGGCCGAGCAAGAACACGCCGCTGATCCAGGTGAGCAGCGCCTCGTACTTGAACCAGTGGAGGATCTTCGGCATCACCGTCGGGCGCTGCTTCTCCACGCGATAGAAGAAGCCGCCGTGGACCATGTAGGTCTCGCCCTCGATGCCCTCCTTCTTCTCGGGCAGAGGCTGGAAGCTGCCGTCGAGCCAGACGAAGTAGAACGACGTGCCGATCCACATGATCCCGGCGATCAGGTGGAACACCCGGACGAAGTAATGGAGCCACTCTTCGATCACGATGCGTCTTTCGTAGGTCTCTCTACCCGCGCCCCGGCGGCGGCCGCGGGGCCGGCGATGCTACGACGGACGAGCCGCGCGTGGCCACTCTCGGCGGCGTCGTTCAGCCGCAGCGCCGCCGCGCCCCTGAGCGTCTGCGCTCCGGCGGAGCTTGCGTTCCGGCCGCCCGACCGCATGACCTCTCGATGCTGAAGCTCTCCGTCCTCGACCTCTGTCCCATCCTCGAAGGGGGCGATGCGCGGAGCGCGTTCGCGCGGAGCCTCGAGCTCGCCCAGCACGCGGAACGGCTCGGCTATCACCGCTTCTGGCTCGCCGAGCACCACAACATGCCGGGCATCGCGAGCGCGGCCACCTCGCTCGTCATCGCGCACGTGGCGGCGGGGACCTCCACCATCCGCGTGGGCGCGGGCGGGATCATGCTGCCCAATCACGCGCCGCTGGTCATCGCGGAGCAGTTCGGCACGCTCGCAGCGCTCCATCCCGGCCGCATCGATCTCGGCCTCGGGCGTGCGCCGGGCTCGGATCCGCTCACGGCGCGCGCGCTGCGGCGATCGCTCGCGGGCGACGTCGATGCCTTCCCGGACGACGTCGTGGAGCTGATGCACTACTTCCGCCCAGAGGCCGGCCAGCGTGTGAACGCAGTGCCCGGCGCAGGGCTCGACGTGCCGATCTGGATCCTCGGCTCGAGCCTCTTCGGTGCCCAGCTCGCCGCCGCGCTCGGCTTGCCGTTCGCGTTCGCGTCGCACTTCGCGCCCGCTCACATGGAGGAGGCCGTCGCGATCTATCGGCAGCGCTTCCGTCCCTCGAAGGCGAACGCGACGCCGTACGTGATGCTCGCGGTGAACGTCTTCGCCGCGGACACCGACGAAGAGGCGCGCGCTCTCGCGACGTCGGTGCAGCAGGCCTTCGTCGCGCTGCGAAGCGGGGCGCCACGGCCGCTCCCGCCGCCGGTGCCGGGCCTGGTGCTCTCGCCCGCCGATCGCGCGATGATCGACTCCGCGCTCGCGTGCACGATCGCCGGCTCGCCCGAGACGGTGCGGCGCGGGCTCGGAGAGTTTGCCGCGCGAACCGGGGCAGACGAGCTGATCGTCACCGCCCAGATCTACGACGGCGCTGCGCGGCTCAGGTCGCTCGCGCTGACGGTCGAGGCGCGCGACGCGCTGGCCGTGGTGGGCTAGCCGATCAGCTGGCGCTGCTGCCCGAGCTCTCGAAGAGGGCCTCGCCTCCGAAGCTCGCAGCGCCGTGGACGAGGATGGTCGTCGGCAGCTCGGCGAGGATCGCGTCGAGGCGCGCGATGAACTCGGCATCGCCGGGGGAGGCCAGAGGCGCGGTCGCACCTTCCTCGACCATCGCCCCCTTCTCGCGTCGCGGCAGCTTGATCGCGACGATCGCCATGTCGCACTTGTCGCTCTCGACGTGCATGAGCTGAACGAGCGTGCGGCCCTGGCGCAGCACGACGCGCGCCTTCGCGTCGATCCGCGCCGCCGTCAGCAGCTCCTCGAGAGCGAGGTTGGCTGCATCGCGTTCGGCGTCGGTCTCCGCCGGCATGAGCACGGTGATCTCTGTATTGCCCCATCGGTGATCGCTCGTGACCAGATACGAGAGAAGGATCGAGAGCGCGTGGGTGCTGCGATCCCCTTCGGCCAGCCAGACGTGTAGCTGTCGTCGCCGCCGTTCCCAGCGCTTGCGCTCCTTCTTGTCGGCCGGCGGCTTCTCGGGCACGTCGCGCACGATCATCAGCGCTTTGTCGAGCGTGACGAGGCTGCGGAGCGTCTGCACGTAGGCCCCGATGCGCTCGGGCTTGTTCGTCCAGCCCAGCATCGCGCAGTTCGCTTCGAAGTTTCCGACCCCGTAGCTCTGGGCCGCGCTGACCGCGCCTTCGTAGACGTCGGGCGCGACCTCCACCCGGTAGAACACGTTGGGATGCGCGTCGCGGATCTCCGGCTCGTTCGCATCGAAGGTCTGCGCTCGCTCGCGCGCCTTCTCCGTCACCTCGCCCTCGATCAGGTGGAAGTACGTCACCACGCCCCGGTCCTGCACGAGCCTTCCGCCCGTCTCCAGCAGGTACGGTCGAGCCTTCGGATCGCCGCCGAACACGATGAGGTTCGGCCGCCAGTTCTGCGGATGGAAGTCCACGCGACGCAGGCGATGGAGCGCGCTTCGCACGAGGGCCGCCCAGATGCCGTGTCGCGCATCACCGTAGGTCGCGCCGAGCGCGCGCCGCTGCGCGACCGCGAAGATCAGTCCGCAGAGGATCAACGCCACGATCATCGCGGCGAGATCGATCATGCTCATCACGTAGAAGCAGCCCGCAGCGCCCGCGAGGCTGACGGCGGCCGGCACGCGGAAGGTGGGACGGAAGCTCGGGCTCGCGGCCCAGACCTGAAGGCCACACGCGAGGTTCGTCACGCCATACGTCGCGAGGAAGAACATCGTCAGCACGGGAGCGATCAGGTCCAGGCTCCCGATCATGATCCCGATCTGGGAGAGGACGAACGTCAGCACCAGACCGGCGACCGGCTCCTGGGTCGCCCCGTAGCCGCGCCCGAAGACGCCCGGGACGAGCCGGTCGAGCGCGAGCGCCTGCAAGGTGCGCGGCGCCGTGAGCACGCTTCCGAGCGCGCTCGAGAGCGTCGCGCCCCAGACGCCCAGATAGATGAGCGCCGGAACCCGCGCGACGGTGAAGGCCGCATCGAGATGCTCGACGAGGAACTCGTTGCTGTAGTTGAGCGCGAACCAGATCGGGAACGTCAGATAGACGAGAAAGCCGACCGCCACCGCGGCGAGCGTGCCGAGCGGGATCGACTTGCGCGGGTCCTTGAGGTCGCCGCTCATCGAGACGCCGGCCATCAGGCCCGTCGCGGCGGGGAAGAACACGGCGAAGACGATGGCGAACCCCGGACCGTGCGGGTTCACCCACTCGATCTCCACGGGGAAGTCCGGCGTCCGGCCGATGAAGAACGAGACGAGGCTCGCGATGATCGCGAGCATCACCACGTACTGCGCCTTCATCGCGAGCTCGGCGCTCTTGATCGAGATGCCGGTGAGCAGCACGTTCACGACGGTGCTCACGGCCCACGCGGGGACCACCGCGCGTATCGGCTCCGGCAGGAGGAGCATCACGGACTCGGTGAAGCCGACGATGTAGAACGTGACGCCGAGCGCCTGCGCGAAGAAGAGCGGCAGCCCGATCGCCGCGCCCGCCGGAGCGCCCAGCGCGCGGCTGATCATGAAGTACGCGCCGCCCGCGCCGACCGTGCGGTTCGTGGCGATGCTCGCGACCGAGAGCCCGGTCGCCAACGTGATCAGGTGCGCCACGACCACGACGGCGAGCGCAATGCCGAGCCCACCCTGGCCGGTCACCCAGCCGAGGCGCATGTACATCACGACGCCGAGGATCGTCAGGACGCTCGGTGTGAAGACCCCCGCGAACGTTCCGAACCGCCCCCCGCCGCCGCTCTCGGGCGCCTCGAGACTGATGTCGCCGCCGGTCTTCGGGTCCTCCGCCACGGGCGCAGGATACCGACATCGTCCCGGCCGTGGTCATGAACATCGACGGGCCGCGCGCTTCTCGCCCGCGCTGCGACGTGCGTGACGGCCTCTCTCCCGGGCGAGCCACGTCCGTGCGTGGGCCCACGAGCCGCGCCATGGTCACGCCATGCAACACCGCCAACTCGGTCCGCTCGAAGTCTCTGCGCTCGGCCTCGGCTGCATGGGCATGAGCGAGTTCTACTCGGGGCGCGACGACGAAGAGTCGATCGCGACGATCCATCGCGCGCTCGAGCTCGGCATCACGCTGCTCGACACCGCCGACATGTACGGGCCGTTCACCAACGAGGAGCTCGTCGGGCGTGCCATCGCCGGCAAGCGCGACCGCGTGGTGCTCGCGACCAAGTGCGGGATCGTCCGGAGCGCCACCGACAAGACCGTGCGCGGCATCGACGGGAGCGCCGCATACATCACGAGCGCGTGCGAAGGGAGCCTGACGCGACTGAACGTGGAGGTCATCGACCTCTATCAGCTGCACCGCGTCGATCCGAAGACGCCCATCGAGGAGTCCATCGAGGCGCTGGCGGCGCTGGTGAAGGCCGGAAAGGTGCGTCACATCGGCCTCTCCGAGGCGAGCTCCGAGACGCTGCGGCGCGCGCACGCCGTGCACCCGCTCGCTTCGGTGCAGACCGAGTACTCGCTCTGGACCCGCGATCCGGAAGACGACGTCCTCGCGACGTGCCGGGAGCTCGGCATCGGCTTTCTCGCCTACAGCCCGCTCGGGCGCGGCGTCCTCACCGGGCAGATCACGCGCTTCGAGGATCTCGCGCTCGATGACTACCGACGTCACTCGCCGCGCTTTCAGGGCGAGAACTTCCAGAAGAACCTCGACCTCGTCGCGAAGGTCCAGAGTCTCGCGCGCGAGAAGAACGCGACGGCGTCGCAGCTCGCGCTGGCGTGGCTCCTCGCGCAGGCGCCGTTCATCGTGCCGATCCCCGGCACCAAGCGGCGCAAGTACCTGGAAGAGAACGTGGGCGCGGCCGCGCTCCCGCTGACCCCGGACGATCTCGGGCGCCTCGACGCAGTGATGCCGAAGGGCGCCGCGGCGGGCCTTCGCTATCCCGAAGCGGCGATGGGCTCGGTCAACCGCTGAGCGCGTCTCCCGGCGTCGTCTTGGGCGGCGTCAGTGCGTGTCGCCGGCGCCCAGCATCAGCGTGAGCCCGCTGCTCGGCACCATGACGGTACGCGTCTGCGGGCTCTCCAAGATCGCCGTGGTCGCCTCGATCCGCCGGAGCTCGAGGACGGCCGGCGTGATCGATGCGGCGAGACTGCGGTTCGCGTCCGCCTGCCCTTCGGCGCGGATGCGGACGGCCGCAGCCTCACCTTCGGCCTCCGTACGAAGGCGCGCGGCCTCCGCGCTCGCCGTCCGGAGCGCTTGCTCCCGCTGGACGGTCGCCTGTCTCTGCTGCTGGACCGCGGCGATCGACTCGTCGAGGGACTCGGGCAGGTCGATGTTCTGCAAGAGGATGTTCTCCACGACGATCGCACTCGTCGGGATGTCGCGCCCTCGCAGCGCTTCCTCGAGCCTCGAGAGCACCCCGGCCTCCATCATGGCCTGGAGCCGCGGTCTCTGATCGACGAGGTCCATCGCGGTGAAGCTCGACGCCGCGTCTCGGATCGCGGTGCGCACGATCGGATGCACGATCGTGTCTGCGTAGTTCACCCCGAAGAGGCGGAACACTTCGGGCGCGGTCGTCGGATTGAGGTGGAACTGGATGGTCGCGCTCAACGTCACGCTGAGCTGATCCTGGGTCAGCACGGAGATCGACTCGCCGCGCGCCGCGGTGCTCTCCGGCGCCCCTTCTCCAGCCGCCGTCGTGCCGGACACGCCCATCTCGTAGACCTGTGTACGCGTGGACATGTGCACGACCGTCATCCCCACCGGATCGGTCCAGTGAAAGCCCTCGGGATAGACCCACGGCTGGGTGTTGCCCCACGAGACGGCGACCCCGACCTCGCTCGGATTGACTGTCTCGGTGCATCCACAGCCACCCGCCAGCATGGCCAAGGAAACGACCAACAAGAGGATCACGCGCATCTGAGCTTCTCCGTTCGTAGCCGGTGTCGAAGGAGCACAGTGCGCTCATCGCCACCGCTTCGCACGCAGGGCCTGCGCGGGTGTGCCCGGAGCGTGTCGCTGCACGTCACGATTGCGTCACCTCCAGCCCGATGTCGCGGTAGGATCTCGCCCCTTGTCCGCCTCCTCTCCGCCGCCCGCGCACCTCGGGCGCTATCGCGTGATCCGTCGCCTCGGCGCAGGCGGAATGGCCGAGGTGTTCCTCGCGAAGTCGGCCGGCGCCGAGGGCATCGAGAAGGTGCTCGTCGTCAAGCGCATCCTCCCGACCTTCGCGCGCTCGCCGAAGTTCCTCGCGATGTTCGTCGACGAGGCGAAGCTCGCGATGCGGCTCAACCACCCGAACATCGTCCAGGTGTACGCGTTCGAGCAGGTGAAGGACGAGTTCCTCCTCGCCATGGAGTTCGTCGACGGGATGGACCTCGGTCGGCTGCTCTCGGCGACGCGCCGCCGTCAGATTCGCGTGCCCTACACCCTCGCCGCGCTCATCGTCTCCGAGGTCAGCAAGGGCCTCGACTATGCGCACAACCGCAAGGACGAGTCGGGCGCGCCGATGGAGATCGTCCACCGCGACGTCTCGCCGCAGAACGTGCTCGTCTCGCACGACGGTGCGGTGAAGATCGCGGACTTCGGGATCGCGCGCGCGCGAATGATCACGGAGGAGACCGGGGTCATCAAAGGGAAGTTCTCGTACATGTCGCCCGAGCAAGCGCGCGGCCTGCGCGTCGATCGGCGCAGCGACGTGTACTCGCTCGGCGTGCTCCTCGCCGAGCTCGTCATGGGGCGCACGATGTACCCGGGCCTCCAGGGCATGGAGGTCCTCGAGCTCGTGCGCGATGGGAAGGTCACGCGTCCGTCGCAGGTCGATCCCAACGTGCCGAAGGAGCTCGACGAGATCGCGATGCGCGCGATGGCCTTCGATCGCGAAGAGCGGTTCCAGACCTGCCGCTCGCTGGCCGGCACGCTCACGCGCTGGCTGCACGATCAGGACGACGTCCACGACCTCACGGAGCTCGAGCGCTTCGTGGGCGAGCTCGCGCCGCGTGAGCCGACCGTCATCTCCGAGCCCATCGCGCGTGATCCGATCGAGGCGACTCTGCTCTCGATGCCGAGCGGGCTCCCCGCGCCCAGCGCGCGTGAGGTGCGCGAGCGCCGCGGCGTCGTGGTGGTCGGGGGCCGTCTTCGCCAGCAGGTCGAGTCCGATCCGGAGAAGACCGCGGGCGAAGATCTCGACCAGGCCGCGCGCGTGCTCGACGACATCGCGTTCAAGTACGACGCCGTGCTCGAGTGGCCCGACGCGCCGAAGAAGCGCGAGTTCCGGTTTCTCCTCGGGCTCGGCAAGACGACCGTCGACGATCCGCTCCACGCCTGTCGGCTCGCGCTCGACGTGCTCGAGGCGCTGTCCGGCCTCTCGGCGGACGCGCTGTCGCCGATCGGCGCTTCGCTCGGCCTCTCGCGCGGCGGCGTCATCGCCGTGCGCGGTGGACAGGGCAGGGCGCGTCACGAGCCCGCCGACGACGTGTTCACGGTCGCTCATCGCCTCTCGGCAGAGGCGGAGCTCGACACGATCCTCGCGAGCGGCGAGGTCTTCCGCCTCGCGCGGCGCGTGTTCGCGTTCGCCGACGATCGTCGCGAGGTCGTCGTGAAGGAGGGGACGCGCCTAAGGGCGCATCGGCTCGTCGGCGCCCGCACGCGAGAAGATCGGGCGGACGAGGCGCGTAGCGTCGCGCGCCAGGTCGGGCTCTTCGGCCGCGCGCACGAGATCGAAGCGATCCAGGGCCTGATCCGCGAGGTCGCCGCCTCGAGAGAGAGTGCGCAGCTCTTGCTCGTGGGTGAGCTGGGCATCGGAAAGACGGCGCTCGTCGCGGCGGCGACCGGGCTCGTCGGAAGCGCACAGCCTTCGCCGGTGCCGCTCGTGCTGCGCGTCGACTGTGCGTTCGGCGCGTCCGACGTTCCGTACGCGGGCGTCGCCGATCTGGTGCGCGAGGCGTGCGGCATCCCCGAGGGCGGGGCGCCGGGCGAGTCGCTCGAGCGTCTGCGCGAGCGTGTGAAGAAGCTCCTCCCGGCGGCCGATCGACAGAAGAACGCGCTCCTCGCCTTCGAGCCTCTGTTCGCGACGCGGCGCGCGGTGGACGAGACCGGTGATCGGAAGCAGGCGCTCGTGCGCGGCGTGCGCGACTTGCTCGGCGCGGTGGCAGGACGGCAGGCGCTGGGCAACGGCACGACGCTCGGCGGGCCGACCGTCCTCTGGCTCGACTCCGCGCAGTTCATCGACGATGCGAGCCGCGATCTGCTCGCAGGGCTCGTGACGCAGACGCACGAGGTCCCGCTCCTCGTCGTCGTCGCCACCCGGCCGGACCCGAGGCTCGAGGGCGCGCTCCGCGGTCTGCCGCGGATCGATCTCACAGACCTGCGCGACGAGGATCGTCGAGCGCTGATCGCCGCACACTTCGCCGGTGCGGAGGTCCCGGCCGACGTCGTCAACGCCATCGTGAGCCGCGCTGGCGGGAACCCGTTCTTCCTCGAGGAGCTGCTCGATGCGCTCGTCGAGCGAGGCGCCATCGCCGTGGAGGAGACCTCGGGCGAGCGCCGCGTGGTTCGGAAGAGCGCCGCCGCGTTCGCGCTTCCCGCCTCGCTCGAGGACGTGATCGCCGCTCGTGTCGCCGACCTCTCGGATCGAGAGCGCGTGACGCTGCGCTGGCTCGCGACCGTCGGCGCTGGCCTGAGAGAAGATCAGGTCTCGGAGCTCATGGGGCACGACGCGGGGGACTCGCTGCGCGCGCTCGAAGAGCGAGGGCTCATCGCGCGTCGCGCCGAGGGCGGGCTGCACTTCGCTCGCGCGGTCGTGCGCCACGTCGCCTACGAGAGCGGAGAGCCCGCCGATCGCGTGCGGATGCACCGCCGCGCGGGCGCTTATCTCGCAGGGCTCGGCGGCGTCGCGCCGGCGCGCATCGCCAAGCACTACGAGCTCGCGGGCGAGCGGGCCGAAGCCGCACGCTTCTACAAGGAAGCCGGGCTCGCGGCGCGCGCGATGTACTCGAACCGCGACGCGCTTCGCTTCTTCGCGCGCGCGCTCGCGTTGTTGCCGGAGGGCGCGATCGAGCGCTTCGAGCTGCACGCCGAGCGCGAGCAGATCCTCAGGGTCTCGAGCCGGCGCGCCGAGCAGCGCGTGGAGCTCGAAGCGATGCGTCAGATCGCGGAGAAGCACCGTGCCGCGCGCCTCGTGGGCGTCGCTCTCGCGCGGCTCGCCCGCCACGACCTCGACGCGGCGCGGACGGCGGGCGTGGACGCGATGCTGCGGCGCGCTCTCGATGCGTCCATCGAGGCGGGCGACCGCGGCGCGGAGGTCGAGTCGCTCCGCTTGATGGGACAGCTCCGCCGTGATCAGGGCGACACCGAAGGCGCGCTCGATGCGTTCGACCGCGCGCTCTCTCGCGCCGGGCTCGACCAGGAACACCTCTCGGCGCGCGGCGTCACGCTCGTGCAGAAGAGCAGCCTCCTCTGGCGCGCAGGCAGCTTCGATCTGGCGCTCGAGGCTGCGGCCGAGGGGCTCGCGATCGCGCGCCGTCTCGGACAGAAGGGCCACCAGGCGTCGGCGCTCAACTCGCTCGGCGTGACGCTCGGGAGCAAGGGCGCGCTCGAGGACGCCATCGCGTGCGTGCGCGCGAGCATCATGCTCGACCGCGCGGCGGGCGACCGCATCTACATCGGCCGCAAGTGCTCCAACATCGGCCAGATGTACGCCGAGCTCGGCGACACCGATCGCGCTCTCGAGCTCATGACGCGAGCCCTCGCGGTGTTCGAGCGCGCCGACGATCCGCCGGGGCGGACCGACACGCTGTCGGCGATCGCCGAGGTCACGCTCGAGCGCGCCTTCGATCTGCCTTCCGTGCGCCGCGCGCTCGACGATGCTTTCCGCATCGCCTCGCGTCTCGGCGACCCGTGCGACATCGCGCACGAGCGCATCGTTCGCGCGGCGCTTCACCTCAAGGTCGGCGACCACACCGACGCGGTCCGCGTCGCACGCGAGGCCGTCGCCCACGCGCGCGCGGCCGGCACGCTCGGCTACGAGCTTCAGGGTCGCGCGCTCACTGCCGTGGCGCTCGCTCACCTCGGCGAGACGGGCGAGGCGATCGAGATCGTCGCCGAGGTGGAGCGGCTCACGAGCTCGGGCTCGATCGAGCGCGGCGAGCGCGTGCTCTCGCTCCTCTCGTCCGCGGCGCGGCTCTCGGGAGACGACGAGAGGGCGGAGCGCCTGACGGCCCGCGCACGGGAGATCGTCGAGGCTCGCCTGTCCGAGATCCGCGATCCTCAGCTTCGCGAACGCTACCTCGAGATCCCCATCGTACGGACGATCCGCGGCGAGCCCGAGGTCGCACGGCCGTGAGACGGAGCGCTGCGAACCGCAGTTTCGCGATCGTCAGGCCGCCGCGATGATGCCCTACGGCAGGGCGAGCCTTCCGCCAGCGTCGGTGCACCTCGGCGCGGCAGCGATCGTGCTCTCGGGCGGCGGTGCACGCGGTGCGTACGAGGCGGGTGTCCTCCGTTACCTGTACGGAGAGTTCGCGCGCCGCCACGGCGAGCCGAAGGTCGACATCGTGAGCGGCACGAGCGTCGGCGCGATCAACGGAGCGTTCCTCGCGTCGGTGGTGCACGACAGCATCCCGGGGATCGCCCGGCTCGTGGATCTCTGGGGCTCGCTCGACCTCAACCGAGTCATCGGCTTCGGCTTCGGGCAGGCGGCGCGCCTCCCGCAGATCCTCTCCGGCGGCAAAGCGGGAGCCGGGATCTTCGACGTCGCTCCGCTCACCAAGATCGTCGGCCAGAACATGCGCTGGGCAGATCTCGCGCGGAACGTTCGCAAAGGTCGTCTCAGCGCGCTGACGATCAGCGCCACGCACGTCGCGACGGGCCGGCCCTGGTGCTTCGTCGATCGCGCTCCGGGGGTCGAGCTGCCCTCGGGCATGCCGCCGACGATGGTCGTCCGCGGGGATCGCATCGGTCCTCAGCACGTGCTCGCCTCGGCCGCGATTCCCG
This sequence comes from Polyangiales bacterium, assembly GCA_038252025.1. Classification (GTDB taxonomy): domain Bacteria; phylum Myxococcota_A; class Polyangia; order Polyangiales; family Sandaracinaceae; genus JBBSAT01. Next base: position 4,304 of record JBBSAT010000055.1, on the reverse strand, counting down.
TGCTCTTTCCGCCCGTGCCCGTGCACGGAGAGCTCTACGTCGACGGCGGCCTTCGGCTCAACACGCCGATGTCTCCGGCGATCCACCTCGGGGCGCGTCGCGTGCTCGTCGTCGGACTGAACGCCGCGTCGAGCACACCCGTGGTGCCTGCGTTCGAGCCGGGTGTCTTTCCGGGCGCCGCGTTCCTGCTCGGGAAGGTCTTGAACGCCTTCTTGCTCGATCACGTCAACGCCGACTACTACGAGCTCGAGCGGATGAACCGCATGATCGACGACGGGATCGCGATCTTCGGCCCCGACTTCGTCGACAAGATGAACGCACGCGCGGCCGAGGCCGGCCGGCCGCCGCGCCACCGAATCCATGCGCTGGCCGTGCATCCGAGCGAGGACATCGGCCGCATGTCGGCCGCCCATCTTCGCGTCCATCGAGCTCGCTTCGGAAAATTCCTCGGGCGAACGCTGCTCCGCCTCATCGATCTCGGCGAGGGCGCGGACGCCGATCTCGTGAGCTACCTGCTCTTCGACGGAGACTTCGCCCGGCAGCTCATGGAGCTCGGCGAGTCCGACACGCGGAAGCGCGAGGACGAGCTCGCCCGCTTCTTCTTCGGCGCCTGATCGAGGCAGCAGCGTTCGCGCCGCGGAGCCCGGACGGCAGCGTTCGCGCCGCGGAGCCCGGACGGCAGCGCTCCCGCCGCGGAGCCCGGACGGCAGCGCTCCCGCCGCGGAGCGCGGACGGGAGCGCTCGCCTCGAGCACGAACGAGTGCGGTCCGCCGCGCGAGCCGACCGAGAGATACCGCTACGCGCTGGGATCGAAAGGAGCGCGGCCTCGGACCACCAGATCCCACCAGCGAAACGTCACGGCGAGCGCCGCGTCCAGCTCGCGCGTCGCGTCCGACGGGGCGTGCGTGTCTGCGCTCGGCGTGCACTGCGCGGCGATGCGCGAGGCCGCGAGCATGTGCTGGATTCCCAGCGAGAACCCCTCGCCCGCGTAGACGAGGCAGACCGGCATGCCCAGGTGCTCGAGGTCGCTCAGCGCGTAGGGGATCTTCTCGTCCGCCGTGCCGGTGCTGTCCTGATACTTGCACTCGATGGCCATCGCCACACGCGTCGCCTCCTCGATCACCAGGATGTCGATCCGCCGGTTCTTCCCGATGATCGTCTTCCCGAGCGCGACCTCGCGATAGACGGTGATCCCGCGCGCTCCGAAGTTCTTCACGATGTACGACGCGATCAGGTTCGCGTACTGCGCTCCGGTCATCTCTCGTCCTTCTTCCGCAGACCCATCTCATCCGTCTTCGAGAGACCCGCATCCGCCTTCGAGAGATCCGCATCCGCCTTCGAGAGATCCGCATCCGCCTTCGAGAGACCCACAGCCGCCTTCGAAAGACCCGCATCCGCCTTCGAAAGACCCAGCGCGAGCTGCGCGGGCGCGACCGTCACGACGTTCCGCGCTCCCCACGGCGGCGCGACCAGCCGCGTCGCGCTCGTCGAAGCGAGCCGCTCCTCCGCGATCACGAGCGACTTGTCGCTGATGTCCGACCCCGCGAACGAGCGCCCCCCGAGCAGCGCCGCGACGCCCGCGCTCGCCGTGCCCATGAACGGGTCGATCACCAGCTCCCCTGCCTGGCTCGACTGCTCGATGAGCACGCGGCTCACGTCCACCGGCTTCTCCGTCGGGTAGCCGCGGTGGATCCGCTTCTCGCGGATCACGTCCGCCACCCCGAGATCGTTCAGCTTTCTCTTCCCCTTTTCGAAGAAGAGGATGAGCTCGTACCGCGAACGGTAGTGATAGCCCATGCCGATCGAGACCTTGTCCCAGATCAGCGGCTTCCAGAACTTGAAGCCCGCCCGCTCTCCTTCCGGCTTCGCGACGAACGCCGTCTCCTGATCGCAGTAGAGATAGAAGTGCGCGTTCTTCTTGAGCACGCGGAAGACCTCCGCGAAGAGCTCGGGGAACCGCGCGTTCGGAAAGACCGTGAACCAGTCGTTGCTCGAGGACTTGCTGTGAGAGAGGCGCGTGGTCGTCCCCACGGCCCGGTGCTTCTCCAGCGACTCGTAGGGCGGATCCGTCACGACGAGGTCGGTCGACTCGTCGGGCAAGGTGCGGAGCCAGCTGACCGCATCGCCCTGGGCGAGGAAGTAGCTCGTCCCTTCCGGCGCCCGCGGCGGCGGACGCTCGCCGGCCTCCCCCGCATCGCTCTGGGCCCCGGCATCGCCGGCGCGCTTGTCATCCGCACGTCCCACGCCCGCCGGCCATAGCACGGCCTCTTGTTCATCGGTCACGCGCCCCCGACGATGGGCCGCGCCGCGTCTGACGCTTGCGGTCGCTCCTGCCTCAAGGGAAAACAGCTTCGTGACCGATGGGGGCCCGATCGTCCTGTTCGATGGCGTCTGCAACCTCTGCAACGGGGCCGTGCAGTTCATCCTCGATCGCGACAGGACCCAGGCGATCCGCTTCGCGTCGCTCCAGTCCGACAAGGGCCAGGAGCTGCTCCGTTCGCACGGGATCCCGATCCCGGAGGGCGACCCGGACACCATCTTCCTCGTCGAGGGCGACATCGTACGATCGCGCTCGACGGCCGCGCTCCACATCGCCAAGCGCCTCACGCTCCCCTGGCGGCTCGCCTGGGTCTTCCTGATCGTCCCCGCGCCGATCCGCGATCTGTTCTACCGGCTGGTGGCCGCCAACCGCTACCGCATCTTCGGTCGCTCGAACGAGTGCCGCGTTCCGACGCCCGAGCTGCGCGCCCGCATGGTCACGTGAGGGCATGAGCGACGAGACGATCTTCGCGATCGTGAACTACTCGGTGCTTCCTGCATGGACGTTGCTCGTCCTCCTGCCCGAGCACGTGGTGACGAAGCGAGTCGTGCACTCGGGCCTCTATCCGCTCGTCCTGGGCCTCGCGTACGCGTTCCTCCTCTTCGGAGACCACCCGGGCCCGCAGGGCGCGAGCTTCTTCACGCTGGAAGGCGTGACGCGCATCTTCACGACCCCGCGCACCATCATCGCGTGCTGGGTCCACTACCTGATCTTCGATCTCTTCGTCGGGAGCTGGATCGCGCGCGACCGGAAGCGGCTCGGCCTCCCGCACCTGCTGAGCGTGCCGTCGATCGTGCTCACGTTGCTCTTCGGCCCCGTCGGGCTCCTGAGCTGGCTCGTCGTCCGAGGCGTCGCACGCCGGCGCTTCGGCACGAGCGAAGACGCGCCGCCCTCGGCGCCGTAGTGTCGGCGCCGGGAGGACGTACACGGAGCTTCAGTGTGCCGCGCGGAAGAACGTGCGCGCGCTCTCGCGCTGTGCGGCCGCGCGTGCAGCGCAGAGCTCGATCTCTTCCACGGTGCTCGCCAGGTTTCGCGGGCCGCCGCCGGTCTCCGCCATCAGCGGCGTGAAGAACGCCTGCACCGCCTCGGCGCGCTCGTGCGAGCAGAAGCCCGCCGTCAGAAGAGGCAGGTAGCCGCTGTACTCCGGGCCCATGCGCGCCCGCAGCTGCGGGTAGCTCGCCTGGAGCCACGCCCACGCCGCGTCACGCCCCGCCGGATCGGCGAACTGGCCGCTGATCGGGCGGAAGATCTCGTTGAGGCGCAAGCGCGGGTCGAGCGCCAGCGCGAGGGCCCGCGCGCGGAGCGGCGCATCGTCCACCTTCGACAGCGCGCGCAGCACGTTCCCGCGCACGACGCTGTCTTCGCTCGTGCTGAGGAAGCCGTCGAGGAGCGTGAAGAACGCATCGTCGCCCTCCTGCGCCGCGACCGTCAGCGAGAGCTCCGCGAGATCGCTCGGCACGGCGTCGGGATGGATCACTCCGCCCGCCACGTAGGCCAGCCCGCGCGTCCGCGCGTCACGACGCACCGCAGGATCACGCGCCTCGAGCGCGAGGAACGAGAGGACCGACGCGCGCAGCAGTCGCGTATCGCCTTCCTCCGTCACGCCTCGCCGCGGCGCCCAGCCGAGCGTGCGCAGCTGCGAGCGATAGAGCGTGCTCGCATAGCGGCTGAACGCCGTCTGGTCGCTCTCCTCGAGCAGATAGTCGTGCGCGAAAGAGAGCATCGACATCGGCGCCGTCGCGACGAAGCGCTCGCTCGAGCTCGCGAGGGGCGCGAGCGTCTCCACTCCGGACGCGAACGGGATGCGCCCAGCCGAGACGCCGGCGCGCACGCTGTCCGCGATCGTGATCCGATCGCGCACGGTGAGCGGCGACGTCTGCCCGCGCCGCGGAGGAGCCAGCGCGGCGCCGAGATGGGCGAGCCACTCGTCCGGGAGCGTGAAGCGTGCGTAGCTCGTTCCGTCGGCGTTCGGGAGCACCCAGGT
>JBBSAT010000054.1:0-31237 GCA_038252025.1 Polyangiales bacterium | reverse complement strand
GCTCCTTCCCTATCGAGACGCGAAGGTGAAGTTCTCGATGATGGAGCCGAAGGGCGGCGGCGACCGGCTCTTCGATCACCTGATGCCCCGCATCTCGGTCGTCGCCGCGCGCGTGAAAGAGGCGATCCTCCACGGTCGCGCGCGCGCCGGCCAGGACGGGCCGCGCTTCCTGCACGGCGGGATCCCGCTCTGCCTGATGCCCGGTCTCGAGGACGCGTACGACGACCTCCGCACGCACCGCTTCTGGACGATGATCGAGGTCGGCGAGTCGGACTTCTACCCCGTCGACGATCGCAACAAGGTTCAGCCCGAGCCCAAGTGCCGCGGTTGCGCTTTGCGAGGCCCATGCCCCGGCCTCTATCGCGGCTACGACGAGGTGTTCGGTCACGAGGAGCTCGCCCCGAAGCCCGCTGGCCCCCGCGGCAACTCGTTCGACTGGACGATCGACGCGCTCGAGACGCTCGAGACGACGGAGCCACTCACCACGGCCAACTGTCCAGTCGAGGCGCGCGGCGTGACGCCCTGGGAGCCCGCGCGCCATCTCTTCGCGCATCACGATGGTCGCCTCGTGCGAGCGACGTTCGAAGGGCGAGACTTCGCCGACGTCGAGCTCGACCACGCGAAGCGCGAGATCGAACAGGTCTACCTCGACGTGTCCCGCAAGGACGCCCCGGACGACTTCGCGAGAGATCTCGTCCCCCTCCGCCGCAGCGCGATCTGTGAGCCCTGCGAGCACAAGGACACCTGCACTGGGCTGTTCGCGCCGCTCGAGGAGAACCTCTTCTCACGCGACGCTCAACTCGTCGCAGCGCGGCTCGAGGCTCTGACCGGCGACGTGCTCGACATCGGCTGCGGCGAGCTCCCGTACGCCGACGCACTGTCGTTCGTGATCTCGCGACAGCTCGTGCGCTACGTCGGCATCGATCCGGATGCGGCGCGCATCGGAGCGGCGCGCGCACGCTTGCCCGCGGGGCGGTTCGAAGCCCGCGGGGCGGAGTCGATCCTGGACGACGAGGCGCTCGATCACGTCCTCGTCCTCCGCTCCTGGAACCACCTCGGAGACACCCTCGACGTCGCAAAACGCGTGCACCGCGCGCTGCGACCTGGCGGCGCGCTGTTCGTGGTCGACGACGTGCCCTTCGGGCTCGTGCGCACCCCGGCACAGCGCGCGAGAGCACGTCGCGGCGGTGCGCGTATCGAGCACGCGCGGCTCGACACGAGCGATGACTGCGCGAAGACGCTGATCGCCGCGGGCTTCGCCGTGGGCGACGTGAGGCCCGCGAGCCGCGCGACGAGCACGCTTTGGATGGTCTCCGCGACCAAGCCCGCCTGACCACCGCCTCGCGCACGTCCTGATCTACACTCGGGCCGCCCGGCCATCGGCGCGACCCGTCGTCACGCCGCCATCGAGGTCCCCATGAACCGCGTCCGATCCGCACTCGCGCTCGCTTGGCTCGTCTCGTGCCTCGGCGCGTGCGCGCAGCCTTCCATCGTCGCTTCGAGCGAGCCGATCATCCACGGCGCGAGAGAGACGGGATATCCAGAGGTCGTCGCCGTGTACTGGACCGACGGCGCGGCGCTCGGCGCGCTCTGTACGGGAACCGTGATCGGCCCGCACGCCGTGATGACGGCCAAGCACTGCGTCATGCGGGCGGAAGGCGCAGGCTACGTGGCCGTCCCGAGCACGTGGTTCTACGTGATCGAGGGAGACGACATCAACGTCATCACCATGGCCCCGCATCGCGTGGCCGAGGTTCGCACCACTCCGGGCACCGACGTCGACAACGACGTCGCCTACGGCAACGACATCGCCATCCTGCTCGTGCCAGACACGATGACCGTGACCCCACGCGGTTACGCGACCTCCGGTCCGAGCGTCGGTGACACGGGGCCGATCGTCGGCTTCGGCGACACGACCATCGGTCCGGTCGACACCGCGGGCCAGAAGTACAGCGGCACGATGCGGACGACGATGGTCGACCGACGCCGGATCGTCGCCGACGGCACGAGCTGGACCTGCCACGGCGACAGCCGAGGCCCCTACATCGACAGCGCCGGAAACGTCGCCGGGATCACGAGCTTCGGCTTCGACGGGACGTGCGCCGACAACCACGCCGTGTTCACGCGCGTGTCCGCTTGGACCTCGCTCATCACCGACGCGCTCAGCTGGGCGCCTCCATGCATGCCCGTGCGTGAGACCTGCAACGGCCTCGACGACGACTGCAACGGCAGCATCGACGACGGCCTCGGATGCGCGCCGCTCGGCGCCGCCTGCACCAGCGCCGACGAGTGCGTGACGGGGCGCTGCGAGGACGTGCACGGATCGATGATCTGCACGAGGAGCTGCTTCCCGGACTTCCCGATCGACCCGTGCGATCCCATCAGCGACTTCCACTGCGAGGTCGTCGGATGCGGCCGGGGCCGCTGCGCCCCCGGGGCGGCGGGCGCTGGCGCCGCCGGCGACGTTTGCGCCACCGACACCGACTGCGCGAGCGGCTACTGCGCCAACCTCCAGGGCCGTCGACTCTGCGGTCAACAGTGTCAGCCAGGGATCTCGGACTGCGGCGGCGTGCAGCTCTGCAACCTCGAGACGGGAACCGAGTGCGGCGCCTGCGTCCCGGCGGAGCTGGCGATGGGATTGCGTCCGTTCGGCGGGGCATGCGGAGCCGACATCGAGTGCGCGAGCGAACAATGCCGCCCGCCCGGCTTCTGCACGCGATCATGCACGTCGTCGGACGACTGCCCCGGCGCCTATCACTGCGACGGGACGAGCTGCGCGCCGGGCGAGCTCGGGCGACAGGGAGCCTCGTGCGCCGTGGCAGGTGACTGCCGCGAGAGCGCGCCGGACTGCGTCGAGGGCGCGTGCTCGGCGACCTGCACGCTCGGCGGCGCCGAGTGCCCGCCGGACTTCGTCTGCGCCGACGCGGACGGGCCGCACTGCGTTCGGCCAGGCGGAGCGCTCGGCGTCGTCTGCACCGAGAACGCGGAGTGTCGGTCGCGGCTCTGCGCCGGCACCTGCACCGTTCTCTGCGATAGCTCGCCGTGCCCGACCGGGTACGAATGCCGCAACGCTGGCGCGAACGACGCCTGCTTCCCGCCAAGCAGCGGGGCGGCCGGCGGTTGTGCATGCGGGGTGGGCCGGCCGAGCGGCCATGGCTGGACGCTCGTGCTGGCAGGGATCGCCACCGCGCTGGCGTCTCGTCGCCGGCGCACGCTCTAGACGCGTCACCTGGTGGTCGCGGTACCATCCGCGTCCGATGCGAACCCTCAGAGACCTCCGGGACCACGCCGACCTACGCCTGCTCGCGAGCGATGCGCACGGCGCGCTGCACGCGTACTGCGCCATCGTCCAGCTCCAGCCCGGCAACCTCGACGCACGCCTGCGCGTCGCCGATGCGCTGCTCGCGCTCGGCGAGGTGCAGCGCGCAGCGGTCGTCTACACCGCGCTCGCACGCTACGCCGGCAACGCTGGCTACCCTCTCCGCGCGCTCGTCGCGCTGAAGGTGCTCTCCGCGCTCGAGCCGCAGCTGGCCGCGCTGCTCGCGCCGATCGCCGAGCTCTATTCGGTCGACAGCAAGCGACTGGGGCGCGGCGTGCGAATGGCGCCTGGCGATCCTGAACAGCCCGTTCCGGAGACGCTCGATCTCACGCGCGAGCTACCGATCGATCAGCTGGCTCCGCACGCGGAGCGCGTCGCTTCCGACCTCACGGGCGCTCAATACCCTGATCGTCTGCCTCCCATCCCGCTCTTCTCCGAGCTCAGCGCGGCATCCTTCGGCGCCGTTCTCGAAGCACTCAAGCTTCGTCGCTTCAGGCCGGACGAGGTGATCCTCGCCGAGGGCGAGCCCGGTCTCTCGTTCTTCGTCGTGGCGCGCGGCGAGGTCCGCGTGACCAAGCGGCTCGCGCAGGGAGGCGATGTGGAGCTCGCCACGCTGCACGAAGGAGCGATCTTCGGGGAGATGGCGCTCGTCTCGGCGGCGCCGCGCAGCGCGACGGTTCGAGCCGTGGGCGATGCAGATCTCCTCGAGTTCGATCGCGAAGCTCTCGCCGCCGTCTCTCGCGACGTCGCGACGCTCGCGGCGGCCCTCGACAAGTTCGCGAGAGAACGGCTGCTGCACAACCTGCTCGCGACCTGCCCGCTGTTCCGCCCGCTGGACAGGAAGCAGCGCCTCGACCTCGTGCGTCGGTTCACCGCGCACGACGTTGCCGCCGGCGTCCAGATCATGCGGGAGGGGGAGCCCGGCCGCGGACTCTTCATCCTCCTCGCTGGAGAGGTCGACGTGTCGAAGATCGACAGCGACTCGAAGGTCCTCCTCGCTTCGCTGAAGCCCGGCGACGTCTTCGGCGAGATCTCGCTCCTGGAAGATGGCCCGGCCACTGCGAGCGTCACGGCGGCGCGTCTCAGCACGGTGCTCTTCCTGGCGAAGGACGTCTTCGCCCGCCTCGGAGAGGCCTTCCCAGACATCCGGGAGTACGTCAGCCAGCTCGGTGAGGAACGACTCATGGACACGCGCCTCCTTCTCGAGGCCGGTGCAGACGAGGAGGAGATCGACATCAGCGACCTCGTCCTCGTCTAGGACTGCGACACTGCTGCCTCAGTCGTCCGCTCCCGGAACAAACGCCGCGCTGGCGGCGTCGGACCCCAAGGTGCCCGCCCGTTCAGCCGTCTGGCTCTCAGGTCGGTCTGCGCGAATACTCGTCATGAACCGTAAGTGATTTGCCCTGGGAGGGCCCCATGCAGCGTCGCCTCGCGTTCATTGCCGCCGCCCTCGTCCTGACGGGCCTGGTCGGAGTCTCCATCGCAGCCCGTCCTGACGCTCGCATCGGGAGCTCGGCCTCGCGGCCTGAACCGTCGGCCGACCCGTGGACGCTCCAAGCCGATCCCGAGACGGGCGGCGTGATCGTCGACCTCGACGACGACATCTCCGTGGCCGACAGGGACGTGATCGCGGCAGAGCTCGCGTCGGCCATCGCGCCGTTCGCGTGGCCAACGGGTGCCAGCGCCCTGGGCGAGCCGATGGAAGCCGATGCGCAGATCTTCCGCTTCTTCCCGCCGCGGAGCGAAGTCGCCGACGTCCTCGCAGCGCTCGGCGACGATGCCGAAGTCGAGGGGGTCGAGGTCGAGCGCTCGTGGGCCGTTCCGGAGCAGGACGGGCTCGGCGCGATCGCGCGCCCTGATGGCCCGCTCGCGCCGGCCGACGACGGCGACCGGTTCGTGCCCAACGATCCCTACTACGGCCACCAGTGGCACCTCGACCAGATCGGGATGCCCCTCGCGTGGACGCGCGGCCGTGGTGATGGCGCGGTCGTCGCGGTCATCGACACCGGCGTCGCCTACCGGACGGGCGGTCGCTTCATGCAAGCGCCGGATCTCGGGCAAACGGCCTTCGTCGAGGGCTTCGACTTCGTCGACAACGACGCGTTCCCCGACGACGAGCACGGTCACGGCACGCACGTCGCCGGCACGATCGCGCAGAGCACCAACAACGGGCTCGGCGTCGCGGGCGTCGCGCCTGGCGTCGCGATCATGCCGCTTCGAGTCCTGGACGCGAACGGCTCCGGCGGCTGGGCCGCGATCGCGTCGGCCATCCGCTACGCAGCGGACCACGGTGCGGACGTCATCAACATGTCGCTGGGCGGTGGCATGCGCTCCCGCACCGTCGAGCGCGCCATCAACTACGCCCATGATCACGGCGTCGTGATCGTCGCTGCAGCAGGCAACTCCTCGGCGAGCCGCGTCGAGTACCCCGCCCTCCATGACCACGTGATCGCCGTCGGGGCCGTTCGGTTCGACCGCGAGCTCTCGTTCTATTCGTGCTTCGGCGAAGGCCTCGACATCGTGGCGCCGGGTGGCGACACGCGCGTCGATCAGAACGGCGACGGACTCCCGGACGGAGTGCTGCAGAACACGATCGCCGGACGCGACGTCCGTCGGTTCGACTACCTGGCGTGGCAAGGGACGTCGATGGCCGCCCCGCACGTCGCGGGGGTGGCAGCCCTCGTCCGTGCGTCAGGCGTCTCGGACCCCGACGCCGTCGAGCGCATCCTCCGCGAGAGCGCGGAGCCTCTCGGTGACGCGCAACACTACGCGTCGGGCCTCGTGCGCGCCGACTCGGCGCTCGCCGCGACCGAGGACGGGCGCGGCGGCATGCGCGGTATCGCTGCCCTCGTGCTCGCTGGGATCGCGCTCAGCGCGCTCCGGCGACGCGGAAAGCTCTCGATCTCCGGGGTCGGGACCGTCGCGGTCGCCTTCGCAGTCGCGGGCGGCCTCGCCGTGCTCCCGTTCTCCTCGGTCGGTCTGGGAGGCCTCGAGGCCTGGCTCGCGGGCGGGATCCCTGGCGCGCTGACTCACGTCGCGTCTTGGGCGCACGTCGGGCCCACGGTTGCCCTCTTCGCCCTCAGTGCGCTCGCGCCGCTCGCGCTGGTTCTGCTCTTGTTGCAGAACCGCCGGCTGCTCCCGCTGGTCGTGGGGACCTGTTTCGGCTTCTCCGCGTACCTGCTCGTCGAGGCTCTCGTCCCGAGCACCCACATCGCGTGGCTCCCTGCCCTCGCAGCAGGGCCGTGGTTCCTCGCGCATGCCGCTGCAGCTGCCTGGCTCGGACGGCAGGCGGCGATGCGCGGCTGATCAAAAGTCGGCTCCAGCCCGCCCGCTCGCGCGCTCAGAGTCCCCCTAGCGCCCGGCCACCGCGCTAGCCGTACCGCCGCCCGCCACGACACGAATGTCATGGCGGGCGGTTCGCGTTTGCGGAGGGCCACGCAGATCGTGGCGTAACTACGGGGAAAAATGCCGACGCGCGGGCTTGGCACCACCGCTGCATTACCCAAAACGAAGATGCCGCGCGGGAAGCCCGCACGGCATCGAGAAGGTCACCTGACTCATTCTTCGGAGCGGCGGCTGTCCAGGCAAGACCGCTCCGTGGCGCGCTTCGCTTTCTTTCTTCTTCTTCTTCGAGATCGCTTGCTTCGTCTCGACCTCTTCGTTCTTCCCTTCGCGTCGCTTTTCTTCCTCTTCGCGTCGGTTCCCGTACTTGGCTTTGCCTTTGTTTCTCTTGCTTCGGTTCAGACGTCGTAGCCCGCGTCGATGTTCCCAGAGCTCGTCGGGCGAGCACTCAGTGTGCGCCTCCCTTCAGTCTTCCGTCCAGGCCATCACGCTTCTTCGAACGCCGCGACCCACCAGGGCGCGGCGTTCGGCTTTTCGAAGCCTACGCGGCGACTCATCTCGGGCTACGCATCGCAGCCCTGACTCGCGTACTATTCGCGGATGCTTCGCCGCGCGCTGATCGGGCTGTCGTGTCTCGTGTTCATCGGCTGCGGCGCCGCCGCCGCGACGCTACGACGCGCCGAGCAATCCTACGACCAGGCCCGCTACGAGACCACGCTGTCGTGGCTCGTGGATCTGGAGCCGGACGCGCCCTCGCTCGACCACGATCAGCGAGTGAGGTTCTTCTACGTCCGTGGCATGGCCGAGTACCGCCTCGGCCACCGGTCGGAGGCGCTCTACTACCTCGCCGTCGCGCGCGAGGTGGCTGGAGACGACGGGACGGGCCTGCGTCGCGAACAGCAAGAGCTGCTCGCACGCACGCTCACGGAGCTCACCCCCACCGGCGAGATGACGCATCTCCCCCCGCCAGCCGCAGCCGACTGATACGCGCGACGCCACGGGCGGCCGAATCCTCGACGAGCCCCAAGAAGAAGCCCCCGGGCGTGAACCGAGGGCTTTTCTCGTCCGAGAAGCCGACGACCGCCCCACAAAGAAGAAAGCCCCCGGCGTGAACCGGGGGCCCTTCTCGTGGTGTGCGCTCTAGAGGGAGCGCGCCGCCGTCAGAGGTACGAGTTGATGCCGAAGATGCGCTGCAGCTCGATGAGCGTCGCGAGGTACGACTCGTTCGACGACAGCGTCTCGCGGCGCCGACCGAGCTCGAGGCGCTCCGCCGCCGTGATCGTGCCCGCCGCTTCGCGTGCATCGAGGACGCGAACGCGATCCTGTGTCGTGTTGAGCTCGAGGAGGTACTCGAAGCCGAGCTGCTCCTCTTCGAGGTTGTAGCTGTCGCGCGAACGGATCTTCACGGCGACGTACGTCGTGTGAAGGTGGTCCGACGTGTACGTGATGTAGTCGGCGTCTGTCGCCGTGCAGCCCGAGGCATGACCCGGCGCGGTCGTCAGCGTCCCGTACGCACAGGTCGCCGTTCCGTCGCGCTGCGTGTCCGGGATGGTGAACCCATCGCCGCTACCCAGCGCGAAGACCGCCAGACGACGCTCCCACGACGTGTCGTAGAACACCGGGAACTCGTTGAGCGCGAAGATGGTCGCGTACACGCGGAGGATGTCGTTCGAGACGTTCTCCACGACGGGATTGGGGAAAGCCACCTCGGTCGCCGGACGGCAGGGACCGAGCACGCCGGTCGTCGGGTTGCGGCAGCCTCCGCCACGGATGTCGGTCCCGCGGAACCAGTTCACGTACTGGACCTGCGTCGAACCGTCGGTCGCGGTGCGGACGCGCGGGGCGAACCACTCCGGGTCGTCGAGGATGTAGCCACCGAAGAGCTCGGTCATCTCGACGGGGAAGAAGCTGTAGAAGTTGATGTAGTAGCGCTCGTCGACCGTGTAGCTCAGGCCCCAGTCACGGATGGTGAGCGCACGGAGCGCCAGCAGCTGATCCCAGAAGACGCCCGCGCGCTCCATCCGGAAAAAGCCGAGGTTGCCCGTCTGGTACTGCGACCAGTGGTAGAAGCCCTGACCAGGCTCGAGGGTCAGATCCGTCCCCGGCACGCCTGCGTAGGCCTCGTCGAGGTGATGGTAGGCGCCGTGCGCGCCCACGGTCGGGTCGAACGCGTAGGATCCGACGTCCGGCATCGCCGCCAGCTGCGCGAACCAGTTCATGACGTCGATCGACGCGGCGTACTGGTCATCGAGGCCGAGCGGACCGTTGTCGGCCGCAAAGCGCGGTTCGTAGATGAGGCGGAAGAGGAAGTGCTGGTAGATCTTCGCCGCGTCGGGGATGTAGCGCTGCGCGCGACTTCCCGTGGTGAACGGGCGGTGATGGCGGCGGAAGTAGCTCGTGAGGTACCGGCTCTCCCACTCGGCGCGGTAGTTCGCGATGACCTCCTGGAAGCTCTCGCCTGCATCGAACGCGCTGCACCACGAGATATCGTTGAGGCGCGGATTCGAGCAGAAGAGATACTGGACGGGTGACAGCTGCTGTCCGTCGCGCCGATCGCGGTAGGCGTTGCCGTCGACGTAGTCGATGAAGTCCGAGTCGAAGCTCGAGCAGATGCAGTGCGTCGCATCGGACCCAGAGCTGCCACACGGAAGCGGAATGCTCGAGTAGCGCGGGTTGGTCACGCAACGCTGCGTGATCGACTCGCCGCTGCCCCCACCTGCGCCCGAGAACGGGCACTCGGAGTCGTTCGCGCAGTGATCGCCGCCGCGGTACCACGGCACGAGCGTCCGATCGAACTGATCCGAGCGAAGGAGGCCATCCGCGCTCGTGCCCGGCAGGTCGGTGTCCGGCGTCTGACACTCGGACGCCTGCAGAATGCCGTCCGGTCCGCCCACGCCGCCGGGCCCAGACACGTCCGTGCAGTGGTTGGCGTACGCCTCAACCTGGTTGAAGTAGTTGAAGTAGACGGCCGCGTGGTCGTACGTGCCGATGCTGTAGATGTTCGAGAGATCTCCCGGATAGTCCATGGTCGTCGACGAGGTGAAGTTGCCCGCGCCGTGCACGTTGCGCTCGTGGCGCACGCGCTGCGTCTCCGCGAGCCACGCCGTCTGCTCGTCGCCCGTGATCTGGCCATCGCGGTTCAGGTCGAAGTCGATGAGACGCGGGAGGAGGAGATCCGGAAGACCGTCCGGTCCACCGACGCCGCCCGGACCGGTCGTGTCGCGCATCGCAATGCCGAAGTAGCCCGGCATGTAGTTGTCGCGATCGAGCGTACCCGCGAAGTTGTGCTCCAAGCCCAGGCCGTGGCCGAGCTCGTGCTGCATGACCGCTCGGTGCCACGCCTGGGCCCACCGGATGCGGGCTTCCTCGCGGCTGAAGCGCGACTCGTCGAACGCGCGCGCCCAGTACTCACCGTACTGCGACGCGTACACGAGCGCCGGCCGCTCCATCATCATGCAGGTGCCGCGCGTCATCAGGTCGTGCTGACGCTCGATGTCCGCGAAGGTGCCGTCGATGAACTCCGGCCGGAAGGCGGAGATTCGGTTCATGGTGGTCTCGTCGCCGAGGTCGAGGTGCTCGGGGATGACGCCCACCGAGGTGCCGAGCGCGGTGGCCGCCATCGCCTCGACGGTCGTCGTGGAAGGGAAGCCCTCCGATGCGCTCGCGGCAGCGTATCGCTGCTCGAGCTGCCGACCCTCGGGCGTCAGCCGAACATTTCCCATCCGATCGCTCAGGATCTGCGCCCGACCTTCGGCGCCGTGGAGGCCCCGAACGTCGTCGAGGTGTTCCTCGATCTGGTCGCGGAAGAACGCGTGAAGATCGGACGGAAGCGACGGGCGGCTGACGTCCGTGACGTCGAAGCCAGGCTCCGCGCCAGGCGCGATGCCGACCGGCCCTTGCACGTGGCCCAGCGCCGCGAAGTATCGGCGAACCTCGTCACCGGAGATGAGGTCATCCGTCGGCTCATCGCCGCGGAGGATCGGCCAGTAGACCAGCGGCTGGACACCGAAGTTGTCGAGGCACTGACCACCCATGTTGATCGGGGAGACGATCGCCTCGCCGTTCGTCGGGTCCTGCATCGGCTGCATGACGCCGCAGAAGCCCGAGGCCGCTGCGCTCACGTAGTTGAACATGTTGTAGCGAATGTCGCCGAGCTGCTCGCAGGGCATGCCCGGATCGGTGTCGGTCGCCGGATGGGCGTCGCAGCTGTTGACGTGGAGAACGAGCATGCACTCGCTGTCGTCGGCCGGGTCAGACGTGAAGTGCGTCTGGCTCTGGACGGCCGGATCGTATCCGATGCCGGGGCCGTCGAGCCCGAACTGGGTCGGGTGCTCGAGATCCGGCGGCGCGTCGACCCAGCAGTTGTACGGATCGGTCACGCCCGCGTCGAGCTGCTGCTGGCGCGTCGCGAACCAGTTCACTCGGAACGCACAGGTGAAGGCCGACGGATCGACCTCACCCGAGAGGAACGAGTGATCCGGGTTGCAGTAGCAATAGTCGGTCGGGTTTGCGCTCTGGCATGCCACCGGCGGACCGGACGGCAGCGCGCGGCCGTGGACGGCGCGGTTGCCATGCATGAACGCTTCGTTCCACATGCCGACGATCTCGAACGCGCTCCGCGTGAGGTAGGTCGGATAGCCCGGGCTCAGGTAATACGCGACCTCGCGGATCGGACGATCGACGATCGGGATCGTGCAGACGTGCGCGTGTTGATCGCAGATCGAACCGGCTGCCCCAGTGGCGAAGCCGTCGTAGCGACCGTCGCACTGCCAATCCGCCTGGCACTCCGTGTCCGTGAGCGAGTCGGAGTAGAAGTTGTGGCGAAGACGGTAGTACGTGAGGAAGTCGGTCTCGCCGAGCTCGTCGGTGAGGCCGCCGACGCAGACGTGACGTGTCGCGTCGCAGGCGTTCGTGGAGCACTCCGAGTCAGCCGAGCAATGCTCACCGAGCTGGGCTCGGTCGAGCCCGCCGCTGAGATACGTGCGCTGCTCGGTGCGAATGATGCCGAACCGGTCGTACTCGCTGTTCGCGAGCGTCTCGACCGCATACTCGTGGTTCGGCGGAACCCGGAGGAAGGCCTCACGAGTGGTGATGGCGATGGTGGTCTGGCAAGCGGTGCCGAAGCACTGCAGAGGCGACCAGAGCTCCTGCGTCACGAAGGACATGTAGTGGACGGTGTCCTGCTGCTCCTCAGGCCACTCCGCGCGGAATCGGTAGGTCTCGTCCTCGCCGACGCGGACCATCTGCGGGGCCCACTCCGCGGGGAGACCCGCGGTGCCGTAAGGCGTGGTGCTGTTCCCCTGATCGACCACACCGAGCGGTGCCGGCTCACGCCGGAACGTGCCGAAGAGCTCGTCGATCTCGAGCGAGTCGCCGAACTGGCCGAACGTCACGAGGTTCTGCGACCAGTCGACGCGGACGAACTGTCGATCGTACCAGCGACGGTCGGTGTTCTCGGAGACGACGTTGGTGGGCTCGCCGGTACCGGGGTTGTACTCCTGCCGGACGTCGACGTGGGTCGTGATCCGATAGGCAGCCAGCGGCGACCCGTGGAAGTTCGGGCTGTTGGCGTCCGCGTTGGATCCCGGGATGACCTCGTTAGCGCGATACGCGTAGAGGAAGTTCTCGTCGATCACCCAGCGGATGCGGCCGATCACACCCGACTGGGCGGTGATGTCGTAGTTCGACATCGCGCCGGCCCACGGGGCGCCCGAGCCGCTCGCACCGATGGCGTACGCCGCGTCGTCGTCGAGCTGAATGACGGTACGCGTGTACCACCAGTCGCCTTCGAAGACGCTCTTGTCGATGAGGTTCGTCTGAACCCGTTCGACGCGAGGAAGCGAGGTGCAACCTCCGCCGCCCGTCGCGAGCGCAGCGGCGGTCGCGAGCACGAGAACGATACCAATGCTCTTGGTCTGCATGATCGAGGAGCCCTTCGAGATTCCGAGGTCGATATTCCGGTTGGTCATGACGTTCACCTCAGAGCTCCGGCCGCCGGTAGAGCTGTGGGAACGCGACGCCATACTGGCGCTCGATCTGGATGAGGTAGTTGAAGAACGACTCGAGGTCGCGGGTCCGCCCGTTCAGACGCGTGATCTCGCGATCCTGCTCCGCGCCCGTCGGGGGAATGGGATAGGAGAGGTTCGCGAGGCGCGTGCCGAAGCCGGCGTACGGACCCACGAAGTTGGCCGCCGACCGCGGGCCGCCGGGACCACCGAAGTCGCCGCGATAGACCTGAAGGGCCAGGGCGATGAACGCGCTGTCGCGTGCCTCTTCGACCATCGAGAACGCAACGGAGCGCTGCGAGATCGTGACGGTCGCCGGGTCGAGCTGCCATGCGAGGTAGCTCTGGCCGAGTCGAAGGCTGCTGTATCGAACGTAGTCGACCGTGCCATCGCCGTTGATGTCACCGTCGCCGTCCGGATCGGGCCCGGCCAGCTGACAGTCGCCCTCGCCTTCGACGCACATGAAGAGCTGCGTCTGGAAGGTGGTGTCGTAGTAGACCGGGAACTCGGCGAGGCCGAAGATGGCCGCATACGACTGCAGCAGCACGCCGGCGTTGCCGTCGAGCACGTACATGTCGCGAACGAGGTCGGGGTTGTACGTAACGGCAGCCGGGTCCGGACGACAGCTCGTCGCCGTACCGGTCGGGCCGCAGTCGCCACGATAGAAGTCCATGTAGGTGATGCGCGGCGAGTTGCAGCTCGGGAACACACCGCCACCACAGGTCACGCGAGGCATGTACTGGTCGGGCCGCTCGGCGATCATCCCAGTGAACATTTGGTTGATCTCGTTCGGGAACAGGTCGTACATGTTCGAGTAGAAGACCGCGTCGGGACCGTAGTACGGGGCGAGCCCGCGCGTGGTCATCAGGATCATCGTGTAGATCTTGTCGATGAACACACCGATGCGCTCGATGCGGTTCACGCCGGTCAGACCCGCCTGATAGATGGAGTAGTAGTAGCGACCCTCGCCGAGATGGACCGGGAGCTGGGTCCCGGGCAGGTCGGGGTTGTTGCCGTCGCGGATGTACCGCTCGTAGCCGCGGTCGTAGGTGTAGGGGCCGACAGCCGGAGACGAGAGGATTCGAGCGAAGAAGTTCAGGATGTCGGCGGTCGCGAGGAACTCGTCCTCGAAGCCCCAGGCTCCGCGCTGCGTCCGGAACTCCGGATTGGCCTGGTACTGGTAGAGCAGGTTCTGCTCGATGTTCACCAGCGGCATCAGATAGCGAAGGAGCCCCTGAACGTACGCGCCCGTGTTGAAGGTGCTGCGATAGCGGCGGAACGCGGAGAAGATGTACGCGCGGTCGTAGCCTTCCTGCGCGTTACGGACCATCTCGCGATAGCTGTCACCCTCGTCGAACTGGTTGCACCACGGAAGCGTGCGGAGCACGCCGCGATAGTCCTCGCAGTAGCGGTACGAGATCGGGATCCACGCAGGCGTCGAGCCCGGCGTGAAGGTGTTGGTGAGCGCGGTCGCGTCGTCGTCGAAGTTGCTGCAGATGTTGCGGCCAGGGACGGTCGGATGCGCGACGCAGCGCTGCGTCAGGCCCGAGCCGGTGTTGGCGGCGGTGAGGTCCGCGTGGCGCTCGCCGTTGAGCGAGTAGGCGCAGTCGTCGTCGATCGTACAGCTCGCGCCGCCACGGTAGTAGGTCGCGTAGACGCGTGCCGAGGAGGCCGGGTTGACGTCTTCGACCGCCAGACCGGCGCCGTTGTCGTACATGTCGACGAGGCCGCCGTAACCGAGGGCGATCGCCATCCAGTCGTGCTGGCCCGAGCCCTGGATGCGCTCGTACCAGTTGCCCGTGTAGTCCATGATGGACGACGTCATCCAGGCATCGATCCCCGCGAGCTCACGGTCGTGGCGCGCCGTCGCGTACGCATCCTCGTAGGCGCGTGCTTCGACGAGGCTGAAGCCCGGGTCGCCATCGACCTCGAAGGACGCAGGCCGCGGGAGCGGGTGCGCCGCCGCGATCAGGTAGTACTCCGGGGCGTAGTTGTCCGTGTCCGCGCTGCCGCCGTAGTCGTGGCGAAGGCCGTGACAGTGACCCATCTCGTGGATCTCGGTCTGCCGGTAGAGGCGACGGTCGATGTCGAACTCGACGTGCGCGCGGGTCCAACCCGCCTGGGCCGAGCGGTTCACGTACCAGAGAACCGAGTCATCGATGAACTCGTTCGGCATGTGGAGGCCGGCGGCGGCGATCCGGAAGTTGGACTCGATGCCCGCGTTCAGGTTGTCCACGAGGGCGCCACGGAACGGAGAGGCTGCGTTGAGGAGATCCTCACTGAGCGCGGTGCCCGAAACGGACATCACGTCGGTCTGACCGGCGAGCACGTGCGTCTCGTCGTTGTCCATCATCCGAGCCTCGATGTCGGTGCCAGCGAGCGTCCCCAGTCGATCCGAGAAGATCGCGGTGCGACCTTCCGGGCCCTGGAGCCTCTCTGCTCGAGTCATCGCCGCTTCCATGCGGTTCGAGAGCTCAGCGCCCACGCCCGGGGACGCCGAGTCGAAGCCCTCGAGGCCGGCGACGCTGTAGTCGATCCGCGGCGGCGCCGGGAGATCCACGTGGTTCGAGGCCTCGAGATACGCTCGAATGTCCTCACCCGTGTAGAACTCCTGGTCCGTCAGCCGCCCCTGGATGAGGTCGAACGCCTGGAGGGCGCGCGTACGGTAGCTGTTGAGCGCCGGGCCACCGATGTTGGCGTCCGCGCCGTACATCTCGCCCGTGACCGGGTCCGCGCGGAACTGCGCCACGCCGAGGAACGGCGTGCCCGCCTGATTGACGAAGCTCAAGAGACTGAAGCGGATGTCACCGCGCTCCTGGCACTCGAGGCCATCGGCCGTGCCGCCGTTCGCCGCAACAGCGTCGAGGTTGCACGTGTTGACCGCGAGGATGTCCGCGCACTCCGTTCCGACGGCGTGTGCGCCGTACCAGGCGGAGAAGCCGTCGAGGGCGAGCGCGGGGTTGTTCCAGTCCGGCTCGGGATCGTTGGTCGAATCGCCATCGGTCGTGAGGTGGTCGAGGGACTGCTCCTGGCCCGCGGGACCGAAGCCCACCCAGCAATCGAACGGGTTGGTGATCGTCGCGCCGGCGTCCACCGCATAGCGCACCGGCTCCGTCGGGTTCTGGAACGGGTTGTAGTGACCTGCGCAGGTCGCGTTGAGGTACACGCCGCTGCCGGGCGTCGACTCCTGGCAGAAGCAGTAGCCGGCGGGGTCGTCGGTCTGACAGGAGACGCGCGGATACGCCGGCTGCGGCGTCACGAGCACGCCCGCGTCGGTGATACGACGCTCGCGGATGACGCCCATCAGGACGGAGTTCCACTCTCCGACGGCCTCGAACGCGGAGCGCACGAGGTGGGCGGGGAGCTCGCGGCTCGTCACCCAGTGGATCGGCCGCACATCACGGTCGCGGTACGGGATCGCGTTGCCGGAGGCGTCACGCCACTGGCGCCAGAGGTTGAACCGGAAGGCCGCCAGGTTGCGGAAGTCCGTCGAGCCCCACGCGACATCGCCTGCGTCCGTGTGGTCTTCGGTTGCGACGGAGTGATCGTACGTGTCGCGCTCGAGCCGGAAGTAGCCAGCTCGGTCGAAGTACTCGTCGTCGTACTGCATCGGGTCGTAGTCACGCGTCTCGCTCACCCGAAGGAAGCTCGTGCGAACGGCCACGGGAACGCTGGCGCACGACGGATATCCGCCGCCACCGCAGTAGAGGCTTCCGGGCGACAGCAGCTGCTGCGTCACGAAGCTCATGCTGTAGAGGTCGCCCTGCGCGTAGTCGCCGGCCCAGAGCTGGTCGTTGTGCGAGCAGCTGCTGTCGCCGAGGCCGTTGCAGCTCATCACGTGGAACTGAGGACGCCACTCGGCCGGGTAGTCGGACTCGTTCTGGATGAGGATGTCGGCCGGCTCGCGACGAACGACGCCGAAGAGCTCGGAGACGTCGTTGGAGGTGCCGTACCAGCCCGCGATCAGGTTCCGCGACCAGTCGACGCGCATGAACTGACGCTCCCACCAGCGGCGGTCCGTCGTGTTCTCCTGGATGACGTTCTGCTCTTCGCCAGTCGTCGTGTTGTACATGCGACGGATGTCGAAGTGGCTCGTGATGGCGTACGCCGCGATGGGCTGACCCAGGAAGTCCGGCGCCTGTGCCGCACGCGGATCCGCGGCGTCAGGGACCGCGAGGTAGTCGCGGTACGCGTAGAGGGTCTCTTCATCGATGACCCAACGGACTCGGGCCATCCCGTAGCCGCCCGCCGTTCCGTCGCCGGAGATCTCGCCGACGAACCCGAGAGTCGAGCCCTCGTAGTCGAAGTCGATGATCTGCTCCGTCATGTACCAGGAGCCCGCGAACGTGCTCTTTTCGATGACATTGGTACCGACGGTGTTGATCGCCGGCTGCGGATCGCCGCAACCACCGAACGATGCGCCCGCGGCGAGGACGCCGAGGAGACCGAGCACGAATCCGAGACGCCTCATGGTGTGGTTCTCCGAGCGACCGTTGTTCATCATCGTGGAAAGCTCGCTTTGGGCTGAGGTGTGGGACATCAGAGGCTCCCGCCTGTGGTGGTGCGTCGGGCAAGGCCCTGGCGGCGGCGCTGCCGCTGCTGGGGCGTGAGGCCATCGTCTTCGCCGGAGGCGGCGAACGACTCGTACAGCGAGTCGAGAGTGATGGTGGCCGAGAGATAGAACTGGGTGTCCGGGTTGAACGGGCTGCGGACCGAGCCGTTCTCGCTGAAGAAGGGCTCGAGGTTCGTCGCGTTCGTGATGCCGAGCGCGAGGTTGAACCACGGCATGATGTCGTAAGCCCCCTGCAGCGAGTACGACGAGTACATGCGCCAGTGGTTGCTGCCGTCGCTCACCACCACGTCGCTGGTGGCGGTCGCGATGGACTCGTCGCGAAAGCCGAAGCCGTTGATCCAGAGGAAGAAGGTCTGGAGGGTCAGCGTGAAGTTCTCGAAGGGCGAGAGGTTGACCGTGAGGCCCGCCGTGATGCGGTCCGCCTCCGCGGTGCTTCCGGTCGCCTGGTTCGCGCAGCTCTCGGCGCCGCCGTTTCCGCAAGGAAGCGGCGGTGGCGCCTGGGGAGCGCCCGAGCCGGTCGTGGCGGGGAACGGCGAGTGCGTGAGCGGCACGTTGCTGCCGGCGAACCAGCGCCGGTACTGGACGAGGAGGGCGAACGTCAGACCGGCCGCCTCCGGAATCCCGCGAACGATGGTCAGGCCCACGCCGAGGTTGAAGTAGCGCTGTGCGGCCTGGCTGGCCTTCGAGAGAGGTAGCGTCAGCCGGAACGCGGGGAGGAACGAAAAGCCCTCGACGCTCTCCACGCGGCGGATCTCGATCGTCGTGTCGTAGAGCTGCGCCTCGTTGCGGTACGTGCTCGAGTCATCGTCGGTGTGCTCGACGAAGACGCCCTGGCCGATGACGAAGAACGTCTGCGCGTCGAGGTACCAGCGTGGAAAGAGGTAGAAGGTCGAGTAGACGGTCGGGTTGTAGGAGAGCTGGCAGCCCCGGCAGAGCGAGTTGAACGTCGAGCCGACGGTGTAGCTGAAGAAGCTGTTTCGCCATGCGAGCGGTTCGTGCGCGGCCTGACGCGCATTGGCTTCTTCGGCCGTCTCCGAATCGGAGGCTTCGCCACTCTCGTCCGCGGCGGCCGCGTCGTCAGCCGTCTCTTCGTCCTCGTCGTGGACCGCCCCTGACGGGGTCGCGTCCGCGGCGGGGTCCGACAGTGCTGCGCCATCGCCGTCCGCGGTGGTGTCCGCAGGAGCGGCCGACGTGTCCGCAGGAGCGGCCGACGTGTCCGCAGGAGCGGCCGACGTGTCCGCAGGAGCGGCCGACGTGTCGGCCGGGGCGGTCGCCGCCTCATCCGGCGCGGCGGCGTCGGTGGGCGTCTCGGCCGAACCGTCCGTCGTCTGCGCGAGCACCGCACTGGGCAGCATGAGCACCGCGCCGGGCAGCACGAGCACCGCGCCAGGCAGCACCGCGCCTGGCAGCACCGCGCCAGACAGCGTCAGGAGGGCCAGCGTGAGGACGCGCCGGAAGGTCGTGCTGGGGTTCATCGTCGAATCGTTCACCGAGGCATCTCCATCCACGGGGTGCCCGAAAGGCTCGGGCTCGTCGTCGGCTAGGCGGTCAGGGAGCGGGATCAGGGCTACGAACGGAAGCGGAATGCGGGTCGCGAGAGCTGCGTTTGCACTGTCGCAGCGAGAAGAGCAGGGCCGCGATGCCGTGTGGCGCACGCGAACGAGCCTCGGGTGCTCATGCCCCGAGAAAGCGCGCGAGTAGGACTCACGAACACCGAGCTGTCAACGGGTTCGTGATCGAAGCGTGAGTCTTGAGTGTCTTCGTGCTCCTCAGAGCCCACTGATCGCGCGTCACTCCACGCACGATCAGAGGGCCCAATCTCTTCGGAGGCGCCCCTATCGCAACCGATGTGCCACGACGGCGTCGGAGGAACTCTCTGCGCAGATTTCTCGACGGATCGAGCGCGTCGACCGGTTCGTCGGCGCCCGACCGCGAACGCGACGCGGTGTCACGCGCCCGGAGACCGATCGAGCGCGAAACAGCCTGGAACGCGGTGCGTTGCGCGACGAACAGGGAGCCGAGCGTCGCCGGTGCGTCCGTCAGGACGATAACGCCGTCAAACGCGGGCGAACGGGACGACCTCGACCGTGAGCCCACCGAGCGCACGAAGGGGCTCGACGATCTCGGATGCCGTCGCGACCAGCGCGACCGCGATGTCCCGGTCGGAGAGCCGACGCGCGACGGCCTCGTTGGCTGCCTCGCGATCGACCGCGCGGACGTGCTCGACGAAGCGCTCGTGAAACGAGGCGGGAAGCCCGTGGATCTCGCAATCGAGGCGAGGCTCGACCCGCTTCTGGGGAGTGTCGACGTCGAAGGCGTGGCTCTTGATGAGGTAGCTCTTTGCGAACGCGAGCTCTCGACCGGTGACGCCCGCGCGCACGAAGCGCTCGACGAGGCCGAGCTGGAGCGCGAGGCAGTCCACCGCGTTCTCGCTCGAAGGATGCGTGTAGAGCGACCAGGCCTCGCGCTCGCGGTCGGCGCCCAGGCGGCTGTGAGCCGAGTAGCTCCAGCCGCGCTTCACGCGCACCTCGCGGACCAAGCGCGCCGTGAAAGTCCCGCCGAACGCCGTGTTCGCGACGAGGAGCGCGTGGAAGTCGGCATCGCGAAGCCTCGAGCCGAGAGTCCCGACGAACATCTGGGTCTGCGTGCGGCCGGGCTTGTCGATCACCACGATGCGCCGGCCGCGGGTACGCGTGGGCTTGGCGAGCTGCACTTCGGGGACGGCTCGGGCGGGAAGCGTCCCGAACGCGCGCTCCACGAGGCGGGGAACGTCCGCCCCCTCGACATCCCCGGAGATGCCCACGACGAGGTTGTTTCCGGTGAAGTTGCGCTCCACGAAGCGCACGACGTCGTCGCGACGAACCGCACGGATGCTGCGCGCGCTGCCGAGCGGAGAGCGCGCGTAGGGGTGCGCGCCGAACAGTAGCGTCCGGAACGCGCGGCTCGCGAGCCAACGGTCGTTGTCGCGCTGCGCGAGGAGCTCGGCGAGAGCCTCCCGGCGGATGATCGCGAGGTCTCGCGCGCGAAGCCCGGGCGAGGTGAGCAGCTCACCGATGATCTCGAGAAACGGCGCGAAATTGCGCTGGATCACGCTCCCGAAGAAGCGCGTGGTGCCGTGCGTGACGTCCACCGACAGCGACGCGCCCAGCGCCTCGATCGTCTCGTCGATCTCCTCCGCGCTGCGAGTGTTGGTGCCCATCCGCACGAGGCGGGCGGCCATGCGCGCCAGGCCTTCCTCGCCTTCGGGGTCGACGAGCGAGCCGGTGCGCACGATGACCGAGACGTCGACGATCGGGATCGCGCGGCTCTCCTCGACGAGCCCCACCGTTCCGCGAGTGGTGACGAAGCGAGTCGCGCTCACTTCAGGCCTTGCCCCGACGTGATTCGGGAAGGACCCGGATCACCACGCGCCCGGAAGCGACGAGCCCGCGCGCGACGCGACGCACATCATCCGCCGTGACGCCGCGGTACTCGGCCAGGCGAACGAAGGCGTGGCCCGGATCGCCGACGACGGTCTCCGAGAAACCGATGGTCTCGGCTTTTCCGGGGACGGTCTCGAGGCTGCCGAGGAAGCCCAGCTCGAGGCGGTTCTTCACCTTGTTCAGCTCGGCCTCGGAGACGAGCTCGGTCGCCAAGCGTCTCATGTGCTTGTCGAGAAGGCGGAGGGCTTCCGGGGTGTGGTGCCCTTCCCGCATCGAGACCCAGACGTCGAGCAGCGAGGTCGCCTGGAACGGCGCGAGGGACATGCGCACCTCGGTCGCGATCTCGCGCTCGCGAACGAGATCGGCATAGAGCCGCGAGCTCCGGCCGCCCACGAGGAGCTGGTCGAGCACGGTGACGACGGCGTGGTCCCGATCGGCGAACGCGGGCGCGATCCAGCCGACCGCGAGCTTCTCCGTGGGCGTCGGCCAGTACATCGTGCGGCTCTTCTCACCGCGAAGCCGCGGGATGCGTACCGGCTTGGCCGCGGGTCGCTTGCCGGGCGCGAGAGCGCCGTACGCGCGCTGAATGGAAGCCAGCGCGTCGATCGGCTCGATGTCCCCCGCCACGATGATGGTCGCCGTGTCCGGGGCGTAGTGGGCCCGGTAGAACCGGCGGCAGTCGTCGGGCGAGAACGCTTCGATGTCTCGCATCCACCCGATCGTGGGCCAGCCGTACGGGTGCTCGCGGCCGAACGCCATGGCGTAGAGCCGCTCGGAGACCGCACCATCCACGTCGTCCTCGACGCGGTCGCGGCGCTCGCTCTCCACGACCTCTTTCTCCGAGGCGACACGGTCCGTCGAGAGGACGAGGTTCGCGATGCGATCGGACTCGAGATCGACGACGACCTGGAACGCGGACGCGGGCACGTTCTCGTAGTAGTAGGTCCAGTCGACCCAGGTCGCGGCATTGTTCTCGCCGCCTTCGGCCTCGAGCAGGCGATCGAACTCGCCCTCCCCGAGGTTCTTCGTCTCGATGAACATCAGGTGCTCGAGGAGGTGGGCCTGGCCCGTCTTCCCGGGCTGCTCGTTCCGCGAACCGACCTTGAACCACGTGTGGTAGCTGATGATCGGCGCGCTGTGATCGGGCACGACGAGGATGGAGAGCCCGTTCGCGAGCCGGTACCGCGAGATCGTGAGCGCTGGGCCGAACGGCTGGCTGCCGAGTTGCTCGATCTTCGCGGTGCGCTTCTTCGCGCTCGAGTTCAACCGCTGGATGGCTCGTTCGTGGCTCAAAATGGGGCGCGAGCATGTGGCTCCCCCGGATCGAGGTCAAGAGCGTCGAACCGATTGACCCGGCGGTGCGCGAGGCGCGATCCTTGGCGGCGATGCGCCCTGTCGCTCGTCTGGCTCTCGTCGCGCTCCTCGTGGGCTGTGGCGGGACACCGCCCTCGATGGGCAATGAAGCGGGCGTGGTGCGCGCGCCGAGCTGTGAGGCGCCCGACCTCGTGACGCTCGTCGAGGGGGAGACGACCGTCCGCACGTTCGACCTCCGGACCGCACCATATGGGCTGCTGACTGGCTGCCCTGGGAACGGGATGCCGGGTCAAGTCGTGTACGAGATCGTCGTCCCTGGCGCGGGACAGCACATCGTCGAGGCGCGCACGGCGAACCCTGGCACCGATCGCGAGACCGACACCGTGCTCGCGCTGCGTCGCGGCGTCTGCGGCGGCACGACCAGCGACCAGTGCTTCGACGAGCTGAGCGGGGACTACCGGACGAACGCCGCCTTCACGGCCAACGGCGGCGACCACGTGTTCCTCGTGCTGACCACGTACACGGAGGCCGACGAAGCCAGCGTGGAGATCGACTTCAGCGCGGCGCCGAACAGCCCGCCCACGATCACGAGCGCGTCCGCGGTCGTCGCTGGGTCGGAGCTGCTCGTGGACGTCGACGGCGGCGACGCCGATGGAAACGGCGCGGGCATCACGCTGACGCTGCACGGGCCTGCGGGGGAGCTCGTCGACCTCAACGGCGATGGGCTGCGGGACGAGAGCGACTCGCTCGCGGGCAACTTCGCGCGACCCGTAACCCATGCGACGTCGTTCCACGAGAGGACGCGCCTCGCGCTCGACTCCGGACAGGCGACCCGGGCGCTCGCCGCGACCGGCGCATACGTACGGACGGTCGACCTCGCCGGCGTTCCGAGCGTGTCGGACGTGGTGGCGCCCGTACGGTCCGGGACGATCGTCGGCAGGGGCGAGGCGTGCAGCGCGACCTTCGTCTGCCCGGAAGAGCTCACGTGCGCACCGGGGACCTTCACGTGCGAAGCGACGCCGATCCGCGCCGCTGCGTGCAGCGCGGCGACACCGCTCGGAGTCCCCGTGCCGACGACGATGACGACGACGACGTCGACCGAGGGGAGCCTCGCGCCAGGCGACGGCCTCTTCACCGATTCGTGCGACGAATCCGACGGTCCGGTGATCACGGACGGTCGCGAAGACATCTACGTGGTGCACGTCCCGCCGGGGGCGTTCGACCTGCTCATCACGACCGATCTCCCTGGCACCGCTACGGACGCGGACACGGTCCTGTACATGCGGTCGGACTGCGTGGACCCGGCGACGGGCACGGCCGAGTGGTGCAATGACGACATCACGAGCGGGTCGAACCTGCGGTCGTCGGTGGTGGCCCTCGATCTCGCGGAGGGCGACTACTACGTCTTCGTAGAGGCGTGGGGGACGATCATGCTCGACACGACCGTGCGCTACGAGCTCGGTGCCTCGCTCCGGCCAGTGCTCCCGATGGGGGACCCGTGCGATCCGACCGAGGCGATGAACCGCTGCGCGGACATGGTGTGCGATCCGTCGACGCGGGTCTGCCCATGAAGCGAGCACCGATCAGAGCGGCGTGGGTCTCGGCGCTGGCGATCTCGCTCGCGACCATGGTCACACTGCTGGCGCCCAGCGGAGCGCGCGCGCAGTCGGCGAGCGAGCAGTCGCTCGCGCGCGAGCAGTTCCGCGCCGGCGTCGCAGCGGCCCGCGGTCAGGAGTGGGACACCGCCGTCGATTCGTTCCAGCGCAGCTACGAGCTCGCACCGCGACCGATGACGATGATGAACCTCGCAGGCGCGCTCGCGCAGAGCGGCCGGCTCGTCGAGGCGTCGGAAGCCTATCGTCAGTTCCTGTCGGAGGCACAGAGCGGGTCGGCGGCGCGGGTTCGAGGCGAGGCGGAAGCACAGCTGCACGCGCTCGAGGCTCGCATCCCGCGGGTGCGACTGCGGGTGCTGAATCGGCTCGAGACCGACGTCGTCACCCTCGACGAGTATCAGATCTCCGGAGCGGCGCTCGACCAGCCGCTTCCGGTCGATCCGGGAGAGCACGCGGTCACGATCACGCGGGCCGGGCTCGAGCCGCGCACCGTCCCGTTCACGAGCTCGGAGGGCGTGCTCTCGGAGGTCGTGCTCGAGGCGTGGCCGAACCTGGCGGCGGACGATCCGAGCGCAGGCCCGCAGGGCGACCCCCTCGGGACGCCTCCGCCCGCGGTGAGTCGGTCGATCCTCGAGGAGCCCGCTTTCTGGATCGTCGTCGGCATCGTCGTCGCGGGCGGCGTCGCGGTCGGCGTCGGCGTCGGTGTCGCGACGCAGGGTCCACCACCGGTCTACTTCGGTAACCTTCCCCCTTCTCAGGTGCCGCTCGAATGAGGAAGCGTCTCGCCCGGGCCGCCGCTTGTGTCGCGTGCATCGCCCTCCTCGGCTGTGCACAAGCGACGCAGATCGTGCTCGTCGTCGACAGCGACCTCACGCTCACGCGCGTCGACGTGGACGTCTCGAGCACGCGCAGCCCTCCGACGCGCGCGTCGGTGGACTTCTCGCTCCCCGGAAGTGCCCAGCTGCCGCTGACGCTCGCGCTCTATCCGCGAGCAGGATCCGACACCGAGGTCTTCGTCACCGTCACAGGTCAGACGGCCGGCACGAGCATCGAGCGCCGCGTGCGAACGCGCTTCGTCCCGGGGGCGAGCCGCATGTTGCGTGTGCTGCTCGCCGCTCGATGCATCGACGTGCGCTGCGCGGCGACGGACACGTGCGACGAATCGGGATGTCGTCCGATCGTGATCCCGGGCGAAGAGCTGCCGGCCTGGACCGGCGGCCCCCCCGGCCACATCGACGGCCCGGCGTGCTTGCCGTCGGAAGAGGTCTGCAACGGCGCCGACGATGACTGCGACATGATGGCAGACGAGGGGTTCGACCTCGCGACGGACGCCGCCAACTGCGGATCGTGCGGGCATGGATGCACGGGGAGCTGTGAGAGCGGGTTCTGCCCCGGCGAGGCGATCGCACAGATCGCGACGGGCGGGGCGCACACGTGCGTGGTCACCGAGAGCGGTTCGGTCTCGTGCTGGGGCTGGAACCTCGAAGGGCAGCTGGGCACGGGCGACCTCCGAAGCACGAGCGCTCCGCGGACGGTCGATGGCATCAGCTCGGGCATGAGCGTCTCGGCCGGCGCGCTGCACACGTGCGTCGCCGACGTCTCGGGACGGGCGGAGTGTTTCGGAGACGGCGCGACCGGCGCGCTCGGTCGCGGCAGCGTCGTCGACGACGCGAGCGCGGCGCCGGTGCTCGGGACGATGACGTTCGTCTCGATCGCGCTCGGCCCCGGCTTCTCGTGCGGCATCACCGGCAGCAACGACGTGCTCTGCTGGGGCGCGAACGCTGCGGGACAGCTCGGGATCGGCTCGACGGCGGCGAGCAACTCGCCCGGGATGGCCGCGATCGCCGGGGCGACGGACGTCGCGACCGGGTTTCGTCATGCGTGCGCAGTGCTCGAGGACCACACGCTCTGGTGCTGGGGAGACAACGCGAGCGGACAGACCGGAGGCATGGCGACGCGGAGCACCAGCCCGGTCCAGGTCGCGGGCGTGCTCGATGCCATCGCGGTCGCCGCGGGTCGTGACTTCACGTGCTTCGTCCGGATGGGAGGCGCGGTCGCGTGCTTCGGCGCGAACACGCAGGGCCAGCTGGGCAACGGCGGAGCGACCTCGAGCGCGACGCCCGTGCCGGTGCTCGACGTGGTGCAGGCCGTCGGCATCTCGGCAGCGAGCGCAGGAACGCACGCCTGCATCGTCCGTTCGACCGGGCTGGTGAACTGCTGGGGCGGGAACGCATCCGGTCAGCTCGGTGATGGAACCACGATGGGCGGGTCCACACCGGTGCTGGCCGTCGATCTCTCCGACGTCGTGCAGGTCGCCGCTGGCGGCATCGCCGGCGATGGAACAGGCCACACGTGCGCGCGCGACACTGCGGGACGCGTGGCGTGCTGGGGCGATGCGGCGCTCGGCCAGCTGGGAACGATGGACTACGCCGAGCGCTCGAGGCCCGTCGTGGTCCTCGGCCGCATGCCGTCGCCCTAGCCTTGCGCCTGGTCCGGGCGGCTCAGCGCGGCCCCGCCTCACATCGCGCGCGGTAGCCCGCGGCGAGCCCGTCGATTCCCGGGGCGCCCCCCGGATGCGCGCGCAGGTAGTCGAGGACGATCGGCTCGCGTCGCTCGGGTGCGGCGGCGAGAACGTCGGCTGCGAACTCGAATGCGAGGGCCCGCGGCGCGGCGCCGAGCTCCGCCTGGAGGGCGACCTCTCGGACGTAGGCCGTCGCCTCGCGAGCGAGGGCTCGCTCCACCGCCGAGCCGCAGTCGGGACCGTGCAGCAGCGCCGAGGGCAGACCGTCTCGTACGTGGACGAGCAGATGCCCGAGGCGGGCCGCTGCTTCACCGGGCTCGAGATCGCTCTGGAGGATGACGACGAACGTGTCGTCGATGACCGACGCAGAGGTGGCGGGAGCAAAGCAGATCGCGCGGACGCGCGCGACCGCGTCTCTCACGAGCTCGGCGCCGCCCACCACGCTCGCGAGCCGCGTGCGAATCTCGAGCGCGCGAGCGTCGTCGCTTCGTGTTCCCTCGGGGCACGCGGGAGCACCGCCTCCACACCCTGCGAGCGCGAGCGCGAGCACGACTCCCGTGATCCGATCGGCTCGCTGCGCGGGCGTTCCTGCCGCGATCATCCGAGGAACGCCAGCACTGGCTCGAAGAGATCGCGGCGCGCGCCGCGGCCGATCGCCAGGTCACCGTGGCCGTAGTCGGTGCCGACGCTCGCCAGCTCGAGCCGGACCAGACGCTTCTCGACGTCGGGCACGTTGCTGCCCCAGGCCTCGTACGCAGCCGACACTGCGGCGATCGGAGCGATGTTGTCCGCGCCGCCCGCGAAGAACAGAGCGGGCGTCCGATGGTCGCGCACGCGATCGAGGACGTCTCGTCCCTCGAATCGAACGGTCCCTCCGTCAGCCAAGAACGACGCGAAGTCGGCCATGAGCTCGGACGGAATGTCGCGGATCGTCATCAAGGTCGAGGGCGCGACGCCACGGTCGACGTTGCGCGGGTTGTAGACGAGGTGGTGGATGGGCGTGTGAAACGCATCGGCGACGAACGCGATCATCCGCGCGGGGATCCGTAGCGGCAAGCGCGGCACGAAGGCGCGCGGCGCGCGAGAGATGAACGAGACGATGCGGAACGGTGGGAACAGGCGGCCCGGCGATCCGAGGATCACCACCCGCCGAATGGCGTCCTCGGGAACGGTGTCGCCGAGGGCCGCATAGAGCAACATCCCGCCCATCGAGAAGCCGACGTAGTCGATGCTCCGAGCGCTCGTCCTCGAGCGTACGGCTTCGATCGCGAGGGGAAGATCATGACGAGCCATCGCGTCGAAGCGCATCACGCGGCGCTGCTTGGACGTCGACTGCTCGATCCCGGTGCGCAGCGTCAGGAGCCAGACGTCCCTGCCTTGCTCTGCGAGAAATCGCGCCAGCGAGGCAGCAGGAACTGCGTCGTTGTTCCGGTGATCGATGCCGATTCCGTGTACGCAGAGGACCGGCGGTCCGTGGGTGACACCGAAGGGCAGCCGCCGCAGCTCGATGACCGCGCCGTCCGGCGTCTCGATCCGCTCCGTGAGCACGTACTCCATCTCGATCGAGAGACGGCGCACCCAGTGGCGATAGTGGAGCGCGGCGAGCGCCCAGAAGATCAACAGCGCGAGAGCGCCGATCGCGAGGAACGCGACCACGCCGTCGCTGGAGAAGGTCACCGCGCCTTTCGGTCGCGCTGCCGGAACTTCGCGATCTGTGTCGGAGAAGGGTTCACCCGGAGAGCGCCCTCGTCTCCGTCGAGGAGCGCGATGTCGCCGGCGCGCGCCCACGCGAAGAGCCCGCCGACGTCGCCGAGCACGGGAAGCTCGGCAGCGCGCGCGATGGCGATCGAGGTCGCGCGAGTCACCGTGTTTCCGACGGCGACCGCCGACGTCTTGTGCGCGATGGCGGCGAGCACGACGACCGTCGAGAGGCGGTCGGGGAGAAGGAGCACGGCGTTGCTGCTGGGAACGCGCGCGCCGACTGCCCGCGCTGCGACCAGCAAGAGAAAGTCCTCGACCTCTTCCGCGCGCTCGGCCAGCCACTCCGACGGATCAGCGCCAGGCCGATAGCGGACCTGCGCGTACTCGCGCGCGACCTTGCGTACGGCCAGCGGGAGGTTCGCGCGCGCGGCCTCCTCTTCGAGCGCCGCGAGAAGCCGGCTGTCCTCCTCGACGAGCGCGATCCCCGCGAGGTGACGCTGGTCCTGCTCGCTCACTTCGGGAGTGAGACGACGTCGAACGCGGGCGAGGTCCCTCACGAGGCTGGCGAAGGCCTCGGTCAGCCGCTCCACGCGACGGGCGGCCGCCTCGGGGGCCATCGAGTCCGCCTCGTCGCCGAGCTCGGCCCGCTCCAGCGCGGCGAGCCCCTCGAACGTGGGGAGCGTCTCGACGCGGCCCAGCTCGGCGCCAGAGGAGAGCGCGACACCCTCGAGACGTGCGACGCGCGACTCGTCGTCCGGGGACGTGTCGGCCCGGCGGGCGCGCGCCCTCTCGAGCGCATAGGCGAACGAAGACGTCAGCGCCGTGGCGAGCGCGAGCTCGACGTCGTCGAACGCGCGATCACGCCGCTGCAGCACGAGCACTCCTTCGGCGCGCCGCCCGACGAGCATCGGGATCGCGAGGAAGATCGGGAAGTTCTCCTCGCCGAGCCCGGGGAAGTGCTTGTAGCGCACGTCCTCCGACGCGAGCCGCAGCGTGGCTGGGCGTAGCGTCGCGGCGACGTGGCCAGTGACACCTTCTCCGACCCGGAGACGCACGCGGCTGACGGCACCGGCGGGGAATCCGACGTTCGCCACCATGCGCAGCTCCTCGCTGGACTCTGCGCCGCCTCCCGACTTCTCTCGCAGGTAGAACGAGACGATCTCGGCGGGCGCGATCGTGGACACCTCCGCGCAGAGCGCCGCGAGCACCTCGGGGAGCGGACGGGGGCGCGACGCTTCGTCCAGAAGCCGAAGGATGGCGTCGATGCGCGCATCGCCATGCTCGTGGACGCGGACGTCGAGCGGGAGGTCGTCGCGTTCGGCCATCGCTGCGCGCTTCTAGCGCCGCGATGCGATGCTCGCCAGGGATCCGACGCAGTTGGGAGGATCGAGACCTCGCCGATGTACTAGCGAATGCACTCGCCCGTCACGCGATTGCACCGCGGCGAGTCCGGAACGATCATCATGCAGAACGAGTCGCCGCCGTAGAAGTCGCAGCGAGGCGCGCAGACGCTGTAGGTGGTCGCCCAGCAGACCTGCTCGAGCGAGCCGTGGTCGGTGCAGATCGAGTCGTCGAAGCACCGGCACGTGAATTCGTCGATGTTGCCGTCGCCGTTGTCGTCGAGGTTGTTGCAGCACTCGCCGCCTGCACCGAAGGGCGTGCAGTCCGGGTCGGCGCAGTCGATCCGGCCATCGCGGTCGTCGTCGATTCCGTTGGTGCAGGCCGCGACGCCGAGCTCGCGCGTGGTGACTCCAGCGTCGCTGGGCGGACCGGCGTCCGGCGTGGGACCGGCGTCACGCAGCGCGCCGCCGTCCCGGCCGCAGATGGGACGGGTGCGACAGTCGAAGTCCGCGCAGTCGATACGGCCGTCGCAATCGTCGTCGATGCCGTCGGCGCACCGGATCTCGGTCATGCTCGAGGGGACACAGGCACACCCGGGCACCATCCGGCACGTGGGGTCCGCGCAGTCGACGAGCCCGTTGCAGTCGTCGTCACGTCCGTTGAAGCAGTCGAACTCGTCGGAGGCGCAGACGCCGCACTCGGGCGATCCGGCGCAGTCGGGATCGCTGCAGTCGAACCTGCCGTCGCAGTCGTCGTCGCGCATGTCGAGGCACGCGATCTCGCGCGGAGCCACCGGAGTGCAGCCGCCGCACTCGGGACGGCCCGAGCAGTCGAAGTCCGCGCAGTCGAAGAGGCCGTCGCAGTCGTCGTCCAGGCCGTTCAGGCAGTCGAACTCGAGGGGCGCGCACATGCCGCAGTCCGGGGTCCGGGCACAGTCCCGATCGGCGCAGTCGACGGCGCCGTCACAGTCGTCGTCCCGGCCGTCGCGGCACTGCACTTCCCTCGGCCCGGAGGGGATGCAGCCGCACTCTGGTCGCCCGCTGCACGCGAAGTCCGCGCAGTCGACCAGCCCGTTGCAGTCGTTGTCGCGACCGTCGTTGCAGACCTCGGCCTCGGCGAAGCTGACACACCCCATGAACGCGATGCAGCGGTCGATGGTGCAGTCGTTCCCGTCGTTGCAGTCGAGCCGAAGGCCCGCGACGCACTGGAAGTCCGGGCCGCACGACTCGATCCCGTCGCAGGGATCGCCGTCGTCACAGTCGCCAGCGATCATGCACGACCGAACGACGCAGCCGAGGCCGCGATCGCAGATAGCCGGCGCGGGGCACAGGTCAGGGTTCGTGTCGCTGACGCAGCCGAACCCCTCGACGCATGCGTCGTCGGTGCAGGATATGCCGTCGTTACAGAACATCGGCGGCCCGGAAAGGCAGACCCCGGAGACCGTGTCGCAGCTCTCGATGCCGTTGCAGAAGCGCCCGTCGTCGCACTCGAAGTCCGCGCGACAGCCCATCGTCAGCGGCACGCAGCCCGCGAACACGTCGCACCGCAAGCCCGGTGCGCAGAGGTCGTCGTTCGGGCGGGAGATGCAGCCCGCGCCTTCCACGCACTGGTCCGTGGTGCAGTCGATGAAGTCGTTGCAGTCCGGCATCGGACCGCGGACGCAAGATCCACCAGCGCACTCTTCGAAGCCGTTGCAGGTCCGGCCGTCATCGCAGTCCGCCGTCGTGCGGCACGCGCCCCCGTCGAACGGCGCATCGACACGCGCATCGAACGCTCCGGTGTCGGGCCGAGGCCCCGCATCACCCCCGCCTTGGCCCACGAGGAGGCCCGTCCGAACGCCGCAGCCGACGATCGTGAAGGAGAGCAGCGAGAGACAGGCGACGGTAAGGCAAGTGCGCATGGGGACCTCGGCGGAGTCATCAGCCTAGCAAGACGCAGGCTGCAGCGCGAAATCAGCGCCGCGGCGCGCCCGCTGCGCTCAGCCGTCGCGCTCAGCCGTCGCGCTCAGCCGTCGCGCTCAGCCGCCGCCCTCGCCCTTGCTGGAGGGCTCCTTGTGCGTGAGGGCGGCCTTGACGTAGTCGCGGTT
>JBBSAT010000053.1:0-31248 GCA_038252025.1 Polyangiales bacterium | reverse complement strand
TTCGGGCTCGATGCCGAGACGCCAGCCGCTCTGGTCCGACACGGCCGAGGCCCGTCACTACTTCACGGCCGACGAGACCGGCGGCGAGGGAACGAACTCGGACGGCGACGAGTACGCGCGCCTCGGCGGAGGTCTTCGGCGCTGGCGTACGCCGGTGCTCTCGGGCGGGCGCTGGCGCAACCAGGTCCGCCCGGCGGACCGGACCGTCGTGATCGCCGACACCGACTACGCGACGCTCGCGGCCCGGCCGGCCCGCTTCGGCGAGCTTCTCTCGAACGCGACGCCCGAGCAGCGCCGGGACGCCGCGATCAGCCGCCTGACGAACGCGCGCCTTCACCTCGCGATGTACCCGGCGAGCTGCTCGGCGCGCACACAGCGCGAGGACGCGATGGCGGACCTCTACGCCGTCATGAGCGACTTCTTCGGCCAGGACCGCGGCTCGGTCGATCGCCAGTACCGCACGCTCGAGGACTACGTCTTCGCGGAGCTCGAGTACACGCGCTCGAGGACCTGCTGCTGGAACAGCACGACGGCTGCGATGGAAGAGATCATCGTCGCGTACGCGCACGACGAGCAGGCGACGGCCGCCGCGGCCGGGACGTGCGCTGCGCCGACGGCGTTCCGCGCGGAGACGGCCGACCGAGACGCAGGCGGAGACGGCTACGCGCGCTGGCGCGCCTACGCGGCGTCCATCGGTCGCGCCTCGGAGTGGCGCTCCTGGAGCGAGGACGAGACCTGCAGCGGGCGTGACGCGCACGGCGACACGGTCGGCGCGCGAGCGGCGTCGGTCGCCGGCTTCTGTACGCTCTCCGGCGGGAGCCCGGCCGAGTGCGACGCGGGCGGCGACGACGGTGCGGTCTCGAGCGCGGGGCCGCTTGCGGCGGGTGCGGCGACCGAGGGTCGAATCTGCGCGAACGACACCGACTACTACCGCGTCGAGGCGGGCAGCGCGGGCGCGACGGTCGTGGTGCGGTTCCACCACGCGAACGGCGACCTGGACGTCGAAGCGGTCTCGGCGAGCGGCGCGGTCCTCGCCACGAGCGCCGGCACCACGGACGAGGAGCGGGTTCGCGCGGCGGGCACGTTCTACGTGCGCGTCTTCGGGTACGGCGGCGCGACGAACGACTACTCGATCACCATCGAGTGAGGTTCCCTCGCCGGCCGTGTACGCCAAAGTAGGCCATCCCAGTACCCACCTTGCGGGCCAGGGCGCAGGTCGCTAGGCTCGATCGCTCGATTCGAACGTGCCAGCCCCTCCACTACTCTTGCTCCAGGTGCCGGCGGGGTCCTTCGGGGGACCCTGGATCGAGGTCCTCGCGATCGTGGTCGCGACCTCCACGGGAGCGCTGCTCTCGGGTCTCACCGCGGCGCTGAGCGAGGTGCCGCACGAGCGATTGCTCGCGCTGCGGGACGAAGGGGGCCCTGACGGCAAGACGGCCGGGCGGCTCCTGGACGAGCGCGCGACGGTGCGCGCTCGAATCCTGGCGGGGCGCGTCCTCTCGGTGGCAGGCGTCTCGGCCTTCACGGCGCACCTCGCCGCGCGCGTGTCGAACGACGCGATGGTCCTCGCCGCGGTCTTCGGCGCGGCCCTCGGGTACTCGATCCTCGCCGAGGTCGCGCAGACGCTCGCCCGCTCGCGCGCCAACCAGATCGCGATGCCGTTGCTCCGGGCCTGCTATCCGCTGGAGCTCCTGCTGGCGCCCTTCGCGTGGCCTATCGCTCTCGTGTCGCGCCTGGCCTCACGCATCTTTCCCGAGGGCGAGGTGGTGGTGCCCACGCACATCGCCGAGCGCGAGGTCGAGCACATCATCGAGAAGCGGGACGAGGAGGGCACGCTCGAGCACGCCGAGCTTCTGCTCAACGTCCTCGAGTTCAAGGACACGATCGCGCGCGAGGTCATGGTGCCGCGCACGAGGATGGTCGCCATCGCGATGGACACGCCGATCGACGAGGTCGTTCGCCGGGTCATGGAAGAGGGTCACAGCCGCTATCCCGTGTACCGGGACAAGATCGACAAGATCGAGGGGATTCTCTACACGAAGGACCTCTTCCTCGCGGTGCGCACCGCCGAGGAGACGACGCTGGCGAAGCTCGTCCGCACGAAGATCCTGTTCGTCGCCGAGACCCAGAAGATCAGCGCACTGCTGCGAGAGATGCAGGCGCGGCGGCAGCACCTCGCAGTCGTCGTGGACGAGTTCGGAGGCACGAGCGGCGTCGTGACGCTCGAGGACATCCTCGAGGAGATCGTGGGCGAGATCCAGGACGAGCACGACGCGGAGGAGAGCCTCGTCACGGAGGTCGAGCCCGGCCGCTGGGCCGCGGACGCGCGCGTGTCGATCCACGACCTCGGCGAGCTTCTCGACCTCTCGCTCGACAAGGCACACGAAGGCGGGTTCGACTCGCTCGGTGGGCTGGTCGTCGACCTCGCTGGCAAGGTGCCCGAGATCGGCGAGACGGTGAGCCTCGACGGCCTCGACTTCATCGTGAAGGACGCCGACAAGCGGCAGGTGCGCAAGGTCGAGATCCTGCGTCGCGCGAGCTTCCGGCCGCCGGCGCCCGTCGAGGGAAACCCCGTCTGAGGTGGCCCGCCGGAGCGAGAAGACCGTCGACCTCGCCGTCTCACGAGCGCTCGGGGAGAGCGCCCGAAGGGTCCGCGTGGTCCGTGCGGCCACCATCGCGGTGACCCTTCCGCCGTCCACGGTCGAGGATGAGGCAGGGATGGACGGGCGGCTCGCGATCGTCGACGAGAAGAGCCTCGCGGCCACGTTGCCCGCGCTGGTCGCGGACGCTCCTGGAGGCGTTCCAGTCGTGGTCGTCCTGCCGCTGAGGCGGGAAGGCGGCCGGGGGCTCGTCGGACGCATCTCGGCCCGCGCGCGCCGGCTCGGTCAGGTCGAGCTGACGAGCGCCTGCGACGCCTTGCGCCGTGAAGGCGTCGTCGGCGTCCGCGTCCTCGACGTCGAAGGAGCACTGGGCCTCGCCGTCCTGTCAGGCCGCACCACGTTCGGCTAGCCCGCACGGGTCGTCCAGGCCGCCTTTGCCATCGCACTTTCGAGCGAGTGGGCTAGAACGTCCTTGCATGCGCGCCTACCGGAGCTTCCTCGGCGCAGCACTCTCGGCAGTCGTGTTGTTGTGCTTGCCGGGATGCGGCGCGAAGACGGGTCTCTACGTACCGGACGCGTCACGCGACTCCGGGCTCGACGCCGGCGTCGATGCTCCTCCGATGCGCGACGCGGGCGTCGACGCCGACATCCCGTGCTTCGTCCTCGACCCAGACGGTGGTCCGCTCGACCTCCCGCTCGACACCGAGGTGCAGGTCGGGCGCGCAGACGTCGTGTTCCTGATCGACATCACCGGATCGATGGATCAGGAGATCGATCGCATCCAAGCCGACCTGCGCGACCAGATCGCGCCCGGCATCCAGAGCGCGATCCCGGACTCGCAGATCGGCGTGGCCACGTTCGCCGACTTCCCCGAGACCGGCTGCGGCGTCGCTGGCGAAGACTCGCCGTTCCGGCTCGCGCTGCCCGTCACCGACGATCTCGCTCGGGTCCAGGCGGCGGTGAACGATCTGATGACGACCAACGGCGGCGACCCGCCGGAGTCCCAGGTCGAGGCGCTCTTCCAGACCGCGACTGGCCAGGGCCTCGGTAGCTACGTGCCGGCGAGCTTCGGCTGCCCGCGCGGCGGCTTCGGCTACCCGTGCTTCCGCGACGACGCGCTCCCCGTGATCCTCCTCTTCACCGACGACGAGTTCCACAACGGGCCAGGCGGCGGTCGCAACGACTACGGCCCCGGCGGCGCCTGCTCGCCGAGGCCCACACCGCACACCTACGCCGAGACGCGCACGGCGCTGACGGACCGCGGCATCCGCGTCATCGGTCTCTTCTCCGGGACCAGCGCCGCGGCGCGGAGCGAGATGAACCGGGTCGCGAGCGATACCGGCGCGATCGACTCCGGCACGCCGATCGTCTTCGACATCGGAAGCAACGGCGCAGGGCTCACCGCGGGCGTGATCGACTCGATCCGAACGCTCGCCTCGGTCATCGAGTTCGACATCGACACGCTGCTGGTCGATCCGGATCCACGCGATGGCGTCGACCCGCGCGCCTTCGTCGATAGCGTCATCCCGCTTCGCGCCGAGCCCATGTCCGGCATCGGATCGATCGACGTCGCGGCCGGCGTCTTCCGCCAGGTGCGCACGGGAACGCGCGTGGTCTTTCAGCTGAGGCTCCGGAACGACATCGTCGCGCCCGGGGTCGGGCCCCAGCACTTCATGCTGGAGATCGTGTTCCGGGGAGACGGTCGGACCCGCATCGCATCGCGGCTGATCGACATCGTGGTGCCGGGCGCCGACGGCTCCGGATGCGAGCGGTGAAGCCCCCGCGATGGGAAAGAGCTCTCGCGTCCTACGCGCTGGCGGCAGCGATGACCCTCGGCTGCGGCGCGCGCACCGGGCTCGACGTGCCGGATGCCAACCTCGACGCGGGTCAGGACGGGGGCAACGACGCTGGGCAAGACGCCGGCGTTCCACCCTTGTGCATCGAGGTGCCGCCGATGGGCGGGCCCGTCTCCGCCGAGTTCACGATCCCCGCGTTCCTCCAGGTCGTGGACGTGATGTTCGTCATCGATGCTTCCGCGAGCATGCGCGACGAGATCAACACGGTGCGCTCGCGCCTTCGCGACACGGTCGTTCCCGGAATCGTCAGCGCCATCCCCGACGCTGCGTTCGGCATCGCCTTCCTCGGCGAGTTCCCCGTGCTGCCGCACGCGCGGCCCGACTCGGGCGTCCACCCCTACGAGCTGCGGAGCCCGATCACGACGGACGTCAGCCGCATCGAGCTCGCGCTCGAGGCCGTGCCCACGTGGGGCAATTTCGACGACCCGGAGGCGGACATCGAGGCACTCTTCCAGGTCGCGACGGGCCGCGGGCTTCCGCCTTTCGTCGAGGCAGCGTTCGGCTGCCCGGGCGGCGGCGTCGGGGCGGCCTGCTTTCGGAGCGACGCGTTCCGCGTGATCATGCTGGTGACCGATGCGCCCATGCACAACGGACCGCCAGGTGTCCCGCCGATCGCGAACTACACCGTCGTCTCACCGAGCCCGCACACGTATCTCGAGACGGTCGAAGCGCTCCGAGGGATCGACGTGACGCTCATCGGCCTCGGCGCGAGCGATGAAGGCCGCCCCTCCCCGCTGCCGCACCTGAGCGCGCTCGCGCGCGATCTCGGATCCCTCGATGGCTCGGGCGCGCCGCTCGCGTTCGACATCGGCAGCGCGGGTGATCGCATCGGCGGCGAGATCGTCTCGGCCGTCGAGCGTCTGGCCGACGGTGTCCCGCTCGACGTGAGCGCTGCGGTGGAAGACGTTCCCGGAGACGCGATCGACGCGCGGACGCTGGTCCGTGCGGTGCGAGCGGTCTCGGCCGATCCGCCGAGCGGCGCCACCTCCATGTCGGCGGACCAGTTCACGGGCGTGCGCCCCGGAACGCGTCTCACGTTCGAGATCGACGTCGACGCGAGCGCACTGCCGCCCTCGCCTCTGCGCCGCGAGGTTCCCGCGCACGTCGTCTTCCGCGAGTCTCGCCGGAGCCGCATCCACACCGAGGACATCCTCATCGTGATCCCTGGCGACGACGGCATGGGCTGCCCGTGACGGCCTCACGAGGTCTCTGCGTGGCCCTCGCGATCGCGTGTTGCGGCTGCGGCGCGAAGACCGGTCTCCGGGTCCCCGAGGACCGGGAGGATGCGAGCTTCGACGCCGGGCCGGATGCGAGCCCGCGCGATGCTTCACGCGACGCGCCGTCGATCGATGCGTGGACGCCGCCCGACGTGTGCATCGAGCTGCCCCCGGGCGAGCCGCCCACCGAGCTGCCGGTCGAGTTCGTCGCGCGGATCGAGAGCGCCGAGGTCTTCTTCCTCGTGGACGTCACGGGGAGCATGGGCGGCGAGATCGCGACGATCCAGGCGCGCATCGTCGACACCATCGTGCCGGGCATCGCAGATCAGATCCCCGACGTGCGCTTCAGCGTGGGCCACTTCGCCGACTACCCGGAGAACGGCTACGGAAGCCCCGGAGACGAGGTGTTCGCGCTCTTGAGGGCGAGCACAGCCGACATCGGCCAGGTCGAGGCTGCGACGGGCTCGCTCGTGTTGCAGATGGGAGGCGATCCCCCCGAAGCCTACGTCGAGGCGCTCTTCATCACGGCGACGGGCCAGGGCATCCGGCGCTTGGTGCCCAACAGCAGCTGCCCCGGGCTGTCGGACGCCGTCGGCTATCCGTGCTTCGGCCCGAACGGCGCGCGCATCATCCTGCTCTTCACGGACGCCGAGACGCACAACGGTCCGGGCGGCGCGAACCCGTACGAGAGCATCACGCCCGCGCCGCACACCTACGACGAGACCGTCGGCGCGCTTCGCGAGATCGGCGCGAAGGTGCTCGGCATCTACAGCGGCGATCCCGGCGAAGGCGACGGGCTGAGGCACGTGCGAGCCCTGGCGCGCGACACGGGCGCGGTGACGGCGGACGGGACGCCGCTGGTCTTCGACATCGGCTCGAGCGGCACCGGTCTCGACAGCAGCGTGATCGAGGCCGTTCGCACGCTCGTCGAAGAGGTGCCGATCGACGTCGACGTGATCGTGACCGACGACCCGCGCGACGCGGTCGACGTCACCCAGTTCGTGCGCGGCATCGTCACGTCGGGCGCGACGCCGACCGACGGCGCGATCGATCGCGGCGACCGCTACGACCAGGTGCGGCCCGGCACGCGCGTCACCTTCCGCATCCTGCTCGCCAACGAATTGATCCCTCGCACCGACGTGCCGCAGCGCTTCCGGGCGCACGTCACGATGCGCGGCGATCGCGTGACCCACCTCCTCGAGCTCGACGTGGACCTGGTGGTCCCCTCGAACCACGGCATCGGCTGCGAGTAGTCGCGGGGCTTGCGCGATCGGCCCGAGCGCGGGAAACGCTCGGCATGCAGGTCCACGAAGCCGTCGCCTCCCGCCGCAGCATCCGCGCGTTCCTCCCCGAGCCGATCCCGCCCGAGACGCTGCGTCGGATCTTCGAGCGCGCGCAGCGGGCGCCTTCGTGGTGCAACATCCAGCCGTGGCGCGTGTGGGTCGCCTCCGGCGACGTCGCGGCCCAGCTCAAGAACAGACTCGTCGAGGCTGCGGGATCGGAGATGCCCTCGCCCGACGTGGCTTTCCCTGCCGACTATCCGGAGCCGTACGCGACGCACCGTCGCGCGTGCGGCAAGGCGCTCTACGAGGCGATGGGAGTCAAGCGCGACGACGGCCCCGGACGGCACGCCGCCTGGATGCGAAACTTCGTGGCGTTCGACGCGCCGCACGTCGCGATCATCGGCATCGATCGGCGCTTCGCGATCTGGGGCGCGCTCGACGTGGGCTGCTGGCTCGAGACCGTGATGTTGCTCGCGGAGCAAGAGGGCTACGCGACCTGCGCGCAGGCCAGCCTCTCGCTCTATCCGGGCGTGTTGCGCCCGCTCCTCGGGATCGAGGACGGCGTGCAGATCCTCTTCGGGCTCGGCCTCGGCAAGCCCGATCCGCAGGCAGTGGCGAACCAGTGCGTCACGACGCGCGAGCCGCTCGAGAAGAACGTCACCTTCCTCGGCTGACGCGACTCCGCTCGCTCCGCGAGCCATCGTGCGTGGCCTGGTCCAATTCAGGCTAGCGCGTGCTCGGCTCGTACGCGCGCGTTGATCGCATCCGCCCGCTGCAGCGCAGGACGAGCGGCGAGGCGCTCGGCGTACGCAGTGAAGCTCGGGCGCTTCTCCAGCATCCCGAAGCGGAGCATGAAGGCCACCGTTCCGCCGAAGATGACGTCGGCCATCGAGAAGGTCTCGCCGAGCAAGAACGGCGGCGTCTTCAGCGCTGCTTCCATCGCGTCGAGCATCGCGTCGTGAGTGCCCCAGCCCGCCTGGCTCGCCTTCACGCTCCAGCCTCCCGCCTTCGCCATCGAGCCCGGCTCGATCACCGAGGGCGCGAAGAGAGACCAGCGCAGGTACGCGGCGCGTGCCGGATCGTCGAGCGCGGGCGCGAGGCGGCCGGGCGCGTGGCGGTCCGCGAGGTAGAGCCCGATCGCAGCGACCTCGGTCACCACGGCCGCACCATCGGTGAGGATCGGAAGCTTGCCCATCGGGTTGAGCGCCAGGAGCTCCGGGCTCTTGTGCTCGTTCTTCGCGAAGTCGACGAAGCGGAGCTCGTACTCGATGCCGACCTCTTCGAGCATCCAGACGACGGTGGCCGCACGAGAGTAGGGATGATGATAGAGGACGACGGACATGGAGCGCTCCTGAGGTGATTCGGGTCAGCAGGACTAGCGCGATCGGCACGCGAGCGCTCGCTGATCCACCGTGCGCTCAAGGCGTGACCAACAATGCTCGCGCCTTGTCCTTTCCCAGCGTGAAGCGCTGGGAATTCCTCTCAGTCGAAGGGATCTGACGAAAGTATTTGGTCAGAGCTTCAGTGCGCCTCGTCGCGAGCGCAGCGGAAGCCGAGGTGGAAGAAGGTCTCGTCCTCGCGCGCCGACTGACGCGCGCCGACGCGGGCGCCGTGGCAGACCCGGTCGTCGCAGAGGAACGAGCCGCCGCGGATCGCTCGCTGGGTGGGCAGGCTGCCGCCGTCTGGATCGAACGCGCTGGAGGTCCACTGCCAGACGTTGCCGACGAGATCCACGAAGCCGAGCGGTGTCGCCGGGAACGCGCCGACGGGCGAGGTGAAGAGGAAGCCATCGGCGAGCGTGTTCGCCTCGGGGAAGCTGCCTTGCCAGACGTTCGCGCGCGGCGCGCCGTCCACGCTGTCGCCCCACGGATAGCGGTGTCGATCGTCACGCGCGTTTCGCGCCGCGTGCTCCCACTCGCGCTCGGTCGGAAGGCGCGCGTCGCGCGACGCGCAATAGGCGACCGCATCGACATAGGCCAGCTG
Organism: Polyangiales bacterium; assembly: GCA_038252025.1. Lineage (GTDB taxonomy): Bacteria > Myxococcota_A > Polyangia > Polyangiales > Sandaracinaceae > JBBSAT01. Next base: position 22,309 of record JBBSAT010000053.1, on the reverse strand, counting down.
CGTCGCAGGATGATCAGGAGGCGCGACGGGCCCGGACGCGCCGAGCGGGCGTGCGTAGCTGGCGCCGCGAGCGATGGTCCACTCGCCGCTCGCGAGGTCCATCACGGCGCCCTCCCCGAGCGTCTCGGCGTGCGTGACGAAGCCATGGCTCGTCACGAACGCCGCGAGCTCGCCCACGCGGACCGGCGCGCGATCGAGAAAGAACGGCATGACCTCGGCGGCGTAGGTCGGCTCGCGCACGGGATCCTCGCCGCCGAAGTGCGTGAGGCCGCCCGGCACCGGGATCATCCCCGGCGGCGTCGGTCCGCGCGGCGCGCGATGCTCGGCGCCCGCGCCGCACGCGGCGAGCAGGATCGCCGCGAGCAGGGGCGCGACGATCAGCCCGTGTACGATGCGCGCGTGGAGAAGCCGCTCGAGGTGGGGATCATCGGGACGGGCACCGCCGGCTCGACGGCAGCGCTCTTCCTCGCGCGTCAGGGCCACCGCGTGACGCTGTTCGAGGAGGTGCTCGCTCCGAGCTCGATCGGCGCGGGGATCGTGCTCCAGCCCACGGGGCAGTCCGTCCTGGCGCGCCTCTCGCTCCTCGCTCCCATCCTCGAGCACGGCGCGCGGCTCGATCGCCTTCGCTGCGAGACGACGTCGAAGCGCACGATCGTCGATCTCGAGTACGCGATGGTCGACGCGTCGCTCTACGGCCTCGGGCTCCACCGCGGCACGCTCTTCACCACGCTGCTCGAGGCTGTGAAGCGCGAGCCGAACGTGACGCTCAGGCTCGGGCACGAGATCCTCGCCCTCGTCACGGAAGGGGAGAAGCGTCGCGTGCGCGACGCGCGCGGCGAGCTGCACGGTCCGTTCGACCTGATCGTCGTCGCGAACGGGGCAGCGTCGAGCCTCGAGAACGACCGCCCGCTGCGCCGCCGCGTCGTGCCGTACGCGTGGGGAGCGCTCTGGACGCTGGCTGGCGACCCGACCCAGATCTACCGAGGGATGCTCTACCAGGTGGTCCGGCAGAACGAGGTGATGCTCGGCTTCCTGCCCACCGGCCGCGGCCCGGACGATCCGACGCCCACCGTCAGCCTCTACTGGAGCCTTCGCGCCGATCGCATCGACGCGTTCCACGCTGACGACCTCGAGAAGTGGAAGGGCGAGGTGCGCAGCTACGACCCGCGCAGCGGCTTCGTCCTCGACGCGATCGACAAGCCCACCGATCTGCTCTTCGCGCGCTACCGCGACGTCGTCATGCCGCGCTTCACTGGGCACGGCTGCGTCTACCTCGGCGATGCCGCGCACGCGATGAGCCCGCAGCTCGGGCAGGGCGCGAACCTCGCGCTCTACGACGCGATGGTGCTCGGCGATTGCGTCGCCGGAGAGCCGACCGTCGCGCTGGCGCTCGCGCGCTACGATCGCGATCGCCGCGCGCACCTCGGCTTCTATCAGTTCGCCACGCGCTGGCTGACGCCGTTCTTCCAGGGCGACCAGCGCCTGTTCTCGCTTCTTCGCGACGTGCTCATGCCCGTCGGCGCGATCCTCCCGCCGGTCCGCGCGCAGATGGTGCGCAGCATGCTCGGTGTGAAGCGGGGCATCGTGCGGAGCTCGTTCCCGCTCGAGCCACTGAAGGGCCTCCTCGCAGCTCACAGATCGTGATGCTTGCGCAGGTGCGCGAGGAGCCCGCGGGAGGCGGCCTCGCAGATGTCGAACACGCGGTCGAACTCGCCCGAGTAGTACGGATCCGGGACCTCGGCCTCGGGCTCGGCGTCGGCCTCGAAAGCGCGGAACAGGCGGACTCGCTGGCGGTGCGCGTCGGTCTTCGCGAGCGCGAGGACGTTCTTCAGGTTCTGCCGATCCATGACGATGACGTGCTCGAAGCGCTCGAAGTCGGTCGGGCGGATCTGCCGGGCGCGATGCGAGATGGTCACGCCACGGCTCTCGGCGAGCGCTCGCGTAGGCGGGTGCGCGAGCTCGCCCGCGTGCCAGTCGCCCGTCCCGGCGCTGTCGGTCTCGAAGAGGTGCGCGAGCCCAGCCGCCGCGACGTCGCGAGCGAACACGGCCTCCGCGGTGGGCGAACGGCAGATGTTGCCGAGACAGACGAAGACGACGCCGATGCGGGGCTTGGGCTGCACGCGAAGAACATAGCGCCTCGCTGGCGATCGAGGTGCTCGCACGTCCCGACGGGGACGTATCCACGCGCAGGCTCCGGCCGCGCGGACCGATGCGGGCGGGGCGTGGGTGAGCAGGTACTGGAGGTGGCGATCGAGAGCAGCGCGGCGCCGGGAGGCTCGGCTTCTTCCGAGACGAATGCGGACGCTCCCGCGCGTCCGACGTCCCTCACACGGGGAGAGGGGACGTCTAGCCAGAGCGTCGAGTCCAAGAGCGTGCTCCGCCCGGCGAACCGGAACGGCTACGCGGTCGTCCTCGGCCGGATCGGTGACCTCATGGGGGAGGCCCCCCCGAACGTCGTGCCACGATCACGAACGCTGCTGGTCTCGCGAGCGGCAGAGGGAATGCTGAGAGACGCTGACGCACAGCAGCTCGGACGGCCGGGCGTCGAGGTCGCGCAGCAGGCCTCCGTGCGCGAGTGGCGGGCGTTCGTGCGCGAGCACTTCCGACGAAAGTACGACCTGATCGTGATCTTCGACGCGTCGAAGCTGAGCGTGCAGTAGCCCTGGAGCGCATCTCGCCGCTCGTCGGTCACCGTCACCTCAGGACGACGCGAGAGAGGCTCGCCGCATCCATCATCTCGACGGCCGCCGCCGCGGGCACGCGCTGACGAAGGTCGAAGTGTGGGACGACGACGAGCGCGCACCCTTCGCCCTCCTGCACGAGATAGACGAGATCGAGCCGCGCGTCGTGGTCGAGATCCAGGATGCACGCATCGAGCGGCCGGGGGGTCCCGAGCGAAGAGCGATCGAAGCGGAGTGGCTCGGTCTGCGCGAAGACGACGAGCTCTTCGTAGCGGGCCAGGAGGTCTTGGCGGCCGTCGCCGTCGATGTCGAGCGCGGCGATGACCTGGATCGCGCCGCCCTGCGACGGCAGCGGAAGAACGGTGTGCTCGAGCGCACCGTCCGCGAAGCGATGAAGCGTGGTGGTCTGTCCGCTCGTCACGAGCTCGGCGCGGCCATCGCCGTCGAGGTCGGTCGCGATGATCGCCCACTCACCGTGCTGCTCGGAGGTCTGCACGTCGCCGAAGCCTCCGCGCTCGCCGAGCGCGAACTGCAGCGCTCCGTCCGGCGTGGCCGCGAGGTCGGGCCGTCCGTCGCCGTTCAGATCTGCGAGCGCGATCGAGCCAGCATAGATCCCAAGCGTCACGTCCGACGTGACGCGGCCGCGCGCGCTCAGCACGTGCGCAACGGCGGGGCGCTCAGCCCACGGCTCCCGGCGATCGAGGACGACGAGCTCGTCGCCAACGCGTCCGTCGAGGTCCGCCCGCGCAGCTGCGAGCATCGGGCCCGCCATCATTCGGCGCGCAGTGAAGCGCCCCCGGCGCGCCTGGATCGCGAAGAGACCGCCGCCGCGCGAGCCGCCGCGCGGGCTCTCGTGGTGGACGGGCAAGATGAACGTACCGTCCTCACCGGTCACGAGCGCACGGCCAGGGAACGCAATGTTCGCGGCGTCGCTCGGCGCGTGCTCGATCACCGCGATCCGCGTCGGCGTGAGCGACGCGTCGAACGAGACGATCGAGGTTCGGTCGGCGCAACCGACCGCGAGCTCGAGGTCGTCTCCAGGAACGATGTCGCCGCCCGAGACCGCGCCCTGATACAAGGCCGAGAGGCCCTCCATCGCGAGGTGGCCTTCGATGCGATAGCGGCTGGCCTCGGGTGCCGTCGGCGCGATCGCGCGAGGAGCCTCGGCCACAGGCGCCTCGGCCGGGCTCGGCTCGACGGGAGCGGACGCGAGCGGAGGCGGTGGGAGCGGAGATGGGGGCGGGACCGCCGCGTCGACGGCCGACGGCGAAGCTGCCGCGTCCAGGATCGCGAGAGCCTCGTCTTCGGGCGCAGGCACGGGCGCGGGCTCGGCGCCGGGCAGCGGTGGCATGACGCCGGCGAGCACGGCGACGAGCGCGAGCACGCCCCAGAGCGCGCCGAGCAGTGCGATCGTGAACACGAAGCCAGCGAGAGCCTTCATCCGTGCGCATCGTAGCGCGCGGCGCCCCGCCGACCGCGCTCCACGAAGCGCCACACCTACCCGGGCGGGCCGCGCTGTGCCGCAGTACCCTCCTGGGTGTCCGAGAGCGTGAACACGGTGATCGTGGGGGCGAGCGCATCGGGTCTCGCGACCGCGTGCTGCCTGTCACGCGCGGGGGTCGAGCACGTGGTCCTCGAGAAGGAGGACCAGGTCGCGAGCGCATGGCGTCACCACTACGAACGCCTCCACTTGCACACGACGAAGGCGCTGTCGGAGCTGCCGCATCGGAAGTGGGGCGCCGACGTCGAGAGCTACCCGCCACGGCTCGACGTCGTGAGGTACCTCGAGGGCTATGCGAAGCAGTTCCACATCGAGCCGCGCTTCGGTCAGAACGTTCGGCGCATCGAGCGCGCCGAAGGCGGTTGGCGAACGACAACCGACGGCGCCGATCTCGTCTCGAAGAACGTCGTGGTGGCCACGGGCTACACCCGCGTACCCCACGCTCCGTCGTGGCCCGGTCAGGCCGACTACCGCGGCGCGCTCATGCACAGCTCCGAGTACGTCAGCGGTGACGCCTTCCGGGGAGAGCGCGTGCTCGTCGTCGGCTTCGGCAACTCCGCTTGCGAGATCGCGATCGATCTACACGAGCGAGGCGCGAGGCCGACGATGGCGGTCCGCGGCGGCGTGAACATCATCCCACGCGATGTGCTCGGCGTGCCGATCCTCGGGGTCGGGATCGCGATGAGCTCGCTCCCGCCGGAGGTCTCGGACGCCCTCGCTTGGCCGCTCATCCGAGCGACCATCGGTGACGTGCGCAAGCTCGGTCTGAAGAAGCTTCGATACGGTCCGAACGTGCAGATCCAGAAGCACGGACGGATCCCGTTGCTCGACATCGGGACGGTAGCGCTCATCCGGAAGGGAGCGATCGAGGTCCGCCCGAACGTGGAACGGTTCACCGAGTCGGGCGTCGTCTTCGGCGACGGCCGTGAGGAGAGGTTCGCGTCGGTCGTGCTCGGCACCGGCTATCGGCCCGCTCTGCGCGACTTTCTCGCACAGGCGAACGAGGTCTGCTCTCCGGACGGCGTCCCGACGAAGAGCGGAGCCGAGGTGCTGCCGGGCCTCTACTTCTGCGGGTTCCACGTATCGCCCACGGGGATGCTCCGCGAGATCGCGATCGAGGCCGAGCGCATCGCCCGCTCGATCGCGAAGGCTTGAAGGCCGCGCGCGTCAGAGCTTCGCGCGAGGAGCCAGCTCGTGACGCGCCGGTAGCCCGCGACGCACCCAGTGTGGGCCCACCGCCGCCAAGGTGCGCCTGCCACTGCGTTGACCCGCGAGGCGCGGCGCGCGTACGCTTTGAGGTCGATGCGCTTCTTCTTGGTCTCCTCCTTCGCGCTCGCGCTCCTCGCGACCGCCGGCTGCACTCGGGCCCCCGCCGCGACCGACGCCGGGTCGAGGCCGGACGTGGGCCCGCCGCGCGATACCGGTCAAGACGCGCCCGCGATCTCGTGCACGACGGACGCGGACTGCGACGACGCCTTCCCGTGCACGTTCGACCAGTGCATCGTCGGAAACGTCTGCGACCACCGGCCGCTGGACGCGATGTGCGCGGCCGGCGAGCACTGCAGCACCACGATGGGCTGCTCGGCGGGCTGCAACGTCGATGGCGACTGCGACGACATGGACTTCTGCAACGGCACCGAGCGCTGCCTCGACCACATGTGCTTACACGACGCCGACCGGAACTGCGACGACGGCCAGAGCTGCACGATCGACAGCTGTGACCCGGTCGCGGGGGCGTGCGCCTACATGACGACGTGCGACGGCGGCGTCGTGCTCACCGACGCCGGTCCTCTTTGCACGCCGTTCGTGGCGCCCGGTGACTTCACGGGCACGTATCTGCTCGCACCCTCGCAGAACCAGGGCTGTGGCATCACCATGTACACGATCTCGACGATCACGATGACCGCGACCGGCACCAGTCTCTCCGTGACGGGTCTTCGGATCGACTCGTCCCCTGTCGCGATGAGCGGGACATCGACAGGCTCCACGTTCAGCGTGAGCTACTCCGACAGCTGCGGCACGTACACGCTGACCGGGAACTTCACCGACTGCCGCGAGGCGTTCTCGGGGCACTGGAGCGCGAGCTTCGGTGGCTCGTGCGGCATCTGCGTCAACATGAACGCCGACGTAACCGGACTGCGGAGATGAACATGACACGAGAATCCCGCCGGCTCGCGCTCCTCTCCGCGTTGCTCGCCAGCGTCATCGTCGGCTGCGGGACACCTCGAGCAGCCATGACGTCCGACGCAGCGTTCCACTGCACGTCGAACGCGGATTGTGACGACAGCGCGGCCTGCACCATCGACACCTGCAACGCGTCGGGCATGTGCAACTACATGCCCGTCGATGCCCTCTGTCCCGCAGGCCAGAACTGTCAGGTCGGGACGGGCTGCACGAGCGCGATGTTCTGCAACACGGCTGCGATGTGTGACGACGCGATCGCCTGCACGATCGACTCGTGCGACGTGGGCAACGTCTGCGGGCACATGGCGCTCGACGCGCTGTGCACGACCGCCGGGATGAACCACTGCGATGCGGCGATGGGCTGCGTCCCGGGCTCGACGACCACCTGCGCGTCGGCCGCCGACTGCGACGACTCCGTCGCGTGCACCCTCGACTCTTGCGGCGCCGATCACGCGTGCCGGCACGCAGTGATGGACGCGCTCTGCACGGGCGTGGACGAGCACTGTGACGCGACCCTCGGCTGCCAGGTCCGTCACGGCTGCGTCACCGCGACCGACTGCGTCCCATTCTACAACTTCTGCGACGGCGACCCGACCTGCGACCCGGAGTTCGGCTGCCAGTCCCCGCCCAGCGCCCGCGTCTGCAACGACGGTAACCGATGCAGTACCGACTCGTGCGACCCGGCGGCGGGAGCTCGAGGGGCGTGCGCCGTCGTCTGCGATCGCGCGCAGACAGGTTGTGACTCGGATCCCCTGTGCGCCGTCACCGGGCCTAGCTGCACCGGCAACTTCGCCATCACGCCCGCGCCGATGAACAACTGCATCAGCGATGGGATGGGCGGAAATCAAGTCCACTACGACATGTCGACCGCAACGTTCGACATCATCGGGGGCATGCTCGTCGTGACCCCGCCCGATGCGCACTTCGGCAATCTCACGGACGCGACCGCTCCGGTATGCCCGATGTTCTCCGCCCGCGCATCGGTGAGCGGCGGCACGACTGAGACCTACACGTTGGCAGGCATGTTCACGGACGATGATCACTTCACGGGTACGTTTACGGCGAACCTCGGCGGAATCGGTGCCATCTTCGGTTGCACCGAAGGTGCGATGGCAGTGACGGGAACCCGAATCCCGTAGCGGCTCGCCGCTCGGCGCGTTGCATTCCAACGCTCGCGCGGCGCGGTGTAGAGTGCGCCCCATGGAACTCTCCGAGCTCACTTCCGACGAGGCGCTGGTGCTCGTCGGGTTCATGCGGATCGTCGTTCGCGCCGATGGCGACTACTCGGAGGCGGAGCGGCAGCACGTCGCGCTCGTCGAGCGCGCGCTCGGAGAAGAGCGGTTCCAGAAGGCGATGCTCGACGTCCGCGGACAGCTCGACAAGCTCGACCTGCTCAAGGCCGCCGCCAAGAGCGTCACGCGCCCCGAGGCGCGCCGGACCATCTACGACGTGCTCGAGAAGATCGCGGCGAGCGACGAGATCGTCGTCGCAGAGGAGGCCCCGCTCAAGTGGCTCGCCTCCTGGTGGAAGCTCTGAGCGCAGCGCGCTCCTTCGTCTCCACTCAGTGCGAGTACGTCGCGCCCGGGCCGGCGATGGCCTCGCAGTCGGGCGGCAAGATCCCGTGCAAGGGCGCGTACAGGTAGACGGTCCGATGCGGCGTCACGCACGCCCCGACGCGAAGTGTCGTCGGGCACTGGGCCACCTCGAAGCGCTCTCCCTGAGGGCACGCGTACAGCGGCTCGCCGTCCGAGTCTGTGTAGTAACAGATGCCGGGTCGCCAGCAGTTGCCGCGCGGATGCGAGCCCGAGCACGCGCCGGTGAGCAGGCCGACGACCACGAGCGCGCTCACGCCCGCGCCGACGAGCGCCATCACGACGCCTCGCTGATAGCGTCCGAGCTTCCCCATACGGCGGACGATATCACCAGAGCGGGGTGACGTGACCCGCCGGGCTCGCCACGATCATGGCGTGCGTCTCGCAAAGCTGCCGGGCCGGGTGATCGACGACGCGGCCTCGGTCCGCGAAGAGATGGCGCCTTACGTGAAGGCGAGCCCCGAGGAGCTCTGGCGCCACACCGAAGACTGTGCGCGCGACGCGGGCCGCGCGATCGCCGATGTGCTCACGCTAGCCAGATGATGGGCGACGATGACGAGCGCGATCGGCGATCACCGCGTCAGCAGCACCGGCTCTGCCGTGCCGTCGCCGCCCGGCGTGCCCGCGCGACCTGGCGCGAAGCCGCCGCGGCCGCCGTCGCCGCCGATGCCCGCGCTCTCGATCATCAAGGTCGCGATCAACATGTCGCGATAGGTGTCGCCGCCGCTCGGCGCGGAGATCAACACGCCGTGGCTTCCGCCACCGCAGCCACCACCGCCGCCGCCGCCGCTCCCGCCGCGACCGCCGTCGCCGCCGCGACCACCCGTACGCGCGCACCAGAAGCGACCGACGCCGCCTGCCGCACCGATACCGGCCGCGCCGCCGTCCGCGCCGATGCCGCCGTCACCGCCGCGACCGCCGCTCGCCGTCACGATCCGGACGCGCTCGAACGTCGGGCCCGCGGTCATGCCCGCGTCGAGCCGGACGAGGATGCCGATCGAGTAGCCGCCGCCGTTGCCGCCGTCGGCGCCCGGCGCGCCGCAGCCGCCGCTTCCGCCGCCGCCGCCGCTTCCGCCCGCGCGATCGCCGCACGTTCCATCGGTGCCGCCGATCACCTCGTAGCCGCCGCCCGCCGTGCCGCCTCCGCCGCCGCCGCCGTCCGAGCCCGCTGTTCCGTCCGCGCCGCCCGAGCCCGTCACGCGTCCGTCGGGCGCGATCGTCGGGCCGCCCGGACAGCCGAGGCCACCGCCGCCGTCGGTGCCCTCGCCGCCGTCGTCGCCGCTGCCGCCTTCGCGTGGAAGCGTCGGGTTGTCGTCGCAGAAGTTGCACACGCCGCGGTTGGTCGGCGCGTTGTAAGTGAGTTCGCCCGCAAGCCCGGCGCGCGGACCACGCCCCGCTCCAGCCGCAGGGTTCGGCGTCGCGGCGGCACGCGCTGCGGCGAGATCGCAGACGCCTCCGGAGGTGAAGTCGGTGCACCCAGCGTTACCGCAAGGACGCCCGTTCGTGCAGATCGCGCCGGGACAGGTCGCGCCGCCGCCGTCGCCGCCGCCCACGTCGGTCGTGCGACACGAGTGTCGACCGCCGGTCCCCGCCGAGATCAGTGTGCACGCTGTGTCGGGCGTTCCGTCGCGCCCGTCCGTGCCCGACGCACCGTCGAGCTGCGTGAGCGACATGAGCCCCCAGTCGAGCAGGTTCGTGCTCGAGTCGTCGCCGCGCAGCCCGTCGAGACCACGACCCGCGACCACCGTGACGTCCCTCAGCATCACGCGAGGGCCACAGCCGACGAAGAGCACCGCTGTGCTTCCGTTGCCCTCCACCGCCGCATCGCCGCCCTGGACCTCGAGCCCTTCGAGGTGCGTCTCGGTCGTGATGTGATCGCAGATCAGCGCGGGCAAGCCCGGATCATCGGCGCGCTCGAGGAGCACCGGGTAGAGCGCGAGATCGCGATCTCGAAAGTCCGGGCTGTAGCCGCCGAAGACCGACACGCCCGCGCCGACGTGCACGGGGCCCTGGTAGATGCCGCGCGCGACGAGCACGTCCTTGCCCTCGCCTGCCGCGCGACCGATCGCCGCCTCGATGGTGCGCATCGGGCGCGCGAGCGTGCCCGGGTTCGTGTCGCTCCCCATCTGCGTGACGTAGACGAAGTCGTTCGTGTCGTCGGGGATGCCGTCGCAGTTCGCGTCGCCGCCCACGGTCGGCGGCGGTCCGACTCCGTCCCAGCGCTCGCACTCACAGCCGTCCGCGAGGATCCGGTTCACGTCGACGAATCCGTCGAGGCACGCGATGTCGCAGCGGACGCCCGGCCCGTTCGGCAGGCACTCGGCGAGCATGTTGGGCCTGGGCTCGACGCAGGGCATCGCGCAGCCGCCGCAGTGAAGGCGCGCGACGTAGCGCCCGGCGTCGTCGCGGAAGTCCTCGTCGATCGATCCGTCGCAGTCGTCGTCCTGTGCGTCGCACGTCTCGACGAGCGCCGGCTCGCACGCGCTCGGACCGTCCGCGCCGCAACGCTGGACGCCGGCGCAGCGATGCGCGTCGGTCGGGCTCTCGAGGAGGCACGCGAGCTCGACGTCCATCGTCCCTTCGTTGCAGCCGCAGAGCCCGCTCGAGGGCACGCACTGCCCACTGCCCGGCTCGGTGCTGGCGAGGCACTCGAACCCCCGCGGGCACGCTGTGTCCGGGCCGCACGGCGTGCCGCATCGCGTCGCACCGCTCGCCGTCGAGAGGCATCGCGCGCCCGGCATGCGGATCGAGCAGTCCACGTCCTCGGTGCACGGCAGACAGAGCGAAACGACGTCCGGCTCGCACGCTCCCTCGCCCGCGAGATGCGTTCCCTCGGGGCACGAGATCAGGCGACAGACAGGCCCCTCGGTCGCGTCGAGGCAAGCGACCTCGTCGGCCGTCGGGAACTCGCGACGGCAGTCGATGCCGCACGTCCCACAGTTCTCGATCTGTCGATACATGCCGTCGTCCGAGACGATGCCTTCGTCCACCAGACCGTCGCAGTCGTCGTCGAGGAGGTTGCAGTCCTCCTCGTGGCCGCAGAGGTGTGCCTCGTAGCAGCCGCCGAGCAGCGCCATCGAGATGGACAGAGAGAGCGCGAAGCCCGCGCGAAGCTCGTGCTCGATCTTCATCGCACCACCACATCGGCCGAGCCGCCCGCTGCGCCATCGGGCCCGCGCGCAGCGCCACCGCCGCCGCGACCCGCCGTGCCCGCGCGCCCGAGCATGAACGTGTTGCCCGAGCGCCACGCGGCGACCCCGGCCGGCTCGGTGGTCACTCCGGTGATCCAGATCCCGACCGACGCGCCGCCACAGCCACCGCCACCGCCCGCGCCCGCGCCGCCGTTGCCGCCCGCGCCGCCGCGACCGCCCGGGAAGGGCCCCGCGAGCGTGGGCGTCGATCGATCCGCGCGCGGCACGAAGCCACCAAAGGCGCCGTTCGCGCCACGCCCGCCGTCACCGCCAGCGCCACCGTCGCCGCCGCGTCCACCTTCGGAGGGCGCGATGCGCAGGCCGCTGATCGCCGGAGCGCGCGAAGGCGCGCGCGTGTAGCGAACGAGGATCGCGACGGAGGGCGCGCCGCTCGTCCCGCCATCGCCGCCGTCGCCGCCGCAGCCACCGGCGCCGCCGCCCCCGCCCCCGCCGCCGAGCCCGTCGACGAACTCGCACACGCGGTCGAACCAGTTCATCACGGCGCCGCCGCCCGCGCCCCCGCCGCCGCCGCCAGAGCCTGCCGATCCGGCTGAGCCGCGCGTCGCTGCGACGCCGATCCAGCGGTCGCCGTCGAACGCGCCGAACGGCTCGGCGCACGCGCGCCCCGGCATGCCGTTGCCTCCATCACGGCCAGGTCGACCCGGCTGCGGGCCCGTGAAGTCGGTAGGCACCGAGAAGTCGGCGAGACCGCAGCACACGGCCACGGGGCACGTGCCTGTCTCGCGCGTGATCGGTCCCTCCGAGTCCTGACCGCCGGCGCCGCCGAGGCCCCCGGAAGCATTGCCGGGCGTGCCCGAGGCCTGGAAGACCGACATCGTCGGGCACGTCGCCGTGCCTCCCGTGCCGCCGCTCGTGTCGAGCGTGCCGCACACGTTCGCGCCGCCCGCTCCTCCGCGCACGAGGTTGGCCGTCATCGACGCGCAGCGGTGGGCGGAGTCCTCGATCGCGCCGCGCGGCGGCTGGCCATCGGTCGGCATGCTCGTGAACGCGCGACCGGCGGTACCTTCCGCGCGCGACGAGCCCGACCCAGCGACGCCCGCGCGCACCTCGAGATCGCGCAGCGCGAGCGCAGGACCGGGATCGACCAGCACGGCACCGAACGTGGCCGCGCTCATCTCCGACGCATCGAGCCCGCGAAGCGCGACCCACTCGATGGAGGTCTCCCGCGTGCCCGCGCCGCGCACCGTCATCGCGGCGCCTCCAGGCGCGGTGGTGTCCGAGGGCGCACGGATCTCGACGCGGAATCCGTCTGGATCGAGAGAGAGGAAGTCACGCCGATAGCCGCCGTGCACCAGCACGCCGTCCGGCAGCTCGATGCTCTCCGTGTACGTGCCGGAAGCGATGAACACGTGCGGCCGCGGCGCACCCATGGCGAGCGACTCGGAGGCACGCCGCAGCGCCGTCGTGATCGTGCGAAGCGGCCTGGTCGGCGAGCCGACCGCCGCGTCGTCGCCGTCGGGAGCGACGTAGAAGCTCTGGATCACGTTGCCGTCCGCGCCGTCGCAATTGACGTCGAGCATCGGTCCGGAAGCTCGAACCGGGCCCGGAACGTCGTCGAGCGCGGTCACGGTGCACTCGCAGCCAGTCGCGATGTTGCGATCGCCGTCGATGCGATCACCGGGCTGGATGCCGTCATCGGCGTCGACGCAGTGGAGCACGCAGGTCGGCGCGAACGGGTCCCCGCCGCAGATCAGATCGCCCTCGGGGATGGTGCTCATCGTGCAGTCGACGCCACACTCGCCGCAGTTGTGGATGTCGAGGATGTAGGCCCCGCGCGCGTCGCGGAAGCCCTCGTCGATGACTCCGTCGCAGTTCTGGTCGACCTCGTCGCAGACCTCGACTGGCGCCACGCACTCGGAGAGCATGCCGCTCATGCAGACGGCGCTCCCGGGGCACACGTTGCCGTCCGGATCGTGCAGCGCGCACGCCAGCGTGAAGTCGACGCCGACCTCGCAGGTGCAGCTCCGCGACGGCGGGACGCACGCGTCGCTCTCGCAGACGTACCCGCTGGGGCAGCCGATGTCGCACGAGACGGAGCAGCGAAGCTCGCCGCCGAGCGGAACGCAGCGCGCGGCGTCGAAGTCGCCGCAGTCGCCGTCGTCCGCGCACGAGAGACAGAGCCGATCGTAGGCCGGCACGCATCGGCCGGTGCTCGACGGGACGAAGCCCGCATCGCACGCGAGCGCGACGCAGGTCGGCGTCTCCTCGACGAGTCCACACGCCACCCGCAGCTCGTGAGGGCGAGACGGCGTACACGCGCGCCCGCAACCGCCGCAGTGCGCGTCGGTGATGTAGCGGCCCATCGAGTCGCGAAAGTCCTCGTCTACGAAGAGATCGAGATCGCCCGCGCCTGCGTCGGCGTCGACCGAGCCGTCGCGCGGGCCGCCGTCCGGCCCGCCGTCGCGTGAGCCCGCGTCGGGGCGGCTCGCGTCCATGCCGCCGTCCCGGATGCCGGAGTCCCCGAGAGCGCCCACCGACGCGAGGCCATCCAGATCGTCGTCGAGCCCGTTGCAGACCTCGGGGTGCGGCACCGGGCCCGGTGGGCTGTCGTGGTGTTCGATGTCGACGCCGCTGCGCGCGCCGCAGCCCGGGGCGAGCGCCACGGCGAGCGCGCCGAGGACGACGCCCATCCGCTTCAGGAACCCGACGTGACCAAGCATGGGGCCCCAGTATAGGCGGCGACCGTGGTATGAAGCGAACGTGGCGCGGTCGATCAGGCTGCTCATGAGTCGTTTCGCTCTCCCGCCCGTCGTGTCACCCGCCCGCACGCCTGCTCGCCCGCTTGCGCCCCGACCGTCCGGGAACGCCGTGCTCGGCCTGCTCTCGGTCGGCGCTCTCCTCGGATGCGCCGCGGAGCACGCCATTCGAGTGTCCGTGGAGCTCGACGCCGAAGCGGACGTCGTCTGCCTGGTGGCGCGCGCGGAGAGCGCGACGGCGAGCGACGTCGCCTTCGCGATGCCGTACGACGCCGAGAGCCTGCCGATGCCGGCGTCCCTGACGTTCGTCGCTGCCCCCGGGCACAGCGGTGGCGTCACCATCACGGCCCGCGGGGTCGAGGCCGGCTCGTTCGTCGGCGGCAGCACGATCCTCACGAGCCTCGAGAGCGCGGGCACCGGCGAGGCGACGCTCGTCGTCTCGCGATGCCGACCGCGGCCCACGGCGGGCTTCGGGACACGACCCGGCGGAACGTTCGCCGCCCTTCGCGACCCGCCGCGCATGCTGGCCGTGGACTACGACGGCGACGGGCGGGACGAGCTGCTCGCCATCGCCGCCGACGGAAGCCTCGCCGTTCTCGACGCCGAGAACGTGTCTCTCGGCAGCCACCGGGAGAGCGAGCTGCGAACCACCGCAGGCTGGATGGCCACCGCCGGAGATCTCGATCAGGACTGTCTCGCAGACGTGATCGCCGCGGCTCCGGGCGGCGCGCTCGTCGTCAGCTCGTCGACCGGACAGTCCTTTCCTCCGATCGGCGGCGGCGGCGGCTCCGCAAGCGACGTCGCGATCGGCCGGAGCGCGACGCGCGGCCCGCCGCTGGTGCTCGTCGCGAGCAGCGGCGGGCTCGCGTCCCTTCATCCCGACGGCACCGTCTCCATGCTTCTTGCGCCGGGCCCCATCCAGCACCTCATCAGCTGGGACGCGAACGGCGATGGCGCGAGCGAGCTCGCCGGCACCGGTCCGGCCGGCTTCATCTCGTTCGCGTCGGTCGGAGGGGCCTTTGCCGACGTGACGGCGATGATGCCCGTCGAGCTCGCCACACTGACAGGCCCTCTCGCCGTTGGCGACCTCGACGGAGACGGCGACTTCGATCTCGTCGTCGCAGACGACGTCGCCGTTCACCTCGTCGAGCGAGGCCCGACCGGCTGGCTCACGCCGGTACCCTTCCCGCTCGTCGGCGCGGCGCGGATCGTGGCGCTCGACGTGACGGGAGACTGCCACGACGACGTCGTCGTGCTCGACGGAGCGATGGGACGCGTCGTCGTCCTCGAGCTCACTGGACACGCCCTCACCCAGACGGACGCACAGACGGGCGCGCTGGACCTCGCGGTGGGTGACTTCGACGCGGAGGGCAGCCGAGAGATCGCCATCCTGGGCCCAGGCGGACGGATCACGTTGTGGCAGCCATGATGCGCTTCGCGCTCGCCGCCTTGCTGCTCTTCCTCGCGTCGCCCGCGCACGCGCAGACGGAGGATGCGCAGCACCTGCTCGACGAGGGTCGGCGCCTGTACGCAGACCTCGAGTACCAGGTCGCCGAGCAGACTCTGACCCGCGCGCTGAGCATCGATGGGCTCCCCGATGCCTTCCGCGCCGAGCTTCTCGAGACGCTCGGCTTCGTCGAGGTGGTGCTCGAGCGAGAGAGCGCGGCGAGACAAGCGTTCGAGCGCCTCTTCGCGATCGATCCCTACTTCGTCGTCCGCGAGCCCAGCGGCTCCCCGCGCGTGGCAGCGCTCGTCGAGTCCGTCCGCGCGCGCGTCGTGTCCGATGCGGCGATCGATCCGGACGTCGATCTGCGCGTCGACCTTCCTCGCGCGGCCCGGCGCGATGGCGCGACGGAGGTACGGATCGCCGCGTCTTCCGCCGTCGTCACGGCGATCGTGCTCGACGTTCGCGGCGACCACGACGTCGCGTTTCGGCCGCTCGACGGCACCGGCAGCGGTGGCCAGTTCGTCGTGTCGATCCCGGCGATGCCCGACTCCGAAGAGCTGGAGCTCTACGTGGAGGCGCGTGACGTGAGCGGTCGTCTCGTCACTCGCGCGGGCAGCCCGCTCACGCCGCTCCACCTGCCCGTGACTGGCGTCCGCGGCGGCAACGCCGGCGGCGGATCGATCGCCGAAGAGTGGTGGCTCTGGACCCTCATCGGCGTCGTCGTCGTGGGGGCCGCGATCGGCATTGGTGTCGGCGTCTCGGTCTCGAGCGAGGCGCAGGCGCCCGGGGGAACGCTGCCGCCGGGTCGAGTCGTTCTTCCCTGAAGACGTCGAAGACGAAAAGGGCCTCCTCGTCAGAGGAAGCCCTTCATCGTCCGCGTGCGCCCCGCTAGCGAGTTATCGATTCGGATCGGTTCACGATCCGCGGTGTCAGGAAGATCAGGAGCTCGTTCCGCTCGTCTCGCACGCGGCGTCGCTGGAAGAGCACGCCGAGGATGGGGATGTCGCCGAAGAACGGGATCTGATCGACCGTGCGGCCGGTGTTCCGCGTGTAGATGCCGCCGATGACCGCCGTGTGACCGTCCTCGATGAGGAGATCGGTCTCGGCCTCGCGCTTCAGGATGGTCGGGTCACCGCGAGGTGAGGTCCGTGTGAAGTCGGGCTCGTCGCGCGTGACCTTCACGTGCATCGAGACGGAGCCGTCGCTCGTCACGTGCGGCCGGACGCGCAGCTCGAGCTTGGCCTCCTGGAAGGCCGTCTGAACACCCTGTGCGCTGATCTGCGAGTACGGGATCAACGTGCCCTGCGCGATGTGCGCTTCGTGGTTGTCGAGCGTGAGGATGCGTGGGCTCGAGATGATCCGGACGACGCCGTTCGACTCGGCTGCGGACAGCCGCACGGCGAGGTTCACGCCGCCTCCGAGCGCGCCCATCGTGATGCCGAGGGCACCGCCTTGGCCCGTGCCGGTGGTCGCCGGAAGATTCACTGCGAAGTTCGGGCTCGAGATGGTTCTCTGGAAAGGAGAGAGGCCGCCCGTGGGTGTCTGCTGATCGTAGTTGCCTCCGATGACGCCGAGGTTCGCGGGGAAGATGAGCCCCGTCGGGTTGCCCGTCGCCGTGCTCATGCTGACGTCGCCGCCCCACTGGATGCCGACGTCACGGACGTACTGACTGGTCGCCTCGACGATGCGCGCCTCGACGAGCACCTGCGGCGTCTGCGTGTCGAGCGTGCGGATGAGCTCCTCGATGTCGTCGAGCGTGTCCGCGATGTCGCGCACGATGAGCACGTTCGTCCGCTCGTCCACCGACACGCTTCCGCGCTCGGAGAGGAGCTCTTCCACGCGCGGCTCGAGATCCGTCGCGGTCGCGTAGCTGACCGGGACCAGTCGCGTCTCGAGCGGCTCGAGCGTCTCGAGCTGCTTGCGTCGCTCGATGGCGAGCTCGCGCTCCTTCTCGAGCGTCTCGAGCGGGGCCACGCGGATGAGGTTGCCGCGCCGGACCATCCCGAGGCCCTTCGCCTGGAGGATCACCTCGAGCGCCTGATCCCACGGCACGTTCCGCATGCGGATCGTGACCGTTCCGCTCACGTCGTCGCTCGTGACGATGTTCACGCCGCCGACCTCGGCGAGGAGGCGGAGGATGTTGTGGATGTCGGCGTTGTTGAAGTCGAGATCGATGCGGCGCCCACGATAGCGGCGGCGGCCGCGCGCCTCGTCGACCTGCAGCGGGACGTCCGTCAGGAAGGCGGCGGCCTCGTCCGAGTCGAGCTCGTACTCGCCGAGCTCGGCATCGACCTCGGCCACGTAGTCTGCCTCGCGCGCGATCGTGCGCGTGCGCGGTCGCGACGCGTCCTCCTCGCGAACCGGCGCAGGAGCGAAGAGCCAGACGATCCGGCTGCCCTCGCGGATCGCGGTTCCGACGGCGCCGTCGGGGCGATCGACCTCGATGATGGTCCGGTCGCCGCGCGTGCGGACGCGAACGCCGTGGATGACGTGCTCGCTGCCCGACACCGAGATGTCGCGCCGGACCGAGTCGGCGATCTCCGCCCCGGCGAGCTCGAGCCGCGCGGGCCCGACGGACCCCGGGACGAGGTGAAATTCGGAAGCTCGGCTGAGCGAGACGACGACGCGGTCGCGACCGTCACGCCGCTCGACGCTCACACCCTCGACGGTGACCGCGCCCGTAGCCTCGTCGTCCGCGGCGACGTCGCGTGCCGAAGCCGTCACGGGAACGCTGTCGTCGTCGGACATGTCGCCGATGCGCTCGAGCCGGATCTGGATGCGGCCGCTGGAAGCGCGGGCGCGATAGGCGACGGGCTCGCTGAGCTCGATCTCGAGCCGGACGCCCAGCGCCGTCTCGCTGGTCGTGCTCCGAACGACGAGCGAGGCTTCCCCGTCGAGCGAGAGCCCTTCGGCCGCCATCGCAGCGTGGGCGACGTCGATCGTCAGGATACGACCCTCGTCACGGCTGCGGATCTCGTAGCTCGGGATGTCGAAGTCGCCGCGGATCGTGAGGTCCGCGTGGCCCCCCGTCCCGTGGACCCCGATCGACTCCACCGAGGACTCCGGCGCCGCCAGATCCGCCCTCTGCGCAGATGCGGCCCCCGGGAGGCCGGTCAGACCCACGCCCGAGAGGGCCGTGAGGCTGAGGAAGCCGATCTTCAACGCGTGTCGCATGGTGCTCTCCGAGCGCATCGCAGAGGCAAGAAGGAGCGCTCTCATGACGCGATCATCGTGCGGCAAGATCCAGAAGCCAAAAAATCGGTGAGGGAAAGGCCGTCACGACGGCAGTCCCCGAACGAACGGGCGACGCGCGCGAGGCGCAGCGCCGTACGCGACGCGCGACGGACGAACGCATCGGCTCGCTGCACGCGAACGCTCCCCTACGCCTTCGCCCCTCGGAGAGCGCGTGGGCCTCGGTCAGCCGCCTTCGGCAGGCGCCGAGCCGTCTTCGCCGGGCTGGTGCAGCGTGATCACGCGCGTCAGCGGCGGTCGGTTCGGCGCCGTGGGATCTTCGCGCGTCAGCACGACCTCCCCGGGCCGAATCCGGTCCACGCGCCAGTTGAGCGTGACCGGAACGCTCTCGGAGCCGCCGGTCTGCACGACCTCCGCGCGGCCGACGTAGTCGCCGCGGTGCACCGTGTGCCCGGTGCCGTCTCGATCGACGAGCATCGCGCTCGGGTTGGCGACGCCACTGACGATCGCGATCAGCCGCATCTCGTCGACGGCGGTGCGGGCCATGATGACCTCGCGTTGGACCGCCTCGCGCACGGGATGCGCGCTGAAGATGCTCGTGTAGGCCCGGAACGGATCACGGTTCGTCTCGGCCTCGACGAAGTCCTCATCCCGATAGCTGAGCGGGCTGATGGCGTCCGGTTCCTCTTGGCCGAGCATGGCGCCATCCGGTGGCGCGGGCGGCGCAGAGGGCATGGGCGCGGTCGGCGCCGTCGCCGACCCGACGGTGATCGCGTCGTCACCGCAGGCGCTCAGCGCGAGGACCAGCGCGAGAGAAGCCGTGAGGCGCCTGCTCTGGCGCTTGGGTTCGTTCTGCACGGCTCAGCCTCCCGTGCTCGATGAAGCCGGCGCGGCGTCCGCGGCGGTCGGTCGCCGGAACGTCGTCGCGAGGACCTGGACGTCGATGAGGATGTCCTCGCCCGAGACGTGTGGGTTCTGGAGGCTGATGTCCTCGAGGCTGATCGCGCGCTCGAGCCGGCTCACGTTGTACATGAAGCGCGCGAGCTGGTGGTACCGACCCGCGACGTGCAGCGAGACCGGCAGGCGGATGTACTGCGCCTCCGGCTCCTCCGGGCGCGGCTCGACGAGGCGCATCGCGAGACCGCTCGTCTCGGCGAGGCGGTTGAGATCCTGCAGGAACGACGCGATCTCGGCGTCCTCCGGGAGCACGCGCAGGTTCGCGCGGTCGAGGCCTTCGCGCGACGCGAGCTCTTCACGGAGGGCGATGTACTCCTGCTGCCGCTCGCGCGCGTGCTGCATGTCAGTCTCGAGCTGCGCGTGCTGCTGCACCGACTGCTGGATCTCGTCGGCCAGCGGCTGGTGGAGCGCGAAGTAGTAGATGGCCGAGATGAGCGCGACGAGGCCGATCAAGATCCCGGCCTTCGCAGGCGGCGGAAGTGCAGTGAACGTCTGCGCCTGGGCAGCGGACTTCGGAGCATGTGCGGGCGGTGCCATCGTGTTCCTCTCTCCTTCTCAGTACTGCACGCTGCAGGAGAGCTCGAATGCGATGAGATCGAGGTGAGACGTCGGGTCGATGACCGCCTCGGTCTTCGTGAGCGTGACGCCCGTGAAGACATCCGAGAGCGCGAGGCGACGCAGGAACTCGGCGACGTCCTCGTTCGTCTTGCCGAGGCCGTGGATCGAGACGACGCGATCTTGCTCCACGAACGAGGTGAGCCAGAGGCGGCGCGTGTCCCAGGCCGGGTTGAAGCCGGCGAGGGGGTTGCCGCGCCGGAGCTCCTCGAGCCGCTGGGGATCGATCGTCGGACCGCCGCTCATCGACAGGATACGCGAGAGCTCCATCATGACGCGCGTCGGCCCGAAGCGCGCACGCTGCAGCTCGCCGACGACCGCTTCGAGCTCCTGGCTCTGCGCGAGCTGGGCGCGAACCTCGTCGATGTTCGCGGCTTGCCGCGAGAGGACCTCGATCTCACCGTGGAGCGCCTGGTTCTGCGCGAGCTGCTCGTCGCGCGCGCGCGAGCCGTTCAGGTAGAGCAGCGCGCAGGCGAGCATGGCGATGAACGCCGCCGCCGCGTACGCGATGATCCACGGTGTCGCGCTGCCGTCGCCGCCTCCGCTCGACGCGCGCGCTTGCTTCCGGGCCGACGGGAGCAGGTTGATCCGGATCATGATCGGCTCCCGGCGCTGCCGCTTCCGTCCGCGCGCTTCGCGTGCTCCCGTACGCCGTCCGCGCCGTGAGCACTCGTTGTAGTGATCATGACTCGACCTTCTCCCGGTCCTTGCGCAGCGCCAGGCCCACGGCGACCACCGCTTGCGCGGACCGCTGCGCGAGGAGCCCCTGATCCACCGTCTTCGGATCGGGAGCGGCCACGCGCATCGGATCGAGGAGCTCGACCGAGACCCGCGCGCGTCGCTCGATGGCGTCGAGGAGCGCACGGATGTTCGCGGTACCGCCCGACACGTAGACCTTGTGGACCTCGCTGTCGCCGCTGGTCGCGAGGTAGAAGTCGAGCGAGCGCTGGATCTCTCCTGCGAGCTGCTCGACCACGGTGCCCACGATCTCGGGCACCTCGCGCGGGACGAGGCCGCGCCCGTCACCGCCGCACTTGTAGGCCTCGGCCTCCTCGGCGCTGATCCCGAGGTTCCGCTGGATCTCCTCGGTGATGTTGTTCCCGCCGTTCGCGATGTCGCGCGTGAACGAGGTCGTGCCCTGCGAGAGGATGTTCAGCGTCGTCAGCGACGCCCCGACGTGGAGCAGCGCGAGCGTCTGGTTCATCGGGATGGCGCCGTAGCCTGCCTCGAAGGCGTTCTGGACGGTGAACGCGTCGAGATCGATGACCTTCGGCTTCAGCTTCGCCTCGAGAGCGATGTTGGTGAGATCGTTGACCTCTTCCTTCTTCGCAGCCACGAGAAGGACGTCCATCTGACGCTGTTCCTCGCGGCGTCCGACGACCTGCCAGTCCATCTCGACCTCGGCGAGATCGAAGGGGATGTGCTGCTCGGCCTCCCACTGGATCTGCTCGCGCAGCTCGTTCGCCGTCATCATCGGCATCGTGATCTTCTTGATGATCACGGAGTGGCCGCTCACGCGGAGGGCGACGTCCTTCGAGCGCTGCTTGTGGAAGAGCTTGTCGAGCCCCTCGACGACGGCGCCGGAGTTGATGATGTGGCCATCGACGATGGTCTGCGACGGAAGCGGGTGGTAGCCGAAGCGCACCATGGTGCGCCGGCCCTTCCTATCTTCCTTGAACTCGCAGACCTTGATCGAGCTCGACCCGATGTCGACTCCTACGAGGTTCTTTCCGTCGGACATCGGAGGCCATCACTCCTCCTCGCCGAACACGCGGACGCGGTCTGCGAGGCTCAAACCCAAGGCCTCGAGGATCTTCCGCTTGGAATCCATGCGGCACCCGAAACCCTTTTCGACGCGATCGATCGTCAGCACCGACAGGTTTGCGCGACGTGCGAGCTCAGCCTTCGACATCATCCGCTCGATGCGGTGACGGCGAACGTTGTTCGGAACCTTGCCCTTGCCGGCCGGGGCGACCACCGGCCGAGCGATCGAGGCGGGCACGGCCGCAGCGACCGCGACCGGTGCAGACGAGACCGCCGGCACGACGGAGACTGCGGAAGCAGGGGGCACGGACGACGACACCGTTTCCGAAACACTCGAGCCTCCCGAGTCCGCAGGCGCTGCGGAATCGGCCGGGCCGTTCGTTTCGATCTCGTCGTGTTGCTCCATGTCCGGCGTCTAAAAAGGTCTGGCTGAAAAGCCGAACGGAGTCAAGCATTTCCGAGCTAAAT
>JBBSAT010000052.1:0-31453 GCA_038252025.1 Polyangiales bacterium | reverse complement strand
TCGAGCAACTCGAGGGCGTCCGCTACGTGATCGTCCTCGACAGCGACACCGAGCTCCCGCGCGACGCAGCGCACGAGCTGGTCGGCACGATGGCGCATCCGCTGAACCGCCCGGTGATCGATCGGGCGCGCGGACGGGTCTGCCACGGCTACGCGATCCTCCAGCCGCGCGTCGGCATCACGCTCCTCAGCGCGAACGCCTCACGCTTCGCGCGGCTCGGCGCCGGCGATTGTGGCGTCGACCCCTACACGCGCGCGGTCTCGGACGTGTATTAGGACGTGTTCGGCGAGGGCTCGTTCGTCGGCAAAGGGATCTACGACGTCGATGCGGTGCACGAGGCGCTCGCTGGGCGGCTCCCGGACAACCGGATCCTCAGCCACGATCTGCTCGAGGGCGCGTACGCGCGCTCTGGCCTCGTGAGCGACGTGATCCTCTACGAGGACTTCCCCTCGGCGTACGCGGTCGACGCGAACCGACGCGCACGATGGATCCGCGGCGACTGGCAGATCGCGCGATGGCTGTTGCGGAGCGTTCCGAGCCTCCGAGGAAGAGCGCGCAATCCGATCTCGCTGCTCTCGCGCTGGAAGATCCTCGACAACCTCAGACGAAGCGTTCTCCCCACTGCGCTCGTCGTGTTGCTGGCTCTCGGCTGGGCGCTCCCGTCGCTGGCGGAGCCCGTGATCGCGCTCGTGCTGGCGACGCTCGTCGTCCCGAACCTCCTCGCCGCGCTCTCGGGCGCAGCGCGCCGGCCGGTCGAGGTGCCGCGCGCTCAGCACCTCGGCGCGATCGCGCAGGCGTTCCGCCGGAGCGTCCTGGGCGACGCGTTCGCACTCGCATGTCTACCCTTCGATGCGGCTCTCGCCCTGAACGCGATCGGGCGCGCGATGCTGCGCCTGCTGATCACGCACAGGCACCTGCTCGAGTGGCGCACTGCCGCGGACGCCCAGCGGGCCTCGCGCACCACGCTGCTGGGGACGCTCGCCGCGATGTCGATCTCGCCGGCGTTCGCGCTGGCGCTCGCGCTCGTCCTGGCGTTTGCGCGTCCCGATGGACTCTGGCTCGCGGCGCCCGTGCTCTTGCTCTGGGGCGTTGCGCCGGTGCTCGTGTGGTGGGTGAGCCGGCCGCTCGTGTCGCGCGCCTCACGCGTCTCGCCGAGCGACGTCGCCTTCCTGCGCACCGTCGCGCGGCGTACGTGGGGCTTCTTCGAGACGTTCGTCGGCGCCGAGGACAACGATCTGCCGCCCGACAACGTGCAGGAAGATCCGCCGGTGGGCGTGGCGCATCGCACGTCGCCGACCAACATCGGTCTGGCGCTCGTCGCGAACCTCGCGGCCTACGACTTCGGGTTCGCGAGCGCGGACGTCCTGATCGCGCGGACCACGCGCACGCTGGCCGCGATGGACCGGCTGGAGCGCTACCGCGGCCACTTCTACAACTGGTACGACACGCGGACGCTCGAGCCGCTCCGGCCGATGTACGTGTCGACGGTCGACAGCGGGAACCTCGCCGGCCACCTGCTCACGCTCGCGGCAGGCCTCGAGGAGCTCCGCGGGCACGCGATCCTCCGGCCCGAGATCCTGAAGGGGATGAGCGACACGCTCGTGCTCGTCGTCGACGCTGCGCGTGAAGAAGAGACGACGGTGGACGCCCTGGCCGTGCGGGCACTGCTCGCGTCGCCCCCCGAGACGGTGGCCGACTGGCGCGATCGTCTGACGCGCCTGGTCGCTGCCGTCGGAGCGCTCGCGCGCGTGGTCGAGGGACGGCCCGCGAGCGAGCTGACGCGCTGGATCGGCGCGCTCGAAGCCCAGTGCGCGGCGACGCTGGCGCTCGTGCCCGATCCCGAAGGCGAGGGCAGGGCGGGCGTTCCGACGCTCGCCGAGCTGGGGCGCGGCGCAGAGCTACGCGCGCTCGCCGCTCGGTGCCGCGCCTTCGCCGATCTCGACTACGAGCTCCTCTACGATCGCGGGCGGCAGCTGCTCGCCATCGGCTACAACATCGTCGACCACCGGCTCGACGCGAGCTTCTACGATCTGCTCGCTTCCGAGGCGCGCCTCGCGAGCTATCTCGCGATCGCTCAGGGCAAGGTGCCGCAGGCGCACTGGTTCAACCTCGGTCGCGCGCTCACGACCTCGGGCGGACGCCCGACGCTGCTCTCGTGGAGCGGCTCGATGTTCGAGTATCTGATGCCGCTGCTCGTGATGCCCTCGTACGAAGGCACTCTGCTCGACGCGACCTACGGCGCCGTCGTCGAGCGCCAGATCGAGTACGGCAAGGGGCACGGCGTGCCGTGGGGCGTGTCGGAGTCGGGCTTCAACGAGACCGACGCACAGCTCAACTATCAGTATCGAGCGTTCGGCGTGCCGGGCCTCGGGTTCAAGCGCGGGCTCGCCGAGGACCTCGTGATCGCGCCCTACGCGTGCGCGCTCGCGCTCATGATCGACCCGGAAGCGGCGTGCGCGAACCTGCACGTGCTCGCGCGCGATGGGCGGCTCGGCAAGCACGGCTTCTTCGAGGCGATCGACTACACCCCATCCCGCCTACCGCCCGGCAAGGACAGCGTCACGGTGCGCTCCTACATGGCGCACCACCAGGGCATGACGTTCCTGGCGCTCACCTACCAGCTGCTCGGCCGCCCGATGCAGCGACGCTTCGAGGCCGACCCGAGCCTGCGCGCGACGACACTGCTCTTGCAGGAGCGCGTGCCGCGGACGCCGGCGATCCACCCGCATCCCGCGGAGCTCCCGATCGAGCGCAAGACGTCGACGGTCGGAGAGCACCACGCGCGGATCATCACCACCCCGAACACGCCGTTCCCGGAGGTGCACCTGCTCTCGAACGGTCGCTATCACGTCGCGGTCACGAACGCGGGCGGCGGCTACAGCCGATGGCGCGACCTCGCGGTGACGCGCTGGCACGAGGACTCGACGCGCGACCCGTGGGGAACGTTCGTCTACCTCCGGGACGTCGGGACGGGCCTGTTCTGGTCCGCCGCGCACCAGCCCACGCTGCGCGAAGCGACGAGCTACGAGGCGATCTTCTCGCAGGGCCGCGCGGAGATCCGGCGCCGCGACGAGGATCTCCACACGCACGTGGAGATCAGCGTGTCGCCCGAGGACGACATCGAGCTCAGACGCATCAGCATCTCGAACTTCGGCAAGACGTCCCGCACGATCGAGCTGACGAGCTACGCGGAGGTCGTGCTCGCGCAGCCCGCGGCGGACGCGTCTCACCGGGCCTTCTCGAACCTCTTCGTGTCGACCGAGCTCGTTCGCGAGCAGAACGCGATCCTCTGCACGCGGCGGCCGCGCTCGGGAGGGGAGACGCCCCCCTGGATGATGCACCTCATGACCGTCCACGGCACCGAGGTGGGCGAGGCCTCGTACGAGACCGATCGAGCCGCGTTCATCGGGCGCGGCCGCTCGGCGGTCGATCCCAGGGCGATGCACCAGACGTCGCTCGGCAACGGCGAGGGCGCCGTGCTCGATCCGGTCGTCGCGATCAGGCGCACGGTCCGGATCGGCCCGGACGAGTCGATCCAGATCCACATCGTCACGGGCGTCGCGGAGACACGCGAAGGCGCGGTCACGCTGATCGAGAAGTACACCGACCGGCACCTCGCGGGCCGCGTCCTCGAGCTCGCGTGGACGCAGAGCCAGGTGGTCCAGCGGAGGCTGGAGGCGAGCTCCGCCGACATCGTCCTCTACGAGCGGCTCGCCGGGAAGATCATCTACGCCAACCCATCGCTGCGCGCGCCTCGGAGCGTGATCTCGAGGAATCGTCTCGGGCAGTCCGGGCTCTGGGCCCACGGGATCTCGGGTGATCTCCCGATCGTGCTCGTGCGCGTTGCCGATGGTGCGCACATCGAGCTCGTCCGGCAGATGGTCTCCGCGCACACCTTCTGGCGCCTCAAGGGGCTCGTGGTCGATCTCGTGATCTGGAACGAGGACCCCTCCGGCTATCGCCAGGACCTGCACGAGCGGATCGCGAGCGTCATCGCCAAGAGCGGGGACGCAGCGCTGATGGATCGACCCGGCGGGATCTTCGTCAGGCGAGCCGAGCAGATGTCCGAGGACGAGAGCGTCCTCACGCGCACCATCGCGCGTGTGATCGTCGAGGGCGCGGCGGGCGCGCTCTCCGAGCAGATCGAGCGGCGTGTAGCGAGCGAGACGAGCGCTCCCCCCTTCGTCCCGAGCCATCGGGGACGCGGCTCCTCCGGCGTCGCAGACGTGCTCTTCCCGTTCGACCGGCGCCGAGCCGCGCGCGCACGGCTCGAGTCGGGGAGCTCGCCCGTCGAGCGCACCGATCTCGTGCACTGGAACGGTCGCGGTGGGTTCACGAAGGACGGCCGCGAGTACGTGATCTCGACGACGATCGCGGACCGGACGCCGTTGCCCTGGGTCAACGTGCTGGCGAACGCGTACTTCGGCACCGTCGTGAGCGAGAGCGGCGGCGCGTACACGTGGTGCGAGAACGCCCACACGTATCGCCTGACGCCGTGGGGCAACGATCCGATCGCAGACGTGAGCGGCGAGGCCATCTACCTGCGCGACGAGGACGACGGGACCTTCTGGTCTCCCACGCCGCTCCCGTGCACGGGGCCCGCGCCGTACACGACCCGTCACGGGTTCGGCTACACGGTCTTCGAGACGACGCAGGACGGCATCGCGTCCGAGCTTCGAACGTTCGTCGCGACCGATGCCCCCGTGAAGTTCTCGATGCTGAAGCTCCAGAACACCTCGGGGCGAGCACGCCGCGTCTCGATCACGCTCACCTTCGATCTCGTGCTCGGCTCGCAGCGCGCGGTCAACGCCCCGCACATCCTCACCGAGATCGATCAGAGGACGGGTGCGCTCTTCGCGAGGAACCCGTACGCGGGCGAGTTCGCGCCACGCGTCACCTTCCTCGATGCGAGCGAGCGGGCGCGCTCGGTGACCGGCGACCGCCACGAGCTCATCGGTCGCAACGGCCATCCCTCGCGGCCGGCGTGCATGACGCGCGCGCGTCTCTCGGGCCGCGTCGGTGCTCGCCTCGATCCGTGCCTGGGCATGCAGGTGACGATCGACCTCAGAGAGGGCGAGACGCGCGAGGTCGCGTTCATGTTCGGATCGGGCCGCGATCTCGATGACGCGCGGCACATCGTCGAGCGTTTCCGCGGAGTCGGCGGCGCGCAGACGGCGCTCGAGAGCGTGTGGGCGCACTGGAGCCACACGCTGGGCGCGGTGAACGTGCAGACGCCCGATCCGGCGCTCGACTTCCTCGCGAACGGCTGGCTCGTGTACCAGGTGCTCGCGTGCCGGATGTGGGGCCGCAGTGGCTTCTACCAGTCCGGAGGCGCGTTCGGCTTCCGCGATCAGCTCCAGGACGCCATGGCGCTCGTGCACGCCGAGCCTGCTCTGCTCCGCGAACAGATCGTGCACGCGGCGTCGCACCAGTTCACGCAGGGTGACGTGCAGCACTGGTGGCATCCGCCGCTCGGCCGCGGCGTGCGCACGCGGATCTCGGACGACTACCTCTGGCTTCCGTACGCCGTGTGTCGCTACGTCGCCGCTCGAGGCGACACTGGCGTGCTCGACGAGGCGATCGAGTTCATCGAGGGGCGCGCGGTGACCGCCGACGAGGACAGCTACTACGACCTACCGACACGCGCCGCCGACACCGCCACGCTCTACGCGCACTGCGTGCGGGCGATCGAGCACGGGCTGCGCTTCGGCGAGCACGGGCTTCCGCTGATGGGGACCGGCGACTGGAACGACGGCATGAACCTCGTCGGAGACGAGGGAAGAGGCGAGAGCGTCTGGCTCGCGTTCTTCCTGCACGACGTGTTGGTGCAGTTCGCGTCTCTCGCGCGCGCTCGCGGTGACCTGACCTTCGCCGACGCGTGCGTGGCGAACGCGGCCAGGCTCGCGAGCAGCATCGAGACGCACGGCTGGGACGGCGCGTGGTACCGGCGCGCGTACTTCGACGACGGGACGCCGCTCGGCTCGACCAGCAACCCCGAGTGTCAGATCGACTCCTTGCCCCAGAGCTGGGCGGTGCTCGCCGGCGTCGGTGATCCTGCGCGTGCAGCCGCGGGCCTCGCCGCCGTCGATGCGCGGCTCGTCGATCGGAACCTCGGCGTCATCAAGCTCTTCGATCCTCCCTTCGACACGTCGTCGCTCGATCCGGGCTACGTGAAGGGCTACGTGCCAGGCGTGCGCGAGAACGGCGGCCAGTACACGCACGCGGCGGTGTGGGCGACGATGGCCTTCGCGGCGGCAGGCGAGATCGAGAAGGCCTGGGAGCTGTTCGGGCTGATCAATCCGGTGCGCCATGGCGCCGATCGGAGCGCGATCGCGACCTACATGGTCGAGCCCTACGTCGTCGCGGCCGACGTCTACACGAACCCGCAGCATGCAGGTCGTGGTGGCTGGACCTGGTACACGGGCTCTGCCGGCTGGATGTACCGGCTCGTGATCGAGTCGCTCCTCGGCATCCGCCTCGAGGTCGATCGGCTGCACGTCGCGCCGCGCATCCCGGCGAGCTGGCCCGGCTTCACGTTGCACTATCGTCACGGCGAGACCGTGCATCACATCGAGGTCGTACGGCTCGGCCCCGGCCACGCGGTGACGCGCGTGACCTCCGACGGCGCGAACCGGGAAGACCTCACGGTGCCGCTGCACTCCGACTCGAAGGAGCACTGGTCCAAGGTCGAGGTCGGCGGCGCGTAGGGGGCTCTCGCCTCGCTCGGCCTGCCCGGCCTACCCTCGCTCGGCATCGACTCCCCGAACGCCCGCCCACGGAGCCCCCATGGAAGTTCAGTCGTTCCTCGAGCGCGTCCTCACGCACCTGCCGCCGAGCTCGCCCTCCTCGTTCCAGTTCTATCACTGGCCTCACGGTGGCCGCGCCACCGAGGAGGGCGTGGCGATCATGCCGATGCCCGGGCTCGTCCCCGGCAAGGTGATCGACGCGGTGATGGACGTGGACCACTACGTCGGACGGCTCGACCACGTCTCCGCGTGCCGCGCGATCGCCGACGCCCGCTATGCGCTGCCCGAGTCGGTGCGCTTCTACCAGAAGATCGATCTGCCGCTGCTCGGCGCTCTGCATCACGAGCTGGTCATCCAGCGGATGGGCACGCACCGCGGCTTCGAGGTCGCGGGCTGGGACATCCTGCGCGCGGAGACGGACGCGCTCTCCGCCAAGGAGGGCTTCCGCAGCGACTACAGCCACGGCCTCTGGCTCGCTGCACCCGGCGTCGTCGGATACGCGCTGGGGAGCGCGCCCAAGCGCGACGACGTGGGGTTCCTCAAGTGGAAGGCGCTCACGTCGGGCGCCGACGCGGCCGCGTCGCGCGTCCTCAAGGCGAACCTCGAGGCCGTCGCGCGCTGGGCGTCGCAGCGCTGAGCGACGCTGCACGCGTCCGATCAGATCGTCTTGATCAGGCCTCCGTCGATCACGAAGTTCGCGCCCGTCACGTCCACGATGTTGACGATGGCTCCACCACCCTGGGTCATCATTCGCGTCACGGCCGCGCGCGTCGCGCGCAGCGCAGGGAAGAAGTTCATCCGCATCGCCCAGTCGAACTCTTCGTCGCTGGTCCCGAGAAAGCCCTGGAGCCGCAGGCGGAGGCAGCGCGCCGAGGGCGATCAGTACGTGGAGACGGCGCCGGTGTCGTCCGGGAACGGGATGACGACGACGTTGGAGCGCTCGTAGACCGAGGAGCCACTGCGATCGGTGATGTTGCGCGCTCGGCCCGCGGTGACGAAGAAGCCGACCCACTCGCCCACCGCGGGCTGGTGCCCGGTCATCGGCGCCCAGCGGATCGCGTCGTAGTACCAGTTCGCCGCGTACCCGGAGGGAGGGCCGCCGCTCCGATCGAGCCCCCGATAGAACGTGATGCAGCCCGACGTGTACCACTGGCCGCCCACGTCGAGCACGATCCAGAGGGTGTACTCGACGTCTTCTCCCGGCGTCTTGAACGGCACGTCCGGCCAGCTCCCGGGGCCGTCTCTCTGCGGAAACTCCACGTGCACGCCGTCCGGTCCGATGTCGAAGAGCGTGATGCGCGCGGTCTCGTCCCAGGTCGCGACGTCCGGCGGGGAGTTCAGCACGATCACCGTCGAGAGATCGATCGACGGCGGTCCCGCGTCGGGGCCCGGAGCCGCGTCCGTCGGCGGCGCGCTCGCGTCGTCGAGCTGCGCATCACCCACCGCGGCCCCGTCGATCCCGGCCGCGTCGCGGATAGGCCCAGCAGCGTCGATCGTACCGCCGTCGACGTCGGAGCACACGCACGGGCCGAAGGCGCCGACGCGGCACGTCTGCGCTCCCGATCGTCCATCGGTGCACGAACAGACCACCGACATCCCGGAGACACAGGTCGACGCGGCCGGTGCACAGCCCGTGGCGATCGTCAGGAGACCGAAGGCGAGGGAGAGCGAGGGTCGCGTGCGCATGTGCCCACGATACACCGCGCAGCGCCTTCGACGGATCCGCTCACGGCGCGGGCACGGTCAGGGCGAGCCCTCCCAGGTAGACGCTGCTCCGCGTGTCCATCGACATCGGCGAGTCGAGATCGATGAGGCTCGTGATGAACTGCATGCCCAGAAGGCGTGAGATCGCGTCGCCGGCGAGCGCGGAGCGCACGGTGACGACGGTGAAGGTGGAGCCGCCGGTCGTGCCGTTCGCCTGCGTCTCGTGGATGGGAAAGCCCGAGCCGCCCTCGCGCGCGCTGACGCCGCTCGCCTGACGCTCCCAGTCGATGACGCTCGCGCGCTCGTAGTAGGTCTGCCGGAACTGGCGTGCGCTCAGCATCTCGTGCGTCTCGGGCGCGGTGAGGCGTTCCTCCATCCAGAGCGCGGCGGGTGCG
Source organism: Polyangiales bacterium (assembly GCA_038252025.1). GTDB lineage: Bacteria > Myxococcota_A > Polyangia > Polyangiales > Sandaracinaceae > JBBSAT01. The sequence continues at coordinate 22,608 of JBBSAT010000052.1, read as the reverse complement.
CCGCTGGCGTCGCAGAACACGCGCGCGGTCGCGGTCAGCGAGCCGGTCGCGCAGTCGGCCGGGACCATCGAGAGCATCGGCGTGCCGATCATCGTGCACGCATCGCGGGACGCGGCCTCGTCGATCTCGATCAGATCCCCGCAGAGCGTCAGACCCGGGACCATGTGCGCCACGTCCGCCGCGACGCAGTCCGCGAAGCCGAAGCAGTCCGGGTCGACACAGTCGATCGCGGTGTCCCCGTCCTCGTCGAGCCCGCCCGTACAGAGCTCGGGCGACGTGCCAGCGTCGGGGAGCGGGCCGCCGTCTGCACCGATCATCCCGGCGTCGATGGGCGGGCCGGAGTCTGCGCTCGGCGTGGCCGCGTCCTCGCTGCCCGTCGCTCCTCCATCCATCGCAGCGACCGAGGGGCTCCCGCAGCCGAGCACGAGCAGGACGAAGGTCGTGAAACATCGCGCTCGCATCATCGGCTCCTCATCGCGTGCCACACCGTTGCCGCGAAGCGGCGCGGCGTTCACGGAGGACGAACGTCGACCGCCCGCGCCGGGGCGACGCGTTCGTTCCCGGCAGGTCTTCGGGTGCGATCGCCGTTGTTGAAGCGCGTTCTGGGTTCTGCTGTAATGGCGCAGACGCAGCGCACACGCGCCGTCTCGGAGCGCCCATGACGTACCGTCTTCTCGTTTCCAACGCGGTCGGTGCGGCGGTCTTGGGGGTTGCGATGGCCGGGCTCACGCTCTCGGCGTGCGCATCCGGGGACCAGATGGTGCGTCGGGACGGCGGCGCGGGAGGCGACGCCAACGTGGACGCCTCGCTGCTCCGAGATGCCGGACCGAGCGATGCGAACACCGACACGAGCCCGGACGCGAACCTCGATCGCGTCGACCTCTGCGACCCATGCATCGCCGACGTCCAGTGCGGAGTCATCGCGCGCTGCGGCGGCCTGGCGGACGGCGCGCGCGCGTGTCTCCAGATCTGCGATCAGGAGATCCCGAGCTGCCCGCGCGGCTTCGAGTGCGTGATCGATCTCGCCGGTGGCCTGATGCTCGACTCACCCGTCTGCGTGCCGGTGGGCCGAACGTGCTGCGTCGACGACGACGCGGACGGCTACGGGCGCGGGGCGCAGTGCCTCGGCTCGGACTGCGACGACTCTCAGATCGGTCGCCATCCGACGGCGGACGAGCTCTGCAACGGCTCGGACGACGACTGCGACACGCGGGTCGACGAGATGCCCACCGACTGCGGCGCGCAGCGATGCGACGCCACGATGGCGAGCACCTACGAGTCGTCGCCGCCCGGGACGTGCACGTCCGGCCACTGCGTGGACATGGGGCGCACGTCGTGCGCGCTCTACACGTGCAGCGAGGGCGAGAGCCGCGGCGACTTCTGCGCGACGACCTGCGCCCGCAGCGGCTCCGGTGTGGACGACGACACGTTCTGCACGCCGCCCGCCCACTGCGACGTCGGCGGCTGCATCGCCGACGTGCCGAACGGCGCCGTCTGCGACGAGGACTCGGACTGCGCGAGCTCCCACTGCGACAACGGCTTCTGCTGTAACGACGGCGTGTGCTGCGGGTCCGGGCCCGACTGCCCCGGAGCGGGCAGCGTGATGGCGATCTGCGAAGACACGCACACCTGTCAGGGAACGCGCGGCGTGGTCGCCTGCGTGGCCTTCCAGTGCCAGGCGCCCGTCGGTACGCCGGACGACAGCGGGTGCGCCGCGACGATCGAGGCCGACACGTGCGGTCCGTATCTCTCTGCGTACTGCACAGGCGCGTCGGACCAGCGCATCTCGTGCGCGACGTCCTGCACGTCCGACTCGGACTGCGATGCCGATGCGCACTGCGATGGCGTGTGCATTCCCGACGTGATCGAGGGCGGCGTGTGCGACGAGGCCTCGGACTGCCGGAGCGGTCACTGCACCCACGCGACGTGCTGCCTGGGCGGGGACTGCTGTCAGGTCCCGGGCGACTGCGCGGCGAGCTACTCGACGGCGGCCGTGTGCGACTCGGCGCCGACCTGCCAGGGCCATCGCGACGCGGCCACCTGCCTCGACTACCAGTGCGGGACCGCCGTGGGCGTGGCCGACGACTCCGCGTGCGCTCCGTCGGTCCTCGCTTCGGACTGCGGGCTCTTCCCGAGCCGGACGTGCAACGGCGCGGTCGACCAGACTGCGCCGGTCTGCGCGCTCGTCTGCATGGCCGACTCCGACTGCGACCTGAACGCGCACTGCGACTCCAACAACTGCGTCATCGACGTGCCCGACGGCGCGGCCTGCGACGAGCACAGCGACTGCATCGGCGCGCACTGCCAGAACGGGTTCTGCTGCTCGAGCGGAGACTGCTGCGCGACGGCCGCGAACTGCGCGGTGTCGAGCTACGCGACGCCGAGCGTGTGCAGCTCCGGGTCGACCTGTCAGGGCACGCGGCAGGACCCCGTGTGCTCGGCGAGCTTCCAGTGCGCCATCGGCGGCGCGGTCGATGACGACTCGGGCTGTAGCGGTGTCGTCTCCAACACGTGTGGCCTGTACCCGAGCATCTCGTGCACGTCAGCCATGACGCAGCCTTCCGATCAGATGAGCCTCTGCCCGATGATGTGCGCGACGAGCGCCAACTGCGACGCAGGCGCGTTCTGCATGGGCGGCACGTGCATGCCACGCGGGCACACCGGCGACGCATGCTCCAGCACGGGCCAGTGCGACGCCGGGCTGACGTGCACGGACGGCGTGTGTTGCACCAGCGCCTGCGGGGGTACGTGCCGTTCCTGCGCGGTGCCCGGCTCGTTGGGCACGTGCATCAACGTGCCTTCGGGCACCGACCCGGACTCCGAGTGCGCCGGCGTCGCGTGCACCGGCTACTTCGCCGGGTTCGCGGGAGCTGCCTGCCGGCGCCGGGCCGACGCGCCGGCGAGCGCGGTCAGCTGCGACGGCGGTGGCTCGTGTCAGACGGCCGCGACGGTCTGCCCGATCCAGGCCGCCGGCACGACCGTGTTGACGTGCAACGCGACCTGTCAGAGCCCGACGCCGGGCACGTGCACGGGAACGACCGCGGGAGCTTGCACGAACGTGAACCCCGGCACGCAGTCGTGCGGCATCGGCGCTTGCGTACGGAGCGCACCGATCTGCAGCGGTGGCGCTCCGGCGACCTGCACGCCCGGCGCGCCGACCGTCGAGACTTGCAACAACATCGACGACAACTGCGACGGGTCGACCGACAACGGATCGTTCTCGGACATCTACGAGCCGAACAACAGCTGCGGTCAGATCGTCGCGGCGGGCAGTACCAACACCAGCGGCTCGGTGGTCACGATCACACCCACCCTCTATGGCGCCGGTGACGCGGACCTCTTCCGCATCGACTACGTGGAGAGCGACTCGAGCTGCGGCTGCTGCGACTTCTTCTGTCTGGACGAGGACTACGAGGTCCGAGTCACGATGACCGTCCCGGCGGACGCCGGCAGCTACCAGCTGTGTCGCGTCACCAACACCAGCACCTGCTCGACGGCCAACTGCGTCACGGTCGCAGCCGGCAGCGCGAGCACCATCATCATCGGCTTCGACGGCGCCTGCCCGGGCAACGACAGCGGGAGCGCGTACGTGCGAGTCGTCGGCGTGGGCGCACCCGGCTTCGAGTGCACGCCGTACACGCTGCGGGCGACCGTCAACATGGCCTGCGGGTACTGAAGGTCTGACCAAATACTTTGGTCAGATCCCTTCGACTGAGAGAAATTCCCAGCGCTTCACGCTGGGAAAGGAGAAGGCGCGACCATTGTTGGTCACGCCTTGAGAGCGCCGACGGGCACGATCACGCGGGTCGCGGTGGGCCGCGCATCACCCGGGCCATCCGTTGCCGATGCTGCGCTGGTGACCGGCTGAGCCTCGCTCGCTCCGAAGCCCGTCAGCGTGCGCCGACGGCGGCGATGGCCTTCTTCGTGATCGACTGGCGTGTCGAGGCGAAGTCTCTCCATGGGTCCGGCCCCGCCTTCACACGAGCGAGCACGGACGCGAACGTGAAGCGTCGCGGGTCCAGCGACTCGTCGAGCTCCTCCCACGCGAGCGGTGTGGCCACCGGCGCTCCCGGACGGGCGCGCGGCGAGTACGGCACGACGGCCGTGGCGCCGCGGCCGTTGCGCAGATAGTCGAGGAGCACCTTCCCCTTCCGGACGTCCTTGCGGACGTTGGTGACGTAGCGATCGGGGCGCTCCTCCGCGAGGCGCGACACCAGCGCATGCGTGAACTCCTTGTGGCTGTCCCAGTCGAGCTTGCGAGCGACCGGAAGCGCAACGTGAAGACCCTTGCCACCGGTCGTCTTCACGAAGCTCGTGAGGCCGAGGTCGGAGAGCCGCTCGCGGAGCAGGAGCGCCGTCTCGATGACGCGCGCGAACGGAAGGCCCTCGTCGGGATCGATGTCGATCACGATCTCATCCGGCCGCTCGAGCTGGTCCGCGTGGCACATCCACGCATGGATCTCGAGCACGCCCATCTGACCGAGCGCCACGAGCCCGGGCATGTCCTCGATGATCATGGTGAGCTGCTCGCGGCCGCCCTCGACGATCGGGATCCGTCCGACTGCGTCGGGCACCGAGCGCGTCGCGTGCTTCTGATAGAACGACTTTCCGTTCAGGCCTTCGGGGGCACGAACGAGCGACAGCGGCCTCCGCGCGACGTGCGGAAGCAGCGCCTCGGCGATGCTGGCGTAGTAGGCGAGGAGGTGACCCTTCTCCAGGCCCGCGTCGGGATAGAGCACCTTCTCGAGGTTCGTGAGCGGGAAGCCGAGCGGTAGCGCACGCAACGCGACCGCGATGTCGTCTTCTTGGACGATGTCCGAGGACGGCCGATCGGTCTGGGTCTTCGTAGACTCGTGGGTCGGCATGCGCCTCGACAAGCGACTCCCATGCCAGGCCTGCAGGGCGCGTCGATCTGGACAGTACGCAGAGACACGCCGGCGCGGCTATGCTGCGGGCGGCATGCACGTCTTGGAGCGCGTTGCTCCACCGAGGTCCGCCGATGACGATGAAGAGCGCACGTGCAGGGCTGCGGGTCGGCCAGGGGATGACGCTCGGTCGCTGCGCGCTCTCGAGCGTCGTCTGCATCGTCGTCTGTCTGTCGGCCTGCACCGGCGCCCCTCCGGCGGAGGACGGCAGCGTCCTGTCCGATGCCGGATCGTCCGATGCCGCTCGCACGCTCGACGCGGGCGTCGATGCGTGGCTCTTTCCAGACGGCGGCCCGGGCGTCGACCCTCACTGGGGTGAGCGCCAGGGGTGCGCGTTTGGCGCCGGCGCGCTGGCGGAGGACACGCTCGGCGACGTCGGACCGCTGCGCGCCTCGATCACCCACGTGATCATCCTGATGCAAGAGAACCGATCCTTCGATCACATGTTCGGCCGGCTCGGGCATGGGACGGAAGGCTTTCCGGCCGACTACACGTGTCCGCGAGACGGCGTGCCGCTGGCTCCCGCTCACCTGACCACGCCTTGCGCGTCCGACGTCGGTCATCAGTGGTTCGAGATGCACGCGGGCTGGCACCTCGGCGCGATGGATGGCTGGGCGGGGGTCAATGGCCCAGGGGCGCTCGGGTACTACGAGGATGACGACCATCCCTTCTACACCTGGATGCTCACCACCTTCGCCACCAGCGATCGCTACTTCTCGAGCGTGCTCAGCGGGACATACCCCAACCGCGACTACCTCTATGCGGGCACGAGCGACGGTGTGTTCAGCACCGGAGGCGGATATCCCGACGTGCCGACGGTCTTCGATGCGCTCGACACCGCGGGCGTCGCGTGGGCCGAGTACAACGCGAGCACCACGGAGGTGCTCAGCGGGACGCTCGGCTGGAGCCTCGACCACGCGGGCGTGCGCCTCTATTCGGACTTCCTGCCGGAGCTCGACCGCGGCGAGGTGCCGCCCGTGAGCTTCGTGGACCTCGAGCCGAACGACGAGCATCCGCCCGGGAGCATCCACGACGGGGAGCGCGGCGTTCGCGACGTCGTCACGCACGCGATGGCGAGCCCGCTCTGGCCGCACCTCGCGATCTTCTTCACGTACGACGAGGGCGGCGGGTTCTTCGATCACGTCCCACCGCCGAGCGCCTGCCTCGCTGCGCCCTCGGAGAGACTCTTCGATCGGCTCGGCGTTCGCGTCCCCGTCGCCGTCGTGTCGCCGTACGCGCGCGCGGGCTTCGTCTCGCACGACACCCACAGCCACACGAGCATCCTACGCTTCGTGCAGGCGCTGTTCGCGCTGCCGGCGCTCACCGGCCGCGACGCGAATTCCGACGCGATGCTCGACCTGTTCGACTTTTCGGCTCCGGCGTTCGAGACGCCGCCCGCCGTGGTCCCCGACGCGGCGCCGCCCGGCTGCTGAGCTCGGTGGCGCGTGGGCCGAGCTCATTGGGTCACAGATCGCGGAGACGCGGCTACGTGCCGTACATGCAGGGATCCTCGCGCTGGCGGCTCGTCGGAATCGCGTTCCTCGCCGTGATACTCCCGATGGCGCGGGGCCACGCGCAGCGGCGCGCCAGCGAGCGCGTCACGCTCGTCGTCGAGGTGATCGATCGCGACGGTACGCCCATCATCCCGTGCGGTCAGGCCGGCGCGCAGCCTCGCGACGTGACCGCGCGGGTGATCTCCGTCGAAGAGGGCGCCTTCCCGCGAGCCCGCATCCTGCTCCGCTGGCCGATGTGCGAGCTGGTGACGCCCGGACAGGTCTTCCGTATCCACATCCGCCGCTGGACGGGCGTGCCCGACACCGACGAGACCCGCTTCCGAGTCCGAGGCGTGGACGCGGTGATCGCGCCCTGATCAGCGGGCTCGCAGAGGCGCGCCTCAGCGCCGGCGTACATGCTGGCCGTCCACGTAGCCCTCGCGCTCGCACGTGGGCTGCACGCTCGACGCGCACTCGGTGCGGTCGCCGCTCGCGCCTCGCTGGTGCCGGCCGCGGTCACATGCGGCACGCGTGGGCGGGCGAGCAGCTCAATTGCACGGGCACGTACATGGTGACCGGCACGGCGCAGTGAGCGCGACTCAGGGCAGGCTGAGCGCGGTGGGGAGCGGGCTCGCCCGCAGCGGCGAGCTCCCACTCCGACGGGCCATCGAGGCGCTACCAGACGCGAGTCAGCGGCCGGATCGGAGGCGTCGGCCGTGGCGGGCGCGGCGCGCGTGCCGCCGACTCGCCGGGTGCGTGATCGAGATCGAACGTGACGCTCGGCTGCCGTTCGAAGAAGGGCGCGGGCTGATCGCCGAGCGCTCGCGCGATCGCGCGCACGTTGGGCTCGGTCGGTAGATAGAGCGGGCTCGAGAACGCGAGCGCGCCCTCGTAGAGGCGCCGGAGGTCGGCGTCGTCCGGAGCGAGCGCCTCCCAGGAGGAGGAGAGCGTGGTGAACGGCGAAGCTTCGGGGCCGAGCTGGTTCGCCAGGAAGTTGAGCCTCTCGCGCTCGACCGAGAGCTCCTGCGCGATCTCCGCCGTGCCATACGTGACGCGCGCGATCATCGACTCGTTGATCAGCACGAACTCGCGCGCGAGACGCGTCTCGCCGTCCGGGCCTGGGTGCTCCTGCACGTGATAGATCGCTGCCCAGAACTGCGGCACGAGCATCGCCTCTTCGAGAGGAACGTCGTTGCCCTGGTCGGTGAAGAAGCGGACGACGCGCGGCGTGATGCGGCTGTCGTAGACCGCGATCAGCGCCTCACCGCGTAGCTCGATCCGCAGGAGGCGATCGCCGTAGTCGCCCGTCACCGGCCAGCCCATCCGGGTCGCCCAGGGCGAGGGCCAGGCGAAGCGCCAGCGCGAGAGGCCGGGCCTCCGCAGGAGCTGCGCGAACTCCGACGTGTCCTGATCGAGGGAGACGTCGAGCCCGCTCCGCACGCCCGTCGTGCCCTCCGAGCGCGAGAGGACCGGTCCGCCGGCGCGGAGCTCTTCGATCTGCGCCTCGCGCGTCCATGTGTAGAGCACCGGACGAGCGACGTGCGTGTGGCTCACGCCGCTCGCGCGGAGCCAGCCGCGGAGCACCTCGAGCCGCGGATCGGCGGGTGGAGGCTCGGGCTCGGGCATCGCCATCGGCGGGTAGCCAGAGTCCTCCTCGGTCGAGGAGTCGCAGGAGCACCCGACGAGCAACGCGGCAGAGATGGCGACCGGGCCGAGGGTCGAGAGGAGCGCGTGGAGACTGGGGCGCCGCCGCATGCCGGGAGCTTACCCTTCCTCGTTCCGCGGCGGATCGCAGACGCCAGGCGGTTCTGAGCGTGGGCGCGGCGTACGCTCCGGCGCATGGCCGCCGCACGACCGCTCTTCGTGATCGTGGCTCGCGATCGCCCGGTGGCGGTGATCCTGCGTCGCGGCCCGAGCGACTGGTACCACGTCGTCCGCTGGGACACGGCGCGGGACGAATTCGAGCACGGCGCCTGGATCCGCGGACGCCTCTACGAGGACAAGTGCGACCTCTCGCCCGACGGCGAGCTCTTTCTCGCGTTCGTCCACCAGGGCCGCAAGTCGGGGACCGCGACCACGCACGCGTGGACCGCGGTGAGCCGCCCGCCATGGCTGCACGCGCTGGCGCTCTGGCCGCAAGGCACGACGTACGGAGGAGGCGGCCGCTTCACGGGCCGGCGTCGCCTCGTCTTGCGGAGCGGCGCACCGAAGGCGCACCCCGAGCACCCGGCGGACGGCCTCGAGGTCGAGCCGGGAAGTCCCCCACTGAACGAGTCGTCCGGCGAGGTCGTCGGCGCCGAGTGGTCGGGGCGCGATCACGCGGGCCGTCTCGTGTTCACGCGCGGCTACGTGCTCCATCGCCGCGTCGGCGATCGCGACACCGTCGTCCGAGACTTCGGCGGGCTCACGCCGGAGACGGTGCCGGCACCCGAGGAAGCGCGACGTCCGATCAGGTGATCGCGGATCGCCGAGGCGGGGCCGCGTGCTACAGGACGCGGCCACCTTCTTTCCAGAGGCCAGAGAGTTCATGCGTTTCATCGACGAGCTCAAGCGGACGGACTACTGCGGCGCGCTCCGCGAGACCCACATCGGCCGTGAGGTCGTGCTCTTCGGCTGGGTCCACGCCCGCCGCGATCACGGCAAGGGCATCTTCATCGATCTCCGCGATCGCGAAGGCATCGCGCAGGTGATGTTCGATCCGAGCGTCGCCGAGGAGGCGTTCAAGATCGCCGACCAGGCCCGGGGCGAGTGGGTGCTCGGCGTGCGCGGCACGGTGCGCGACCGCGGTGCGATGCGGAACCCGAAGATGCCGACCGGGGCGGTCGAGGTCATCGGGCTCGAGGCCATCGTCTTCAACAAGTCCGAGACGCCCATCTTTCCGATCGAGGACGACATCGACACCAGCGAGGAGAAGCGGCTCGAGCACCGCTACCTCGATCTGCGCCGGCCGCAGCTCCAGAAGAACCTCCTGACGCGCGCGAAGATCTACCACCACACGCGGAACCACTTCGTCGACCACGGCTTCGTCGAGGTCGAGACGCCGATCTTCGTGAAGTACACGCCCGGCGGCGCGCGTAACTTTCTCGTCCCCGCCCGCCTCAACCCCGGGATGTTCTACGCGCTCGCCGAGTCTCCGCAGCTCTTCAAGCAGCTCCTCATGGTCAGCGGCTTCGATCGCTACATCCAGATCGTGAAGTGCTTCCGCGACGAGGATCTGCGCGGCGATCGGCAGCCCGAGTTCACGCAGATCGACGTGGAGATGAGCTTCGTCAACCAGGACGACATCTTCGGGATCATCGAGAAGCTCATCCTCCGCCTCTGGAAGGAAGTGCACGGCGTCGATCTCGCGGAGCGCTATCCGGAGAAGGACGGCAAGCACTTCCCGCGCATGCAGTTCGACGAGTCGATGCGGCAGTACGGCAACGACAAGCCCGACCTGCGCTTCGCGCTGCCGCACGTCGACCTCACCGAGCTCGTCATCACGCACGCGGGCGGCGGCTCGCCGATGCTCCAGCCGATCGCGGCGAAGTTCGCCGACGGGACCTACCGGCGCGACCTCCCCGAGGAGATCGTGAAGGCGATGGTCATCCCGGCCGCGCAAGCGAAGGATCTCTCTCGCGCCGAGCTCGACAAGCTCGAGGCGTACGTGAAGCAGATGGGCGCCAAGGGCCTCGCGCGCGCCAAGATCGGTCCGGCCGGCGAGTGGCTCCAGAGCCCGATGGCCAAGACCGCGACGAAGGAATTCGTCGAGGCCGTGAACGCCGCCGTGGGCGCCAAGGACGGGGACCTCGTCTTCTTCCAGTTCGGCCCGGAGGCGATGGTCCACACGGTGATGGCAAACCTGCGCCTCCACCTCGCGAAGAAGCTCGGTCTCATCCCGCAGGTCGGCGCGAAGTCGGCCGAGCATCCCACCGGCGACTGGAACTTCCTCTGGGTGGTCGAGCCGCCGCTCTTCGAGCGCGGAGAGGCGAAGGACACCTGGGCCGCGGCGCACCATCCCTTCACGCGTCCGCACGACGCGTCGCTCGAGCTGCTCGAGAAGGATCCCGGCAAGGTGCTCTGCTATCGCTACGACCTCGTGCTGAACGGCGTCGAGCTCGGCGGTGGCTCGATCCGCCTCCACGATCCGGAAGTGCAGAAGCGCGTCTTCGCGGTGCTCGGCATCGACGACGCGACGGCGCAGGAGAAGTTCGGCTTCCTGCTGAACGGCCTCAAGCACGGCGCACCTCCGCACGGCGGGATCGCGCTCGGCCTCGACCGTCTCGCGATGCTGCTCACGGAGAGCGAGAGCCTCCGCGACGTGATCGCGTTCCCGAAGACGGGCAAGGGCAGCGATCTCATGACCGGCGCGCCGAACACGGTGCTCCCGGAGCAGCTCGCCGAGCTCAAGATCAAGAGCTTGGTGTAGGCGGGGAGCGGCGGAGAGGGGGGAGCGCGGGCACGGGCAAGGGCAAGGGGGAGCGCGCGAGCCTCTCTCTCCCCCGCGCCGTAACACCTGGCGTCTCCAGACATCCCCAGCCGTCGCTGCCGGCAAGTCGACTAGCCGGTTGCGCTGACCTTCGACGAATTCACCCATGAATTCGAGGATCGCCGGCTCGGCACCATCCCTGCTTAGTCGCGCGCATGCATCAGGTCACGCGCTCGGTCGGTCTCTCCTGTCTCCTCGCGCTCGCGGGCTGCGCCCAGCAGGCAGGCGACGACATCCTCACCTTCGAGGACGCGCCGCTCTCGGATCTCGCCTCGCTGATGGACGGCGCGCCGGCCAACTCGACGCTGCCCGAAGAGGGCAAGGCCGACGAGACGATCCCCGCGTCGCTGAGCCTCCTCGACATCCAGTCGCCGGTGCGGAACCAGGGCCACCGCGGGACGTGCACGATCTTCGCGACGACCGCGCTGATGGAGTCGCTCTATCGCGCGGAAGGCACCATCGCGATGCCGGACTTCTCCGAGCAGCACATGCAGTGGGTCGTGAAGAACCAGGTGATGGCCTTCCCGCACACCGACGGCTCGAACCCGCAGCGGAACCTCGAGGCCGTGAGCCGCTACGGCGTCTTCGACGAGGCCACCTGGCCCTACGAGGACTCCGCGTGGGGAACGACCCAGGATCCGCGCTGCACGGGGCCGGACGAGATGCGTCCGCTCGTCTGCTTCACGAACGGCGAGCCGCCCGCATCGAGCGAGGGCGCCATGCGCTACACGCTCCCGGCGGGCCGCTACCTCAACTCGGGTCGTAGCTCGATGATGAGCTACCTCGTGAACAACCGGCTCCCGATCGTCGCGAGCGGCACGTTCTTCTATCAGGCGTGGAACCACGGCGGCTCGATGCTGCCCGTCTCGTCCGAGTACATGCGCCGCGGCGTCGTCCTCTACCCGAACGCCGAGGATCAGGCGGACAGCCGCACGCGTCCTGCGGGCCACGGCATCCTCATCATCGGCTTCGACCAGATGCGCCAGGAGCAGCGCCACGACGCGATGGGTCAGCCCATGGTCGATGCGAGCGGCCAGCCCGTCCTCGAGACCGGCTTCTTCCTCTTCAAGAACAGCTGGGGCACCGGCCGCTTCGGTCTCGAGAACGGCATCGGCGCGCCGGGCTACGGCTGGATCGCGATGCGCTACGTCGAGGAGTTCATGACCGCGTACGTGAGCGGTCGTCCGACGGTTCGGCGCGTCGAGATCTGCAACAACGGCGGCGACGACGACGGCGACGGCATGGCGGACTGCATGGACTCGGACTGCGGTGCGGACCGCTCGTGCATGGACGTCCCCAGCGCGACCACCGACACGGCGACGCCGAACGTCGCGATCCCGGACAACAGCCCGACCGGCGCGTCGAGCCCGATCACCGTCGCGACGGGCGGCAACATCAGCTCGCTCGCGGTCTCGGTCGACATCACGCACACGTACCGCGGCGACCTCCGGGTCGAGCTGGTGCGCGGTACGCAGACCGTCGTGCTCGTCGATCGCCAGGGCGCCGGAGAGGACAACCTCGTTTCGACCTTCAGCGTCGCCGACTTCAACGGGACCGACGCGGCGGGCGACTGGATCCTTCGCGTGGTCGACACGGCGGGCCAGGACACCGGCACGCTCGACACGTGGTCGCTCGCCATCACGCGCTGCACCGGCACGTGCGGCGGCGCCGAGACGACGCACCACTACGAGAACACGACCGACGCCGCGATCCCGGACGCCACGCCGGCCGGTGTCTCGACCGACATCACGGTCGCCGACGCCGGCGCGATCCGCTCGATGAGCGTGACCGTCGACCTCGACCACACGTTCATCGGCGACCTCACGATCCGCATCTCGCGCGTCGGTGGCCGCGAGTTCGTGCTGCTCCGCGAGCAGCTCCTCGAGGGCACGAGCCTCCACCGCGTGTTCGCCGTTACGGGCTTCGACGGCGAGATGGCGCCGGGAACCTACCGGCTGACCGTGGTCGACGGCGCGGCGCGCGACACCGGCACGCTGACCGGCTGGTCGATGGACATCGCGACCCGTTGATCTCGACAAGAGTGCTCGCGTAGCGGGGCGCGAACGGTAGTGCCCGCATCGGGCACGGACGGTAGCGCCCGGCGCAGCGAGCCGATCGGTCGCTCTCGACAAGAGTGCTCGCGTAGCGGGGCGCGAACGGTAGTGCCCGCATCGGGCACGGACGGTAGCGCGCGGCGCAGCGAGCCCGATCCGTGCACTCGAGAAGAGATCACACGTCGGCGAGCGGCGGGATCGTGCCCGCCTCGATCGCCGCGATCGCTGCGCGCGCCTCGTCGACGTAGCGCGCATAGCCGACGCCGATGGCGCATTCGACCGCACGCTCGAGCTCCGCGATGGCGAGGGCAGGCTCTCCTCGGCGGGCCAGGGCGTGCCCGAGGAACACACGCGCGGTCAGCTCTTCGAACCCGAGCCCTCCGCGCTTCAGCCGTTCGACCGCGCGGCGGAGCGGCTCGATCGGACCGCCGGTGCCCGTCTCGGCAGCGTCGACGTAGGCGAGGAGCATCAGGTTCAGCTCGCTGAAGATCTGCTGATCGGGGTGCTTGCTCGCGACGCCCGACGAGCGCTCGAGCACACGCCGCCCTTCGGCCAAGCGCCCTTTGCGGAGGTGGATCTCGCCGAGGTTGTGGAGCTGGCCGGCGATCTCGTCGTCCTTTCCGAGGCCGTCGGCGAGCTCGACCACCTCCTCGGTGAGCCGCGCCATCTCGTCGAGATCGTTCGTGAGGAACGCGCGCATCGAGGCTGCCTTCGCGATCGTCATTCGATCGCGCGGTCCGCGAGACAGGAGGTTCGCCTCCGCCTCGAGCGCCCGAGCTTCCTCGATCTCACCGAGGCCGGCGAGCGTCCAGACGAGCGCCGAGAGCGCACCGACCGTCCTCGCGTGATTGCCGTCTGCGCGGGCCGCAGCGAGGATCTCTCGCAGCTTCAGGGCGACGGCCGTTCGGTCCGGCCCGCCCGCGAGCTGGAAGAGCCAGCTGCGATCGATCTCGCCGAGGCGCTCTTCATCGGGGATTCGCATCGCGCCCACGAGCTGCCGCGCGTGGTCGATCGCGTGCAGCGACTCGCTGTGCGAGGGCCAGCTCCGCGCGATGCGGTACCAGCGGTCCGAGGCCTCCGCGCGCTCCAGGTCCGTAGTCGCCGCCTGCTCGTCGTGGGCCGCGAGCAGCCAGTCGTCGCGCTCGCCGCGAGCCACGAGCCAGCCCAGGACGAGGCGATGTCCGATCGCACGATCGGCGTCGGTCAGCATCGCGTAGGCCGCCTCACGCACCAGCGCGTGCCGGAAGACGAGCTCTCGCTCTCCCTCGTAGCGGCAGATCGACGAGTCGACGATGAGCTCGTGATCGCGGAGCACACCGAGGCTCTCGTCGAGGAGCTGCGGCCTCATGCCCGAGGCAGCGAGGACGCCGGAGCGCCAGAAGCGATCGCCGAAGAGGCTTGCCGCCCGAAGTGCCTTGCGAGCCTCGGCGGGGAGACGCGAGATGCGTCGCTCGATCACCGTGAGGACGGACGGTGAGGCTTCGTCGTCCGCGGGGGCGCGCAGCAGCTCTTCGAGCAAGAGCGCGTGACCTCCCGCCCGCTCGACGATGGCGGCGAGCCGCGCCGCGTCGAGCTCGGGAGAGATGGCGCGCGCCAGCTCGAGCGCCGCAGCCGTGGCGAAGGGGCCGAGACGCACCGTCGTCGAGCGCGGCGCCCGGAGGAGCGGGCCCAGGATCTCGACCGCGTGCGGGCGTCCGAGGAGGACCAGCGCGAGGCCGAGATCCGGCACGGAGAGAAGCCAGGTCAGCAGCGCTGCGCTCGCGAGGTCGATCGCGTGGGCGTCGTCGACGATGAGCACGAGCTCCCCGCCTCGCGCCCGCGCGATGCCTTCGAGCGCGGTCAGGTACGCGCGCTCGCGCGTCGAGGAGTCGGCGCGCTCGAGCAGCGCGATCGCTGCGGCATCGGTCGCCGACGGAACCGCCACGCTGAGATCCACCCACGCGGTGCGCGCAGGCTCGTCGAGCGCAGGGGGCTCGAGCCCTGCTTCTCGCGCGGCCCGTCCGATCGCGCGGAGGAGCGCGAAGGGCGACGCCGACTCCATCGGGGACGCGATGGCCGTGACGAGCGCTGCGGTCGTGTCTTGGGCCCGCAGGGAGGAAGCGAGCTCGCGGCGCAGGCGCGACTTGCCGAGGCCCGGCTCGCCCACGACCAGGACGTCGGCCCGCGCGCGAGCGGCGATCCGCGCCTCGTCCGAGGGCGCGCGATTCCCTTCGTCGGGCGAAAGCGCGAGCTCCGCACGCTCCTCGACCACTCCGTCGTCGAGCCGGCAGATGAACACGATGGTGTCCGCGTAGGGGCCGTTCGTGATGAAGATCTTCTGTCCGTTCAGCACGTAGTGATCGCCGTCGCGCCTCGCGACCGCCTTCATCGAGCCGAACGCGTCCGAGCCGGAGCTCGGCTCGGTGATCGCCCACGCGCCGATCTTCTCGAGCGTCAGCAGCGCGGGAACGAACTTCTCCTTCTGCGCGATGGTGCCCTTCCGCTGGATGGCGCCCGCGGTGAGCCCGACCGACACGCCGAGCGCCGTGATCATCCCGGGCGAGTACTTGGACAGCTCGATCGTCGGGATCGCGCGCATGGCGGCCGCGTCGGCGGCCTCCTGGGAGTAGCCCTCGCGCTTCTTCTTCTCGGGCGGCGGCTCCCCCGTGAGCGCGCGCTTCTTTTCCTTCTCGAGGTCGTGGTTGAACTTGGACATCGCCATGTCCCCCACGCCGAACGTCGCCATCATCTTGCGGAGCACCTCATAGGGAGGCGTGTCGCCGAGCTCGATGTCATCGATCTTCGGGACGACGTGCTCGTCGACGAAGCGCTTGAACATCTCGCGGATCTGAAGGTGGGTCTCGCTCCATTCGATCATGGAGAGGACGGTACGCCGGGCGGGGCGAGGGAGGAAGAGGGAGCGAGCGCGCTCGCCGCGTCAGGCCGGCGGGCGGACGGACTTCCGACCGAAGAGACGCGCGAAGCCCCCGAGCACTCTCCCGAGCATCGTCTCGGGGAGCTGCCACTTCTCCACCTCGGCGCCCTCGAACACGCCGAGATCGAGCAGGACCTCCTCGACGGGCCGCGTTCGGTCGAGCCGGACGGGGAGGGCCTTGCCAGTGCGATCGTTCTTGGCCTCGACGGTCATCACGCAGTGCTCGTCGAACGAGAGGATCAGGCGCACGCGTCCGCGCTCCCAGAGCGAGCGATCTTCCACCATCGCCGTGCAGAGGTATTCGTTCTGCGAGGTGTCCTTCGCGTCGCCCTGGAAGAGGGGGACGGTGACGCTGCCGAGCACGTCGGCGTCCAGCACGAGCTCTTTTCGCGTGGGCAAGCGCGCGTGGCGCGGGATGATCGGGTCGAAGCGCCGCTGCGAGACGCCGCGACCGACGGTCATCGGGATGATGTCGAGGAGCGTCGGGCCCTTGCCGACCTCGTCGGCGAGCAGCGCAGCGCCGAGGGCCACTGCCTCGTCCGGGTTGATCCGCTTGCTCGGACGTCGACCGAAGAGCGCGGCGACCGAGAGCTGAACCGCCGGCACGCGCGTGGTGCCTCCGACCAGCAAGACGTCGTCGACGCTGCTGGGGAGGATGTTGGCCGAGCGCATCACCTCCTCGGCGATCGAGAGCGTGCGCTCGACGAGCGGCTTGGTCAGCGCGTCGAAGCGTTCGCGTGTGATCTCCACGTTGAGGGTCCGCTTCGGAGTGCGCGTGAACTCGATCAGCTCGACGATGTACTCGTCTTGCGTCGAGAGCGTCCGCTTCGCCTCTTCGGCTGCATTGCGCAGCCGCGCGATCTGCTGGGGATCGGGCTCGAACGGAACGTCGATCTTCTTCTGGAACTCGGCGAGGAGGTGCGACGCGATGAGGTCGTCGAAGTCCGAGCCACCGCAGAAGTTGTCGCCGCCGGTCGCGACGACCTCCAGCCGTCCGTCCGAGAGGTCGACCACCGAGAAGTCGAACGTGCCGCCACCGAAGTCCCACACCGCGACGCGCGCCGTCCCCTGCTCCTTGTGCCCGTACGCCACCGCAGCCGCCGTCGGCTCGTTGACGATCCGATGGACGACGAGCTTGGCGGTCGCGGCCGCGCGGCGCACGGCCTCGCGCTGCACCTCGCTGAAGTAGGCGGGCACCGTGATGACCGCCGCCTCGACGGGCACCTTCAGAAACTCTTCCGCCGTGCTCCGGACCTCGTCGAGCACGCGCGCCGCGACGGTGTCCATGCTGACGACGCGGTCGTCGATGCGCGCACCGAAGCGCTGTCCCTCCGCCTCGGCGAGCGGGTACGCGAAGTGGCGCTGGAGCTCCTCGGCGAGCTCGTGCCGGAACGTTCGTCCGAGCAGTCGCTTCGATCCGTAGATCGTCCGCATCGGGTACATGACCTGGCGATCGGCGGCTCGCTGACCGATGTGGAACGTGCCGTCCGGATCGAACGTGATCATCGAAGGGATCGTGTTCGTCCCCGTGCGCCCAGGGATGATCTTCGGATGGCCGTCGACGACGTACGACGCGCATGTGTTCGTCGTCCCGAGGTCGATGCCGATCACCACGCCCGTCCTGCGTACCGGGAGCTGCTCGATCTCGACCGCGACCTCGTTCTCCTCGCTCGCGGACGGCGCGGCGGGCCTGCGGTCGAGGCGGAGCGGCGGCGGCGTGCCTTCATGCGCGCCCGGGAGCCGAGGCGGATCTCCCGGCGTGCTGCCCCGCTGCGCTTGCTCGGCCCCCGCCATCCCCGACCAGCCCGCCGGGACGGCCGGGAAGAGCTCGGTGTACCGCACGCTCCTTCGCGGCTCGGCCATCATCGGCTCGACCGCGTCTCGCCAGGTGGCGTAGTGCGGCGTCGCCTTGTGCGCAGCGGGCGCTTCGCCGTCGCGGTAGACCTCCACGAGCAGGAAGCTCTGCGGGTCGGCCTCCGCTCGGAGCAGCTCGAACCGCAGGATCCCGGGCTCCTCCCGGCTGGCGCGAGCGTTGACCTCGGTGGCGCTCACGAACGCGTCGACGTTCTCGGCCTTTACTCTGACGAAGACGTGGACGATCAGCATATGTTTGCAATATCACGAGTGAGCACACGCCGTGGTCGATGATGCGTGGTTGTGCGTGAATCCAGCATGACGGCGAAGATCACCAGCCTCCTGGAGCACCACTTCGTCGCCGGACGTGCCCCGCGCGAGGAGGAGGACACGAGGGAGCGCTCCCCGGACGCGATCGCGAAGGCGATGCGGACCGGAGCGCCGCCGCCGGACGCGGCCTTCGATCGACACATGCCCGCTTCGACCCGTTCTGCGTCCGGAAAGTACTGGACGCAGCTCGTCGTCGCGCATCGCGCGGCGCAGTGGTTCGACGAGCTCCGGGTGGGATCGGTCGTCGACGTGGGCTCGGGCGTGGGCAAGTTCTGTGTCGCGGCGGTGCTCGCTGGGAGCTCTCGATTCACCGGACTCGAGCATCGCCCACACCTCGTCACGGCCGCGCGCGAGCTCGCGCGGACCTTCGGCGTCGAGGACCGCGTGAGCTTCGTCGACGACGTGCTGGGCGAAGGCCCCGTCCCCGCCGCGGACGCGTACTACCTCTACAACCCGTTCGGAGAGAACCTCTTCTGGAAGGGTGAGCGCCTCGACGACGAGGTCGAGCTGAGCGAGCAGCGCTTCGCGCGCGACGTGGCCGCGGCCGAGCAGCTCTTCGAGAGCGCGCCGATCGGCACGCTCGTGCTCACCTACAACGGGTTCGGCGGGCGCATGCCGCTCGACTACGAGCAAGCGCGCGTCGACCGCACCATGCCGAACATGCTCCGGCTCTGGTGCAAGACGGGCGTCCTGCGCGCGCCAGGCTCTTCGCGTGTCACCGACTGACCGCGGCTCCCGTCCGGGCTCCTGCGCGAGCACTCGCGCTGGGGATGCGCTAGTTACCGCCGGCCTTGGCTCGTCGCCGTCATCGTGAGTTCGAGAGCGTGAGACGCCGGCGCAGCGTGAGCGTTGCCGGCCCGCCGCAGTTCTATGTGGCGCCCGTCGGCGCGGCGCCGGCCGCGGGCGGCCCGAGCGTGCCCGATCTCCTGCACGAGACGCCGCGCGCCTGGGGAGATCTGCGCGGCTCCACCGAGCTCGTCCGCTTCGCGTTCGAGGGCGGCGACTGCGCGGGCGTCTTCGACACGCTGATCGACGCGCTGCCGCTCGCTCCGACCGACTTCGTCGTGGAGTCGTTCGCCTCGCAGCTCTATCTCGACGAGCTCATCAAGAGCGCGTTCGCGCTGCGTCTGTCCGACCCGCGGATCGAGCCCACGACGAAGGTGCTGCGGCGCGTGCTCCAGACACCGCCCGAGAGCCCGGCGGACGTGACCACGCGGCAGCGCGTCCTCGCCGAGGTGATCGAGAAGCCCTCGCTCGCAAGCGATCTCTCTCGTCTCTATCTCGCCACCCGCCGCCTGAGGAGCGCGCTCGAAGCCGCGACCGCGGACGAGCCGAACCTCGTCCGGCGCAAGATCGGTGTGCTCGCTGCGCTGCAAGCCTGCGTGAACGCGATGGCCGATGGCTTCGAGGGCGTGTCCTCGGTGCTCTCGCGCGTCCGGGAGCGCGGCGAGGCGATCCGCGCGCGCGAAGGCTGGGAGCGGCTGACCTCGCTGATCGACCTCGAGGGGAACGTCGCGACCGTCGACGTTCGACTGAGGCTCGGCTCGGACGGCAACATCCGCGGCTTCGGAGTGCTCGCCGTTCGCGAGAACGAGGCCAACGATCTGCTCCCCGGGCCCTTGATGCGCTTCTTCCAGCGCGTGATCTCCTTCCTGCGCGGCTATCGCTACGGAGAGAGCGACATCGTCGTGCGCCTCCTCGAGGAGGTCTTCGCGCCGTTCGCCGAGGAGGCCGTCGCCCTCATCGCCATGACCGGCGCGCTCGAGCTCTATCTCGCGGCGCTGGGATTTCGCGAGCTCGCCAGCGAGAAAGGGCTCGAGGTCTGTCTGCCGATGATCGCGGAGCCACCGACGGGCACGGGCGCGGCCCCGCAGCGCGTCCTCGAGGGCCTCTTCAATCCGCTCCTCTTCCTCCAGGGAGTGACTCCGATCCCGTGCTCGGTGCCCGTCGCGCGTCACGACGCGCTCGTCGTGATCACCGGCCCCAACTCCGGCGGCAAGACGCGCCTGCTCCAGTCCCTCGCCCTCACGCAGCTGCTCGGCCAGGTCGGGATCTTCGTGCCCGCCGCGCGCGCGAGCCTCGTCCGCGCGCGCCGCCTCTCGCTCTCTCTCGTCACCGACGGCGAAGCGGGTCAGGTCGAGGGGCGGCTCGGCACGGAGCTGCTCCGCATCCGGCAGCTCTTCGAGCAGATCGAGCCCGGCTCGATGGTGATCCTCGACGAGCTCTGCTCGGGAACGAACCCGATGGAGGGGGAAGCGATCTTCGAGATGGTGCTCTCGCTCCTCCCGCGGCTTCGTCCTCAGGTGTTCGTCAGCACTCACTTCCTCGGGCTCGCCGCGCGTCTCTCGAAGGAGATGCCGGTGGAGAGCCTCGCGTTCCTCCAGGTCGAGCTCGATGGCGAGGAGCGGCCGACGTTCCAGTTCGTCCCCGGAGTCGCCACGACGTCGCTCGCGCACAAGGTCGCGGCGCGGCTCGGCGTCACGCGGGAGGAGCTCGAAGAGCTCGTGGACGGAAAGGTCCGCGCGCCCGCACTCTCGCCCTCGGGGGAACGCTCATGAACCGCCTCACACTGATCGCCGTGCTCTCGCTCGCGGGCTGCTGCATGGGCGCAGGCAACGTCACGGCGCCGCCCGTTCCCACCCAGACGGCTCCCGTCGCCGAGCCCGCCATTTCCGAGGGCACGATCGTCCTCGCGAACTGGCGCCAGCTCGGGCGCTACTACCTGGGCGTCGTCGTCGGGACCACGGGCAACGACGTGTCGGTGCTCTACGCCGATGGAAGCTCCGAGCTCTTGCCGCCCGCCGACACGATGCCCGACCGGCTCGTCCCCGGTCTCCACGCCGAGGTCTTCGACGGCACGGCGTACGTCCCCGTCACCATCGAGCGGCGCGTCGGTCACGCGCTCGCGCTCTCGTTTCCCGATGGGCGAAGGCAGTGGGCCTCCGTCGCGCTCGTCCGGCTCGCGATCGCGGACATCCCCGCCACCGCGGCGCCGGTCGCCCCGCTTCCGACCGTCCCGCTCGGCGAGGTCGGCTCCGTCGTCCTCGCGCGCTATTCGCAAGACGGATACTGGTACGAGGCAGTGGTCGCCGAGCAGATCGAAGGCGGTCTGCGCCGCGTCATCTACTCGGACGGCAGCGGCGAGGACCTTCCCATGGCCTCGCTCCGCGCCGACGGAATCACGGTCGGCGCGCGCATCGAGAGCCACGAGCACGAGAGCTCGACGTGGGAGCCGTCCGCGGTCGTGCGCCGCGTCGAGCATGCCGTCGAGGTGCAGCTCGACGGCGGCCCGCATCGCTGGGTCGCGCTCACCGATGTTCGCGTCGCGCCCTGAGGGCTCGCGCGGGCGCTATCATCGGGCGCATGACCGCCCCCCTCGCGCGAGGACATCGCGTCGTCGTCTCGGAGCTCGGTGAGACGCCGCCCGATGCCATCGAGCGGCTCACGAACGTGGAGCCGATGGAGCCGCCGGATCCGAGCGTGCTGAAGCCGACCGACGTGATCGTCGCCGTGCGCAGCGCTTCGGTCGGCTGGGTCGATCTGCTGATGACCAGCGGGCAGTACCAGCACGCGCCACAGCCGCCGTACACGCCGGGCATGGAGTACGCGGGCGTGGTCGCGTGGAAGGGAGCCGACGTCGGCGACGAGATCACGATCGGACAGCGCACGCTCGTCGATCCGTTCCTCGCCGGACCGCGCTCGCTCGGCAGCTACCAGCGCTGGGGCGGATGGGCGAGCTATGCGGTGGTGCCGCGCGAGGCTGTGCTGCCGGTGCCAGCAGAGCTCTCGTTCGACGAGGCCTGTAACCTCCTCGGCAACTACGAGACGGCCTATCACTGCCTCGTCGCGCGCGGGCGCCTTCAGGCTGGCGAGACCGTGCTCATCCACGGTGCTTCGGGCGCGACGGGCCTCGCGGCCGTGCAGCTCGCGAAGATCCTCGGCGCGACGGTGATCGCGACGGGGCGCAGCGAAGCGAAGCTCGCGCACGTGCGCGAGCAGGGCGCGGACCACGTGATCCAGACGGCGGGCGAGGAAGGCCTCCGCGCGATGCGCGATCAGGTGAAGGCGCTCACGGGCGGTCGTGGCGTCGACGTCGTGTACGACGGAGTGGGCGGCGACATCTCCGTCGAGAGCCTTCGCTGCGTGGCCTTCGGCGCGCGCTTCCTCGTCGTCGGATGGGCGGCGACGCCCTTCGTCGCAAAGGGAAAGGGCGGCCGTGGCGCACCGAACGCGAACGTGCTTCCGACGAACCTCATCATGATGAAGGGGCTCGACGTGCTCGGCTGCCCGACCGCGATCTCGACCGCGCACGACCCGTCGATCCGGCCCGCGCGGCTCGCGCAGATCCTCGCCTGGGCCGAGGAGGGGCGGATTCATCCGCACGTGTCTCACGTCTTTCCGCTCACCGAGGTGAAGGCCGCCATGCGCGCCAAGTGGTCGGGCGAGGTGACGGGCGGCTGCGTGGTTCACCCGTAGATGACTGCAGCCGTCGCGGTGGAGACCCCTCTCCCTCTCCCTCTCCGCGAGCACTCCCGCCTGGGGGAATCCATCGGCTCGCTCGGCAGTCCGC
>JBBSAT010000051.1:0-31766 GCA_038252025.1 Polyangiales bacterium | reverse complement strand
GATGGGAGCGTCGATGCGGTGTTCGTCCTCCGCGACGGGACACCGTCGATTCGAGTCGTCTCCGTGAGCGGAGCCACCGGGGCGCGGCACACCGG
This sequence comes from Polyangiales bacterium, assembly GCA_038252025.1. GTDB lineage: Bacteria > Myxococcota_A > Polyangia > Polyangiales > Sandaracinaceae > JBBSAT01. The sequence continues at coordinate 31,671 of JBBSAT010000051.1, read as the reverse complement.
TGTGGTCGCGACCGGAAGCTTGTTCCACGATCTCCCAGCCCTGGCGCCCGCGGTATGCGCGGGGCGGAACGGTATTCCGGGAGCGGAGCCATCACGGCTGCTCGTCGCGTTTCGTGAGAACTTGATCGGGACGGCGCGGATCAGGCTAGGTTTTCTCGAGCTCGACGCTGCCGGACGCTGGGAGTTCTCAGAGACTGGTTCTCTCGCGACACGCACCCCGGAGGTTCTCCCGTGCGAAGGAACGTTCAACATCGCAATGGGGTTCGACGTAGACCGGCGGGAGTGGATGCTCTCGTGGTGGTGCGCACAGAACGTGTTCCTCGCGCGCGTGGGATGGGACGGTCGACCTGTCGCTGCCGACGGCGAGCCGTCCTACATGGCTCGCAGCGAGGATCAGGCTCACTCGGGCATCGTGCTCAGTCACCACAGGGGGACGGATCGCTGGCTCGTCCAGCACCAGCATGACCTGAGCTGGGTGCGCGCAGCTGCCGGTGGGCGTGTCGCTTGTCTTGGTCCAAGTGGCGATGCTTCGCTGCCCGGCGAGTCGTGCTCTGGACCGGCGCCGACGGAAACCTCTGGTGTCCTGGTTGTTGCCGGAGAGGTCTGGGCGAGCTCGGTCGACTACCGCGGAGGTCATGAATTTCGCATCGCGGGCGCGCAAGTGGCTACGCCGTGTTCAAGCGATCTCGAGTGTGCCGCCCCAGATCACTGCAGCAACGTCGGCACGGGATTCTGCGTTGACGCTTCGGGCAATCAGGTCACACCAGGGGCGGTGTTTTGGAGCCCCACCGGGCTACACTTCGAACGAGGGCTCCGTGACCCGGGGAACCTGTTCCCCCCCGTACGTGAGGGCGTCGAACAGGCCGCCCACCAATTCGTGCGTGTTCCGTCGGAGGGGCTCGCCGTCGTCCTCTCCACGGCAATTCGGCCGGGCTCGATCCTCGGTGAGGTGCGTTTCACGTTCGTGCCCGAGGCACGTGGCTTCGAGTTTGATGAGTAACGCCGTCAACGGCGCGGGCCGTCGGCGCGGGCCGCGACGTAAGCGTTCCTTGGCTGGGCCGCGTAGTATCGCGCTCTTCGTGCTCGCCGGCCTTCTGACGGGATGTTCCGATCCGTCTCGGGCGCCCACCCCCGACGGTGGGGACACGGCCGACGCCTGGGTGGCGGTCCCGACAGACGAGGTGGACGTCCTCTTCGTGCTGAACAACTCTCCGAACAGTTCGGACGCGCTCGTTGGTGTCTGGACCAATGTTCCGGGCTTTGTCGGACGGATGTTCTCGGGTGACTTCGACGGCGATGGCGCCCCGGATGCGGTGACGGCGAGAAGCGTGCACATCGGCGTCACGACGACCGATCTGGGACCGCCCCGCGTACCCGGCGATACATATTGCGTCACCGAGACGGGCGACGATGGCCGCCTGGTGACGTCCGACTCGCTAGACTGTTTGAGCTCTCCGAACATCGTCGCTTTCCAGCCGAGCGCCGATCGCGCAGATGTCGTCATCGCTGACATCGTCTGTAACGCCACCGTTAGATACGGCTGCGCCTATCAGCAGCCGCTCGACGCCGCTCTCAAGGCACTGTCTCCGGCGCCCGGTCCTGACGGCTTGTCGCCCGTCGCGTGGACCGCCGACCGTTGGGTGCCTCCGCTCTTCCGCGGCGGCACGTTCGGTCACGGCGGGCCAGAGGGCGCCAGCCATGGCTTCGTGCGGGAGGAATCCGTCCTCGTCATCATACTTCTCAGTGGCGAAGACGACTGCTCGAGCCCGGAGCGGGCGCTCTACGATGACCGGGATCCCACCTTCTCGGCGCGAGGGGGACCGAGGTGCCTCGCCTACGGCGATGCGCTCTTCTCGATCGAGCGATACATCGATGGTCTCGGCGGGCTTCGTCGACGTCCGGAGCGCATCGTGTTCGCGGGCATCGTGGGTATCCCGCCGAGCCGTGACGGCTCCGTGGACTACGACGGGATCCTCGCGGATCCGGACATGGCGACACAGTTCGACGAGCTTGGGGCAGCGCTCCCGGTTCCGGTCTGTCACAGCCCCAGCTTCGTGTGGGCCTTGCCGGCGCGACGGATCGTCGAGACGGCTCGAGGGCTCGACGCGCTCGGGGCGCAGGTGGTTCTCTACTCGGTCTGCGACGGTTCGTACCTGCGGGCGTTCGACGCTGTTGCGGCCGCGGTCGGTGCGGCGCTGGCCGGCGGGCCATAGTGGGGGCGCCGCCTCGGCCCGGGGACCGGAGAGACGGTGCGCCGCCGCTCGAGTCGGCGCTCGTGGTTGGACACGTTTGGGGTCGCTCGGGCCGCTATTGCCTGGCTGAGATGTGCGCGACGCGGGAGTATTGATCATGCTCGCCTTCAACCAGGTCATTCTGAAGAAAGAGGTGATGGGCCCGCTGGCGAGCGGGGTGCTCAGCTCGATCGACACGTGGGAGCTGCTCGGCGGGGCGCGCTCGCTCGCTCTGCAGGTCCGTGCCAGCAAGGCGAGCGGGAGCGACACGCTGCTCATCCAGTTCGAGACTTCCAACGACGGCGTGAACTGGTTCACGAGTGCCCTGCCGTCCCTCGCCGTGGCCGCGGGAGTCACGTCTCAGGCGATGAGGACGGTGACGTCGGTCAACGGCCGCATGGCGCGTCTGCGCTTCGGGTGGTCTGGCGGCTCGGGTGAAGGGACGTTGTGGGTGAGCGCGACGGGGCGCATCTCGCGCGGCGCCGCGAGCCGGGCGCAGAAGGCTCCGGCGCGGCCACTCATGGCTCCGTTGACGAAGGGAGCGCTGGCGGCGTTGCCGGGGACCACGGCGAACATGATCCGAGCTGCGCCGAAAGCAGGCCTGGATGCCAAGGAGTGCGGGGCAGGCTGCGCCTGTGCGCCGTGCGATGGCGTGCGACCGACGGCGGCAGGGGGGCGAATCGCATTCCGAGGGGCGTCATCGGCGGGCCTCCTCCCCTTCGAGCCCGCGCTGTCCTACTTCGAGCCTGATATCTCCCGCGCCCGGACGATCAGCCTCGAAGCAGGATGTCGCATCGAGTGGACTCCGCTTGAGTACGACGCCCTCGAGGCGGCCCGCCGGTGCCTCTGGGCAAGGAACTGGCCCCAAGCGACCTTCGGCACCTGCGTTTGCGCCGCTTTCGAGGTGGACCCCCAAGAGGGGACGGTACCCACCACGTGCTACGGGGACCCGAGGTCCGCCGGCCTGTCAATCGACGAGATCATCTTCCAGAGGCTAACGGCGATCCTAACGGCGATGGGGGCGGATGGGGGGACTCGTGAGCCGGTGCGCTGGGGCGCGGTCTCAGCGCTTGCGACGATGCGAGCCTACATCGGAGGTCTCGGCGCGGTCCACGACTATCTCTTTCTACAGACGGGTCATGAGGCCGTCACGATCACTGGATGCCACGTCCCGCACGCGGACTCGCGGGATGGCACCATCCTGCTTCCGGCCCGAGTGCCATTCACGCGTTGCGTGGACCCTGATCCAGGCACCCAGCCAAGTCCGGGGCCGCCGTTTGGTCCGCTTCCAAGCTGGGTGGTGCCGATCGATGTGTTGGCAGAGCAACACGCACGGATCGGAATTCCGGCGCATCTTCCGTCCGGGCTGCTCGGTGTGGTGGATCCGGACCCGATGCGCATCGACGCGATCATGGACGCGAAGAGCCGGGCGGTTCGGGCGCTTGACCGGGCAGGCCAGCGGCTGCGCAACATGTCGGCAGCCGAGCAAGTGGCATACCTGCAATGCCAATTCGACGACCCACTGACTCTTCCGTTCGTGTTCACGGCGAGCGATGTGCCCACGGTGTTGGCCCGCATGACCGAAGCACGGACTGCGCTGAACACGGCGGCCGTCGGCCCGGCATTTGCGTCGCACATAGAGTTTCTTCCGTTCGGCGTTTCAGGGCAGATCGTTTTTCCGGCGGAGTTCGCAGCCTGGGCCCGTGACATCTCCGCCGCCGTCCCCAAGGCGATCACCGTCGGCTGGCGGGATCGTATGGACGCCAGCACGGAGTTGGACCCCTCGCGATGGTGGAGCGGTGTGACCCAACTATGGCTTGCGCTCGACGTATCGGCTCGCGCGGCCGTGCTCGTCCACGAGGCGTTTCATCTGTCGAACCACTCGATACTGGACTCGTCACCTGACCTCCTCAATCCCTACTACTATGAGAGCCTCGTCGTCGACCTGGCGGAGTTGCACCGCATAGACGAGGTGCGCGATCGACACTGCGACGCGCGTCCGGGCGACACGCGCTCCTACACATGCGCGTAGGGCTTCTGCGGCTGCACACGGCGGCGGTGATCGGTGTTCTCGCACTCTCGTGCGGTCCGGGCACCCTCCGGTCCGAGCTCACGCGCGTGAGCGGCGGCCTCGCGTCCGCCGAAGGAAGCTCGGCCGAGCGTTGGCGCGTGGTGGCACCGCGAGGCACCACCCTCTCGGTCGGGGATGGCCACCTGTGTGTCATCGTTGATGGCGAGGCGTGGTGTTGGGGCGACGGGCATGCGCCGAACGCGTTGGAGACGACCTGGGGCAGCACGCCCCTCCGTCTTCCTGGTGGACCTTTCGTGGATGTCGCTTCCGGTCGACGCGGGACCTGTGCCTGTAGCGTCGATGGAGATGTGGAGTGCTGGGGGCTCGTGACGCTCGGGCCGCTCGACGCCGTCGGGACCCCACCCACGATGAGGGTCAGGGCGCCGCGCTGCGCCGCCGTGAGCGCGGGCTATGCCAGCGGATGCAGCCTGACGCGAGCGGGCGATGTCTGGTGCTGGCCGACCGTTGGTGGCAGCTGGGTGGCGGGTTCCCCTGCCCAGCGCGCGTGGCCGGAGGCCCCCTTGCGCGGGCGGCCACTCGTCACGGGCGCCGATGGAGTTGCAGTGTTGGAGCGCGTCGAGCTCAACCCCGAAGCGAGCCCGGCCCGCTCCGTGGCAGTGTCGTCGAGGCGTAGCTGCGCCATCGTTGCGCCCGCGGCGGGTCTGACATCGGGCGAGGCGGGTGGGGCACCGCTCGAAGTCCGTTGCTGGGGCGACAATGACTACGGCGCGCTCTCCGACGGAGTGCTTCGGCGCGGGGTCGTCTCGGTGAACCTCGACGACCCCGAGGTCGTCGCGGTCGGCGACGCTGGGAGCTGCGCCGGGACCCCGAGAGGCGTCACGTGCTGGGGCGGCCATGCCGTTGCACCCTCCGACCCAGAACTTGCAGCGTGCCTGGTCCTGGAGGCCCAACAGCGTGACCCCGATGACATGCCGTTCCTTTCGGAGCCGGGAGGCCCCTGCCGGTTCCCAGCCCGCGAGATCGCTGGGGTGGGGCACGTACGCGAGATGGGCGTCGGCGAAGGGTTCGCTTGCGCGATTAACGATGCCGATGAGCTCGTATGTTGGGGCCGCGAGCCAAGGGAAGGGCGAGTGATGCCCAGCAGAATGGGATGGACGACGCCGCGCTTGAGCCCAACGGTATTCGCACGCGGCGTACGAACCATGGACATGGAGCACACGAGTGGTTGCTGGCTGGACGAGGGAAACGGTGTCTCGTGTTGGGGCCGGCTGAGCGGGTTGCCCACCGCCGGCGGTGCACCGCGCCGCGACGCTGTGTGGCTGCCGCCGGGGGTCCGCGTAGCGCGCGTCATCGACGGCGACGTGCGCCTGTGCGACGAGGAGGCCGACGTCGATCCATGTGCAACGTAGAGGCCGATACGCCGAGACTCGCACCCGTCCGCATCATCCTGCTTGCGGCCCTGACGGCCTCGTGTGGCACCGCCAGCGCTCATCACGCGATGGGCGAGCGGCAGGACCGTGCCGTGCTTCCTCGCGGCGCGGGAGTGCGCGTGACCGTGGCGGCGGGCCACGTGTGCGTTCTGGTCCACGGAGACGCCTGGTGCTGGGGAGCACTGCCCGGAGGTGCGGATGAAGCCAACTGGGGCAACACACCGTTCCTTCTCGAAGGGGGGCCGTTCGTCGATCTCTCGTCTGGACAGCAGGGAACCTGTGGATGCACGACGGATGGAACCGTGCGCTGCTGGGGTCTTCCGGGCGTTCGCGAGTGCGCAGTCCGGACGGCCTCTGGCGGGCCCGCTCCTTCGGTCGTCGAGGGGGCGTGCAGTGGCGTAGGCGTGGGAAGCTGGGACGCGTGCGTCCTCAGCGCCGCAGGGGACGTGCGATGCTCGCCTGGCGTGCGCCCGAGTTGGGTTCCTGGGCGAGCGAGCCAAAGCGTCGCGTCCACGTTGCCGGAGCAGGCGTCACCGGAGGTCAGTCGGGGGACCGACGCAGCCTGTGCGTTCCGACCCGTTCAGGCGAACCCGGCGGCAAGCCCGGCTGCCATGCTCGCGGTCGGTCCGATGCACGCGTGTGTGGTCCTCGCCTCTCGTGGAGATGATGGGGTCGGCGGCCAGCTTCGCTGCTGGGGGGACAATGACTACGGGGCACTCTCGGATGGTCCCCTCGAGAGTGGGGTCGTGGCCGTGCCGATCTCGGGTGTCGAGCGGGTCGCTGTTGGGCGTGCGGGGACGTGTGCTGCCACCGCCGAGGGGGTCACGTGCTGGGGTGGCCGGGCGGCCGCGCCAACGGCCGACGAGCTTGCCGCGTGTCGCGGGGTGACGGCGCGGCTCACCGATCCCGACAGTATTCACAGCCTGGTGGTGGCGGGAGGCCCTTGCCGCTTTCCGCCGCGCACCATCGCGGGCCTCGGTCACGTGCGTGAGATCGCCGTGGGCGACCATCGCGCGTGCGCCATCACCGACGCCGCTGAGCTCGTGTGCTGGGGTGGGGCGCATGACGAAGCTTCCTCGCCGCTCGCGGGCTCGGTGGTCGCGCTCGGGATGGGCGGAGACAGCGGCTGCTTCGCCAACGAGAGCGGCGAGGTGTGGTGCTGGGGCCGTGTCACGCAGCGCCTATCGGAGGAGGACATGGGCTTCTCGTACGCGAACTCTCCTCCGGGCATGCGCGTCGCGCAGGTGTCGGAGCGAGGCGTGGTGGAGCTCGTCCCAGCAGGGACGGGGGCTCCCCCGTGACGACCCACGCGGCTCCGCTTCAGCCCCGGAGCTTCGTCGCCGTTGCGACTCTCCCGATCGCCACCGCGTACGCGGCCATGCGCATCGAGATCTGCTTCTCGCTTCTCGTCTCCCATACCGACGAGAACGCGTTGGCCATGATGCGGCGAAGCTCAGTGTTCACGCGCTCCTCGTCCCAGTAGTAGCTCGCGAGGTTCTGCACCCACTCGAAGTAGCTCACCGTCACCCCGCCCGCGTTCGCGAGGATGTCGGGCACCACGTGCACGCCCTTCTTCTCGAGGATCTCGTCCGCGTCCGGCGTGGTCGGCCCGTTCGCGCCCTCCACGATGATCGGCGCGCGGATGTCCCGCGCGATCTCCGCCGTGATCACGCCGCCGAGCGCCGCAGGGACCAGGATGTCGCAGTCGGTCGCGAGGAACTGGTTCGCAGCGACGGTGCTCGCGCCCGCGAAGTCGAGCAGCTTCCCCGTCTTCTTCACGTGCGCCATCGCCGCCGCGACGTCGATCCCGCGCGGCTCCACGAACGCGCCGCTCACGTCGGAGATGCCGACGATCTTCGCGCCCTGCTCCGCGAAGAGCTGCGCCGCCCAGGTCCCCACGTTGCCGAAGCCCTGCACCACGACGCGCTTGCCCTCGAGCTTCTCGCCGAGCCGCGCGAGCAGCTCCTCCGTCACGTAGAGACAGCCACGACCCGTCGCGGCGGGACGCCCGAGCGAGCCGCCGAGCTCGATCGGCTTTCCCGTCACGACGCCCGGGCAGTAGCCGTGGTGGCGCGAGTACTGGTCGAAGAACCACGCCATCACCTGTCCGTCGGTGTTCATGTCGGGCGCGGGGATGTCGATCTTCTCGCCGACGATGTCGTGGATCTTGTCGACGAAGGCGCGCGTGAGCTGCTCCTTCTCGTGGAGGGAGATCGTGCTCGGGTCGACCGCGATGCCGCCCTTGCCGCCGCCGAAGGGCACGCCCACGACGGCCGTCTTCCACGTCATGAGCTGCGCGAGCGCGGTGACCTCCTGCGCGTCCACCTGGTGGTGGTAGCGGAGCCCGCCCTTGAACGGCCCGCGCGAGTTGTCGTGCTGCACGCGAAAGCCGACGAACGTGCCGATGGTCCCGTCGTCGCGCTTGATCGTGCACTCGACGCGGACCTCGCGGAACGGCGTGCGGAGCTGCACCGCGATGTCCTGACTCAGCCCGAGGATCTTCGCCGCGTGGTCGAAGTACCGGTTCGCGTTCTCGAGGGCGTCGGTCGACATCGGTCTCTCTCCGTCGTTGCGTGGTGTTCGGCTCTGCGCTCAGCGCGCCTTGTTGCGGCGGAGCGCGACGACGAGCCCGACTGCGAGCACGACGTTCACGAGCAAGAGCGCGCCGAGCGCGCCTCGAAGGAGCATCGCCGATCCCTCCGTGACCGCGATAGGCCCGATCTGGGTCAGGCGCGTCTCGCCCTCACGCTCGCGGTGAGCGACGACGACCACGCTCACGTGCTCGGCGGACAGACCGGGCACCGCGCCCGTGACCAACGTGCGGATCGCGCCTTCGTCGATCTCGCCGTCGTCTTCGCGCTGGACGAGCACCGAGGCCACGCGCGGCTCGGGCTGCTCGTCGATGGGCACCGCGCTCGGGTCGGGCAGGCCGATGTGCACGCGCGCGCGCCGCACGCCGTCCAGGCTCTCGATCGTGCGCTCGAGATCGGAGCCCAGCGCTGCGGCCAGCCGCGATCGTTCTTCGCCCGCGGTCGGGATGAGGCTGGGCTCTCGGAAGGTCTCGGCGACCGACGGGCCGTGCGTGCGGGGAAGCCCCTCGTCGCGCAGCGCGGACAGCGCCGCGGAGAGGTCGCCCTCGAGCACGCGCACCCCGAAGCCGGTCCCGCCTCGCTCGCTCTCCTTCGTCGCGCCGATCCCGTGATCGGCGAGCGCCAGCACGACCTCGTCGGCGGACTCCTCGGAGAGGCCGCGCTCGAGCTGCGCGGTGCAAGCCGCGAGCGCGAGCGCGAGCAAGATACCGAGCGCCCGCATCCCAGCTACTGGCTGGCGTCGAAGCTGAAGCTCGCGCCCATGCGCGGCGCGCCGAAGCTCGGGAAGTGGATCCCGCCCACGACGCGCTGCACGCAGCTCTGGAAGGCGGGGCTGCCCGCGTGGACGCTCGAGCCGATCACGCTGCCGCTTCCGGCGATGGCGAGATCGATGCGCACGCGGCCGAGCGAGCCGCCACTGCGGAACTCGGTGCCGACGCACGGGAAGAAGGAGTTGATGCGGCCGTTCATCACGCCGGCCACGGTGCTCGGCGTCAGGCGTCCCTCGCCGCCGGTGCCGGCCGCCGAGCCCATGTCGACGACGTCGTTCATCGCGTCCTCGTAGGAGCGCCCGCCGCCGCCGCCGCCGCCGCCGTGGTGCGGGCGATGACCGCCGCGCCGCGGCGGATCGGGCAGGATGCCGGCCGTGCCCTCGATCTGGACGTCGCCGCGCTCGTAGAGATCGGCGAGGCCTGCGCTCGCGACCGCGTGATCCTGCTCCGCGCCGCGCGTGATGAAGAACACGCCGACGCCCAGGCCCACGACGCCGAGCACGGCGCCAGCGATCAGGAACTTCGCCGTGTTGGAGGCCTTCTCGGTCTTGGCGGCCTGACCTATCGCGTGGACCTCGGCCTGCGCGGCGGCCTTCATGCGCCACTGCTCGACGAACTCGAGGAACTCCGGGTACTCCTTCACCTTGCGGCGCTCGCCCGTGTCCATGTTGAGCAGCACGTGGTCGCCGAGGACCTCGCCCTTCGCGATGAGCGCGACGAGCTCGCGCCCCGAGAACGGGCCGTGATCGAGACCGTCCTTCTGAGCCATCCAGCGCGCGGCGTCGTTCTCCGTGATCTTGGAGAGAAGGGAGCCGAGGTCGACCACGGCGCTCGCAGGCCCCATCTGCGACGCGGCGGGGCCTCCGAACGGGCCGTCGACGAGGGAGGGACGGAACTCCTCGTGGATGGAGACGCGCTGACCGACCTGCGGCGCATCGCCGGAGCGCATCGGCGGCGGCATGCGCGACTTCCGCATCTCCGCCTCGAGCTCGATGTCGATGTCGATGCCGTCGCTCGGGACCGAGGCGAGGTGGGCGAGCGCGTCCTTGAGCTCGGCCGTCGACGCGTAGCGGGCCGCGGGATCGGCCGCGAGGCACTTCAAGAGGACGTGGTCGATCTCGGGGACGCCCTCGGGGTGCGCGCTCGAGGGCCGAACGAACTCGTCGGCGGCCGTCCGCCCGGTGCAGAGCGCGTAGAGGATCCCGCCTACCCCGAACACGTCGCTCAGGACGTTCGGCGGCTGTCCCGCGCGGACCTCCGGCGCGAGGAACGGTAGGTCGGCTGGGCCGAGCGTCGCTGCGCCGGCCGTCTTCAGCAGCGCCCTCCCGATGCCGACCTCGGAGAGCTTCAGGCGCCCGCCGGTGATCCAGACGACCGATGCGCGCAGCGTCCCGTGCGCAGAGGCCTTGCCGTGAAGCGCGCCGAGGGCGTCGCAGAGCTGGCCGATGAGATCGACGATCTCCCGGAGAGGCAGCCGGTCCGGCTCGGTGCGCACGTCGCCGACGGTCTTTCCCTCGAGCCACTCGCAGGCGACGAAGCGAACTCCGCTCTTCTCGACGCCCATCCCGAACGTGGTCACCAGGTTCTTGTGGGCGAGCCCGGACGCGAGCTTCACCTCGGCGCGGAGGATCTCGACGGCTTCTGGCGTCGCGAAGAGGCTCGGCGACAGGACGCGGAGCGCGATCGCTTTCTTGGTCTTCTGGTCGCGCGCCTTCCAGACGAGCCCGAGCGCGTCGTCCGCCCCGGCCTCGACGAGCTCGAAGCGCCCTCCGACCACCTGACCGGTCGCGAGCGCCCCGCCCGGAGCCCCGCCCGAAGAAACCGCAGCTTGCGACATCCGGACGAAGCTAACGGAGCCCGGGGGGAGGGGACAAGGGGCGAGTCACCCCGTCCGTCGGGCCGGCCACCAGGGCCGCCGCCTTGACCGCCGGTTCGCCTCGGGTCTACACACCCCACTCGTAGTGGTCGAGAAGACGGATGAGGGGCGCTCGCGAGGGCATGAGCAGCGCCCGGCAGAAAAAGTAGAGCGCCCGAAGCGAACTGACCTGGGCAGGGTCGGTCGTCGCGCCGCTGCCGTCGTCTATGGAATTCTCGCGCTCTGGATCGGCGGCGCCGCCCTCTGGTCGGTCGTGCCTCAGATCTTCTGGCCGGGCGATGGCTCGCAGTTCGAGGCCGAGGACTGCAGCGCCACGCTGGGCGGGATGCGCGAAGAGCTCGTCCTCGCGGGCGGCGCATGCGTCGCCGAGACCTCCGACATCACCGCATTCCGCTCCGTCCTCACGAGCTTCGACGACCGCTACCACGCCCTCTCCCGCGCGTGCGGCGAGACGCCGGGGTACCGCGATCTCCTCACCTTCCGTTACGCGCTCGCGATGCACGTCGAGCGCTACGTCGCCGAGGTTCGGCCGCTCTCCGAGCGCGCCGAGGCCTCCATCAGCCACTGATCAAGACCAACGGCTGGCTCCGCCAGCACCACGAGAGAAAACGAGACTTCATGACCGACACTTCTTCTTCTGCTCCGTCTTCCGAGGGCACTCCGGTAGTCCTCCCGCCGACGTTCGACGCGATCCCGCTCAGCCCCGAGGTGCGACGCGCCGTCGACGAGATGGGGTTCATCACGCCGACGCCGGTTCAGATCGCTGCGTTCGGGCCCGCCTGCGAAGGCAAGGACCTCGTGGTCCAGGCGCGAACGGGCACCGGCAAGACGGCGGCGTTCGGCCTGCCGCTCGTCGACAAGCGCGTCCGGTCGGACGGCGGCGCGCAGTGCCTCATCCTCGCGCCGACGCGCGAGCTGGCGCTCCAGAGCGCGCGCGAGATCGAACGCCTCGGCGTGCACAAGGGCATCAAGGCCGTGGCCGTCTACGGAGGCGCGCCGATCGACAAGCAGGTCCGTGAGCTCGAAGAGGGCGCGCAGATCGTGTCCGGTACGCCCGGCCGCGTGCTCGACCACCTCCGCCGCGGGACGATCGACGGCAGCTCGCTGCGCATCCTCATCCTCGACGAGGCGGACGAGATGCTGTCGATGGGCTTCGCGGAAGAGCTCAACGCGATCGTCGAGTTCCTCCCGAAGGCGCGTCAGACGATGCTCTTCTCGGCCACGATCGAGGAGAACGTCCAGCGCCTCGCCGCGCGGCTGCAGAAGGACCCGATCCAGCTCTCGCTCTCGAGCGACCAGGTCGGCGCCCAGACGATCAGCCACTTCGTCTATCTCGTGTCCGGCCTCGGCAAGAGCCGCGACCTCATCCGCATCATCGAGGTCGAGAACCCCGAGAGCGCGATCGTCTTCTGCAACACGAAGGCTGTCACCGAGCAGGTCGCGGCCGAGCTCCAGTCGGCGGGCTTCTCGGCCGACTGGCTGAACGGCGACCTGCCGCAGAACCAGCGCGAGGCGGTGCTCGCTCGCACGCGCGAGGGCAAGCTCCGCTTCCTCGTGGCGACGGACGTCGCGGCGCGCGGCATCGACATCTCGCACCTCACGCACGTCATCAACTACGACTTTCCGCAAGAGCTCGAGGGCTACGTCCACCGCACCGGACGCACCGGGCGCGCGGGCCGCACCGGCACCGCCATCTCGCTCATCGCGGGCGCCGACCTGGGCTCGCTCTATTACCTGCGGCTCCAGTACAAGATCTTCCCCGTCGAGCGCTCGCTGCCGAGCGTCGGTGACCTCCGCACGCGGCAGGAGCTCGATCGCGTCGAGCTGCTCGCGTCGGCCTTCGACAAGGAGCCGGGACCGAACGATCGCGCGCTCGCGCGCCGCCTGCTGACCCACGATGATCGCGAGCGTCTGATCGGAGGGCTGCTCCGCGCGTTCTTCGGCGTCGCCGGTGACGAGGCGGAGGCCGACGAGCAAGCCGCTGCGGCGCGTCGATCCAAGCCGCCGCGCCCCGCGCCGCGTCCTCGCGAGGAGATGCGCGAAGCGAGCGAGCGTCCGGACGATGCGCGTCGGCGCCGCCGCCGTGAGGAGCCGGAAGGCGAGCGCCGCCCCGCGCCGCGAGTGAGCGCCCCGCGATCGCCTGTCGAGCCCATCGCGGGCGTCGCGCAGGGTGAAGATCGCGCGCCCGAGGCGCCGGCGCCCGCCCCGCGTCGACGGCGCGAGCGCCCCGAAGCGGTCACGGCGAACGGAGAAGCCGGGACGGCCCCGCCGGCGCGGGTCGAGCCCATGCGCGTCGAGCGTGCGCCGCGCGCGGACCGTGGCGAGCGCGCGGACCGTGGCGAGCGCGCGGACCGTGGCGAGCGCGCGGACCGTGGCGAGCGCAGCGACCGTGGCGAGCGCAGCGACCGTGGCGAGCGCGCCGACCGACCGGACGAGCGCTTCACCGACGAGGGGATGACGATGCTCTTCGTGAACCTCGGGCGTCGCGAGCAGATCCGCGTCGTGGATCTCCTTCGCCTCTTCGAGGACCGCGCCGGGATCGGCAAGGACGCGCTGGGTCGCATCCGGATCCGCGACCGGCACTCGTTCGTCGGCGTCCCGAAGGACCGCGCCGAGGCGGCCGTCGCCGCGATCGCGGGCGCGAAGTTCGGCGACAAGGACGTGATCGCCGAGGTCGCCCGCGCCGAGACGCGCGAAGGCGGAGAGGTGCGCGAGGGCGCAGAGGTGCGCGAGGGCACCGAGAGCCCGAGCCCCGAGGGCGCGAGCTCGTGAGCGAGGTCGTCTCGTTCGAGCTGCGCGGGGATCTCGCCCTGGTTCGTCTCGACGACGGCAAGGCGAACGCCATGTCGATGGCGCTCGTCGCCGGCGTGACCGCCGCGCTCGAGCGCGCCAGCAAGGAAGCGAAGGCCGTCGTGCTCTTCGGGCGGCCCGGGCGCTTCTCGGCGGGCTTCGACCTGAAGGTGATGATGTCCGGCCCGGACGCGGCGCGCGCGCTGGTGATGGCCGGCGGCGAGCTCCTCATGAAGCTCTACGAGCACCCGCAGCCGCTCGTGGTCGCCGTCACGGGCCATGCGATCGCCGGCGGCGTGCTGATGGCGGCGACGGGCGACCGGCGGATCGGCGCGCTCGGCGACTTCAAGCTCGGGCTCAACGAGGTCGCGAACGGGATGCCCGTCCCGATCCTCGCGCACGAGCTGGCGCGCGATCGGCTCGACCCCCGCGCGCTCGTCGAGTCGGTGCTGCACGCGCGGCTCTGGGACCCCGAGAGCGCGGTGCGCGTGGGCTGGCTCGATCGCGTGGTCGAGGCGGCCGAGCTCGAGAGCGCGGCGCTGGAAGAGGCGGCCCTGCTCGCGAAGCTGCCGCAGCCGGCCTACGGGCAGACCAAGCGCTCGCTGAGGAGGCAGACGATCCGCTACGTGCGGGAGTCGATGGCCGCGAACCTCGCCGAGTTCAACGTCGGCTGACCGGCCGGCTCTGCTACATTCCGCGCCCTCATGCCGGTCGACGTCGACATCCTGCGCCGCGGTCTCGCGCTCACGCTCGACCGCACCGATCTCCCGGGCCCCTTCACGAAGTACGAAGGGAAGGTCCGGGACAACTACTCGCGCGGCGACGGGAAGCGGATCCTGGTCACGACAGACCGCATCAGCGCCTTCGATCGCGTGCTCGGCACGCTGCCCTTCAAGGGCCAGGTGCTGAACGGTCTCTCGGGGTTCTGGTTCGAGGCGACGCGCGACGTCGCGCCGAGCCACTTCCTCTCGGCGCCCGATCCGAACGTGACCCTCGGCATCGAGTGCGTGCCGCTCCCCGTCGAGCTCGTCGTGCGCAGCTACCTCACCGGGGTGACCTCCACGAGCATCTGGACGCACTACGCGCGCGGCGAGCGAACGTTCGCCGGCCATCGCCTTCCCGAAGGCATGAAGAAGAACGAGCCGCTCCCCGCGCCGCTGCTGACGCCGAGCACCAAGGCAGAGAAAGGCGGCCACGACGAGACCGTCTCGCGCGCCGAGCTGCTCTCGCGCGGCGCGGTGAGCGAGGCCGACTTCGACGAGGCCGGCCGCATGGCGCTCGCGCTGTTCGCGAAGGGGCAAGAGCTCTGCGCCGCGCGCGGTCTCATCCTCGTCGACACGAAGTACGAGATGGGGCGCGCGCCCGACGGCCGCATCGTCGTCATCGACGAGATGCACACGCCCGACAGCTCGCGCTTCTGGTTCGCCGGCTCGTACGCCGCGCGCCTCGCCAAGAACGAGGAGCCGGAGAGCTTCGACAAGGAGTACGTCCGGAGGTGGCTCGCAAAGGAGGGCTTCATGGGCGACGGACCGATCCCGACGATCCCCGACGACGTTCGCGTCGAAGCCTCGCGTCGCTACATCGAGGCGTGCGAGACCATCACCGGCAAGCCCTTCGTCCCGAACCTCGAAGAGCCGTCTTCGCGCATGAAGAAGAACCTCGGGCTCTGAGCGCCGAGACCACGGAGAGAACGATGAAGGCACGCATCTACGTCACGCTGAAGCGCGAGGTCCTCGATCCCCAGGGCGACGCCGTACGGCGCGCGCTCTCGAGCCTGGGCTTCGAGGGCGTGAAGGACGTCCGGGTCGGTAAGCTCATCGAGATCGAGCTCGCCGGCGAGACGGACGGGGCGCGCGAGGCCGAGCTGAAGGCCATGTGCGAGAAGCTCCTGGCGAACCCGGTCATCGAGGACTTCCAGCTCGACGTCGCCTGAACCCCTCCGCCTGGACTGTGCTATCTCCCGCGCCTGATGCGCTACTCCCTGGCTCACATCCCGACGCTCAAAGAAGCTCCCAAGGACGCCACGACGGTGTCCCACGTCCTGCTCCTTCGAGCGGGCTACATCCGGATGGTCGGCGCCGGCATCTACGAGATGCTGCCGCTCGGCTTCCGCGTGCTCTCGAAGATCGCGAACATCGTGCGCTCCGAGATGGATCGCTCGGGCGCGCAGGAAGTGCTGATGCCGGCGCTCCTGCCGCGCGAGTACTTCGAAGAGACCGGTCGCTACACGCTCTACGGCGACGTCCTCATGAAGCTGAAGGACCGCAAGGGCGGCGAGTACCACCTCGGTCCGACGCACGAAGAGATCATCACCGACATGGTCCGGCGCGACGTGAAGAGCTACCGCCAGCTCCCGCTGAACCTCTATCAGGTGCAGACGAAGTTCCGTGACGAGCCGCGCCCGCGCGCCGGCCTGCTCCGCTGCCGCGAGTTCACGATGAAGGACGCCTACAGCTTCGACGCGACCGAAGAGGGCGCGTTCAAGAGCTACGAGGCGATGCGCGAGACCTACCACCGCATCTTCAAGCGGCTCGGGCTCGACTACCGGATCGTTCAGGCCGACTCGGGCGCCATCGGCGGCAAGACGAGCGCGGAGTTCCAGGTGCTCGCGCAGTCCGGCGAGGACGCGATCGTGGCCTGCGGAAGCTGCGACTACGCCGCGAACGTGGAGGTCGCCGCGACGAACCCGCCGCCGGCGCACGTCGGCGCGGTTCCCGCGATGGAGAAGGTCGAGACGCCCGGCAAGAAGACGATCGAGGCCGTCTCCGAGTTCCTGAAGGTCCCCGCGACCGAGACCATCAAGGCGCTCTTCTTCCGCGTCGTCTGGGCCGATCGCGTCGGGCATGCGCTCGCCTTCGTGCGCGGCGATCGCGAGGCGCACGAGGTGAAGGTCCAGAACGCGCTCGGCGCGCTCGAGGTCGTGATGGGGAGCGCCGACGAAGCGTTCGGCGTCGGCCTCTTCGCCGGCTACATCGGACCGCAGGGGCTCGATGCCACGAAGCTCGAGATCCTCGTCGACCGCGAGATCGCGACGGGCGCGGGCTTCGTCGCGGGGGCGAACGAGAAGCAGCACCACGTGAAGCACGCGGTCTTCGGTCGGGACTTCACCGGCAAGGTGGTCGACCTCCGCAAGGTCGTCGACGGCGATGCCTGTCCGAGCTGCGGCAAGGAGCTCAAGACCTATCGCGGGATCGAGGGCGGCCACATCTTCGTCCTCGGCACGCACTACTCGAGCAAGATGAACGCGACCTTCCTCGACGTGGAAGGCAACGCGAAGCCGTTCGTGATGGGCTGCTACGGGATCGGCGTCTCGCGCCTCGTCGCGACGGCGATCGAGCAGAACCACGACGCGGACGGCATCCGCTGGCCGATGACCATCGCGCCCTACCAGGTGATCGTCGCCGCCGCCGGCAAGGAAGACGACCTGCGCGCCGCGGCCGAGAGCCTCTACGAAGGCCTTCGCGCGCGCGGGGTCGAGGTGCTGCTCGACGACCGCGACGAGCGTCCGGGCGTGAAGTTCAAGGACGCGGACCTCATCGGCATCCCGCTCCGCGTGGTGGTCGGCAAGAAGGGGCTCGCCGAGGGCAAGGTCGAGCTCAAGGCGCGCACCGAGAAGGACGCGCTGCTCGTCCCGACGGGGGACCTCGTCGATCTGGTCGTGAAGAAGATCGAGGCGGCCGGCGTTCGCCTGCTACCCCCGACCTGAGACGGCGAGCCACGCGCGAGAAGAAACCATGGCGAAGAAGAGCAAGCGAATCACCGACGAGGCGAGCGAGCCGCGGGCTTCCATCACGGTGAAGAACGCCGTGCTCTGGTCAGGGTTTCTCGTGCTTCTCGTCGTCTCGATCTTCACCGTGATGATCCCCGAGCTCAGCGACGACGGAGCCGAGGACGAGGCAGACGCGCAGGGTCAGTCCGAAGAAGGTCAGTCCGAGGAAGGTCAGTCCGAGGACACGGCCGACACGGCCAGTGCCGCGCACAGCGACGTCCCGAGCGCTGCGCCCGCCGCTCCCTGACGGCGACGCGGGCCGCGTGAGCCGATCAATCTCTTCGCGCGTGTGAGCGAGCGATGGGCCCGGTGAGCACCCGCACTCGGGCGTGTCGCTCGTGAGCCACCGCACGACTGCCCGCGAAGGCGCGACTCTATGCTCGCTGGAGAAAGCGCCAGGTAAGTCGAGACATGTCCCTCACCGATTCGATCCCGAACAACGTCGACCTCGGCTCCGACAAGAAGCTGCTCCGAGCGCTCGAGAAGTGGCAGCCCGACTTCATCAAGTGGTGGCTCGAGATGGGGCCCGAGGGGGCGATGAACGACGACATCTACCTGCGGACGGCCATCAGCGTCGATCCGAAGGGGTGGGCCAACTACGAGTACGTGAAGATGCCGGACTACCGGTGGGGCATCTTCCTCACGCCGCGCGAGGGCGAGCGCAACATCGGCTTCGGTGACGCCGCTGCGCAGAAGACCTGGGACGAGGTCCCGGGCGAGTTCCGCGGCCTCCTCCGCCGGATCATCGTCACGCAGGCGGACACCGAGCCGGCTTCGGTCGAGCAGCAGCGCCTGCTCGGCAAGTGCGCGCCTTCGATGTACGACCTCCGCAACCTCTTCCAGGTCAACGTGGAGGAGGGACGTCACCTCTGGGCGATGGTCCACCTGCTTCATCAGTACTTCGGGCGCGACGGGCGCGAGGAGGCAGAGGCACTGCTCCAGCGCCGCAGCGGAAACCCCGACACGCCCCGCATCCTGCAGACGTTCAACGAGAAGACCGAAGACTGGCTCTCGTTCTTCTGCTTCACGATGTTCACGGACCGCGACGGCAAGTACCAGCTCGCGGCGCTCAGCGAGTCGGGCTTCGATCCGCTCGCGCGCGCCACGCAGTTCATGCTGACCGAGGAGAGCTTCCACCTCTTCACGGGCGAGACGGGCCTCGAGCGCATCATCCAGCGCAGCGCGGAGCTGACCAAGCTCGACCCGAACGGCGAAGCGCGAGCGCAGGGCGGGATCGATCTCCCGACCATCCAGAAGTGGATCAACTTCTGGTTCTCGAGCGCGGTCGAGCTCTTCGGCGGCGAGATCTCGTCGAACGCGGCGGACTACTTCGCCACCGGCCTCAAGGGGCGCTTCCGCGAGCGTGAGAAGTACACTGATCACGTCGCGCTCGACGGCAGCTACGCCATGACCGTGATGGAGGAGGGCCGCCTCCACGAGAAGGCGGTTCCCCTGCGGAACGCGATGAACGAGATCCTCCGTGACGAGTACGTCGCCGACTGCGAGCGCGCGGTCCGGAAGTGGAACCACACCATCAAGAAGACCGGCGTCGACTTCGAGGTCTCGATCCCGAGCCGGCGCTTCAACCGATCGATGGGCATGTACGCCGGGATGACGTTCAATCCCGAGGGCGCCCCGATCTCGCGCGAAGAGTCCGAGGCGCGTCGCGACGAGTGGCTCCCGACGCACGCCGATCGCGAGTACGTGAAGTCGCTGATGCTCCCCGTGCGCGAGCGCGGAAAGATCGCGAACTGGATCTCTCCCCCGAAGCAGGGCGTCGACGGGAAGCCGTTCGACTGGGAGTACGTGAGGTCGTCCCAGCACTGATCGCATCGGTTGCTGCGCGCGCGGGAGCGTGAGCGTTGGTAGGATGAGGGCCTGATGCCCACGCTTGCCTCGCTCTCCCGCGGCTTCCGCCGCGACTACCTGGATCACGTCGAGCTCAGCGCGCAGCTGCGCGCCTGGGCCGATGCGTTCCCGGATCACGCGCGGCTCACGACGATCGGGACGAGCCCCGAGGGGCGCGAGCTCTGGCTGCTGACGATCGGGGTCGATCCGGATCGCGCGCGTCCGGCCGTCTGGGTCGACGGGAACATGCACGCGAGCGAGGTCGCCGGCGCGAGCGTCGCGCTGGCCATCGCCGAGGATGCGCTCGCGCTGCACGTCGACCCGGCCGCCGCGAAGCTGGTGCCGCCGCACCTGCGCCGCGTCCTCGAGGGCGTGCTCTTCTACATCGTTCCACGCATCTCGCCCGACGGCGCGGAGGCGATCCTCAAGACCGGGCGCTACGTGCGCTCGGTGCCGCGTGACCCTCGCTTGCACGGCGGCACGTCGCGCTGGATCGCGGGCGACATCGACGGAGACGGCGTCGCCCTCTCGATGCGGAAGGAGGATCCGACCGGCGACTACGTCGCTCATCCCGATGCGCCCGCCGCGATGGTGCCGCGCACGATCGACGATCCTCCGCCTTACTATCGGGTCTACCCCGAGGGCATCATCGCCGACTTCGACGGCGAGACGATCCCGTCGCCGAGCTACCTCGGGGACAACTATCCGGATCTGAATCGGAACTTCCCGTTTCGATGGCGCACCGAGCCCGATCAGTTCGGGGCCGGGAGCTATCCAGGGAGCGAGCCCGAGTCGCGCGCCGTGCTCGAGGCGGCCCAGGCGCGGCCGAACGTCTTCGCGTGGCTGAACCTCCACACCTTCGGCGGCTGCTTCATCCGCCCGCCGGGCGACACGCCCGACGAACAGATGAGCCCGCTCGACCTGGGGATCTACAAGCAGGTCGGCGAGTGGGCCGAGCGCATCACCGGGTATCCAATGGTGAGCGGTCACGACGAGTTTCTCTACGAGCCGGGCAAGCCGCTCTACGGCGCGCTCTCCGAGTGGGCCTACGAGCACCGCGCGGCGCTCAGCTACGTCTGCGAGCTCTGGGATCTGTTCGCGCGCCTCGGGATGAAGCGACCGAAGAAGTTCGTCGACTACTACACGCACATGACGCGCGAGGATCACGCCGCGCTCGTCCGATGGGACGCCGAGCACAACCTTTCGCGCATCTTCAGGCCCTGGGTGCGCGTGCAGCATCCCCAGCTCGGTGAGGTGGACGTCGGCGGCATCGACAGGCGCGTCGGCATCACCAACCCGCCCTACGAAGAGCTCCCGGCGATCTGCGAGAAGCAGTCACAGCTCATGATGCGCGTCGCCGCGCTCGTGCCGCGCGTCGTGATCGCGCGCGTCGAGCTCGCGCCGCTCCGAGAGGACGTGACGGCCGTGTCGATGACCGTCGAGAACCAGGGCTATCTCCCGACGTACGGCATGCGCGGCCGGAAGACGGAGCTTCCGAACGAGCCGCTCTTCGCGACGGTGCGCTGCGAGGGGTGCGTGATCGAGGAGCCGGGCAAGCCGAGCACCGCGCAGCGCACGATCCCCATCGGCCACCTCGAGGGATGGGGAAGGGGGCTCCACGCGGTCGAGCAGGGGCTCTTCTATGCGGTGAGCCCGGGCAGCCAGGCGAACAGCACGCTGCGCTGGGTGGTCCGCGGCCGAGGGCACCTCGACGTCGCGGTGGGAAGTCGACGCGTCGGGTTCGTCTCGCGCCGGATCGGCATCGGCGGCGGCGTTTAGTCGTTCTTCAACACCGTCGACGCGCCACGGCGAGCGCGAGGCCGACGAGAACGAGCGCGAGCGAGGAGTGGCTTCCGCCCGAGCCGGCGCGGCAGCCGCAGCCGCCCGCCGCCGGAGGCGCGATGATCTCACCCGCATCGGCGGGGCCCGCGTCGGCCTCGACGCTCGCGTCCGGCATGCCCGCGTCGGGCATCGCGGTCGGACACGCGGCGCTGGGATCACCCGTCAGGTTCATCCGCCCGATGATCGAATAGAGGCTCTGGCCCGCCGTGCGCAGGTCGGTGGACTCGATGCCGATGTAGAGGCGCTGACAGGGCACCAGACCGTTCGACGCGTCCATGATGGCCGTCCCGCTGCGACCGATCGGCACCTGGTACATCGAGGAGATCCGCGACGCGCTGCTCCGCACGGGAAGACCGCTCGTGAAGTGGACGGTCACCTGGCCCGCGAACGTCGCGTGCTCGACGTCGATCTCGACGCTCACCACGTCTGCGGGGATCTCCAGGCTGTAGCCGATGGGCGCGAGCCCGTGCGCGAGCGCAGCGGTCACGAACTCGTTCCCGGAGTAGCCCTCGTGGGCGTGACCGTCGTCGAGCGGGATGACGTGCCCGCACGAGCCGAGGCCTCTCTCGCTGACGGCCGCTTCGATCATCGCGAGCTCGTCCGCCGTGAGGGTGCCCATCGCCACGTTGCTCATCGCCGTGGCGAGGAAGTTGGTGGCGGCGTCGGTGAGGCTCGCGCTGCCGCTCGTCGACGCGACGGCCACGAAGAACATCGCGTCGGTCCGCTCCTGGCCGATGGCGATGCGCGACGCCCAGCCGAGCCCGGACCAGAGACGGCCGTCGTAGTGGCCCTCGCCGATGAGGTCGTACGGGCAGGTCAGGCTGTCGTCGATCGTGCGCAGCGCGCCCCCGCGCCCGCCCTCGAGGACGGAGATCGACTCGGCGATCTCGGGGTTGCCCTGCACGGCGCTCGCCCAGTAGTCGCTGGTGCCCTCGTTGATCGCCAGCGGGTCGTAGTTCGGCGAATTGCCGGTCCCGAAGAAGCCGAGGTCGGTCACCGCGTCGGTCACCGCGTGGCCGAACTCGTGATAGATGACGTCGCCGTCGTACGCGAAGTCCTCTGCCGAGCCCTGACCGAAGAGCAGGTATCCGCAGCTCCCGCGTCCCCCTGGGCTGAAGGCCGCGTTGTCGTACGGCGTGTTCGGCATCTCGGTGTAGTTGACGAGCACGTTGATCGCGCTGCTCCCGCCGCACGTCCAGTCGAAGGAGTGGGCCGTCTCCATGTAGGAGACGACGCGGCTCATGTGGTGATAGGCGGACACCTCGGCGAACGCGTCGTCGTACGCGCGCGGCGCGGGGTCGAAGAGGAAGTTGCCGTCCACGTCGGCGATGGCGTTCTGGATCGTCGGGCAGCCAGCCGCGGACTGATCGCAGCTCATCACGCGCGCGTAGCGCCCCGTGAGCTGATCGCGCGAGGTGAGATCCGTGAGAGCGAGGTCCACCGGCATCGCGTGATCCGTCGTGGGGTTGCTCGCGTAGACGCGGCCCATCACGTCGAGCACGCGCGGGACGACGAGGAGCACCTCGCCGCTGGCGGGGTCGGCGTACACGCGCGCGAGCTCCGTGCGCAGCGCGCCGACGACGTCGACCTCCAGGGCCGGGCGGAGCCGATCGTCGATGGGCAGCATGACCTCGCGGCTCGAGACGGCGCGGGCGCTCGCGTAGCCCGCGGCGGAGAGGGCCGCGGCGAGCGCGACGTCGGGGTGCGTGTCCGTCGGCCAGGCGAGGCTCGAGCGCGGCGCCGCGTCGACGTGGACGAGATCGATGAGCCCGTCGGGGCGCGCGCGGACCACGATCGAGGCGAGCACGATCTCGCGGCCGTCGACCGAGCGCGAGACGTGGGCGATCGAGAAGCCGTGCGCCGTCACCACGTTCGTGATGACGAGCGCAGCGCCTCGCGGCAGACCGAAGAGCGGGCCGAAGCGATGGAGGAGAGCGAGCGCGCCGGCTTCGAACGAGTCGCCTGCCCTCGGGATCGCCGCCCCGAAGACGGTCCTCAAGGTGGCACCGTCCTCATCGAGCGACACGCGGGCGCGGTCGCCCGCGAGCGATGCGAGCGCACGCAGCTCTCCGGAACCCCCCGCGGTGAGGTCCGCGAGAGGGCGAGGCGCGCTCTGCGCTCGGGCCGGCGTGGGCGCGAAGGCCAGAGACACCAGCGTCGCCGAGAGCAGGAAGGTGCACGCGGCGAGAACGAGCGAGTGTGAGCGCATCGAGCCTCCGGGGGAGGACGACGTTATCCCACGCGTGCCTCGGGCGAGGCGCGTTCGCTCACGGACTGAATCGTCGTTCACCGGTCGCCCGGGGTGCCGTCAGTCGTTCAGCGCACCGTTCATGATCCAGGTGCGGATCAGATCGATCTGCTCCGTGCTCAGCGTCACCGTCGAGATCGGCATCTGGCTCCCACACGTCGGCGTCTGCGTACCCTCGAGCTTCTCGATGAGGAACGACATCGCCGGCTGCCCGGCGACGACGCGCGTTCCGCAGCCCGGAAGCACGGACGCTTCTCCGACCAGCGCGAGCCGACCGCCCTCGGGGGTCGAGAGGTCGAGCATGCCCGAGGCGCCGCTCCCGTGGCAGGTCGCGATCGCTGCGCAGCTCGGCCGGATGATCGCCGGATAGATGTAGGCCCAGGTCGGGCTCATGACGCCGACGCGATGGGGGATGAACGCGCCGACGGCCGCGCACTCCGCCAGGCTCGTGTCGCAGTTGTGCGTGACGGGGCAGTCCGCGCTCGTGTTGCACATCTGCGGATCGGCGGCGTACTCGGTGTCCACGACGGGAGACCCGCACGCGAGCCAGTTCCGGAGGATCTCGCGGCCTTCCGGCGTCGCGAGCGAGGGCAGCTCGGTGCCGACGGCATCCGCGTCGTCGACGTACGTTCTGTAGCGATCGCCCTGAACGTCGCGTCCGACCTGGCCGGGCGGCATCGAGCCCTCCACGACGGTCGCGTAGATGTCGTCCCGCAGGCGGTGGATCGTGCCCTGGATGCGGAGCAGGCGCTGTGCGCCCGTCTGCGCGTCGGGGAAGCCCGGCGAGTCGGCGAGGATCGCGTCGAAGTCCATCCCGGAGGGCGCGCCGTAGCGCTGCGTCGCGCCCTCGGAGTGGCAGAAGCTGCCGCCGCCGCAGGAGCTCAGGAGCAGCGACTGGCCCGGGTACGACGGAGTGCCGTCGGGCGCGTACACGGGCGTCGTCGCGCGCGTGAAGTCTTCTTCGGTACACCGAGTGCCGACGGTGGCGCGGCATCCGCCCACGAGCGTGGCTGCCGAGAGGAGGATCGAGGCGGACGAGATGCGGAGCATGGGGCGCAGCGTAGACCGACAGGAGCGCTCCCGGTCAAGCTCCAGGGAGACGCGTCCGCATCGGGGGGTGCCGCGATCCGTGTTGACAGGCCCGTGGCCTCTCAAAGAGGATGCGCGCACCCCGCGGCTCACCCCGCGTCCCGCCGTAACGCCTCGGAGCCTGCATGCCCACCAAGAAGCCGACCATCCTCGCGGCCGACGACGACGTCGAGATCCTCACCCTCGTCGTGCGCCAGCTCAAGCGAATGGATGCCAACGTTCTGGAGGCCAGCGATGGCGAGGACGCGCTCAAGATCGCGCGACGCGAGCACCCGGATCTCGTCATCCTCGACGTGATGATGCCCGGAATGAGCGGCTGGGAGGTCTGCCGGGCGATCCGCGAGGACGCCTCCATCGCCAGCACGCCGGTGCTGATGCTCACCGGCATCGGAGAGCGCCTGAACGAGATGACGTCGCCGCTCTACGGAGCGGACGACCACCTCGACAAGCCGTTCGACTTCGACGAGCTGGGCCAGCGCGTGCGCGCTCTGCTCGACAAGAAGAAGTAGGCGGCCCGGCCGGTCCCGCACGCCGGGATGCAGTCCCGTACGCCGGCATGCAGGTCGCCGCGCTACTCGTCTTCGTCGACGGGGCGGGCGTGGCGCATCGCGGCGAGGCGTTCAGTTGCGCCCGTGTAGGCCGCGCTCGATCGCGGGACCATCTGCTGGACCTCCTCGTAGGTGTGCCGGGCACCCGCAGCATCGCGCGCTTCGCGACCGCGCGCCTCCGTCAGCATGCGCTGGGCGACCGTCTCGCACTGGCGCGCGAGCCCCTGGGCGTCCGTGTTCCCGGAGTCCAGGTCGAGCGCGGTGCGCACCTGCCGACAGGCGGCGGCCGGAGCGCCGCCCATCTGGCTGCGCGCGGCGGACACGAGCCATCGGAGGTAGCGAGGCGTCATCTCGCGACCGTAGTAGCCGCCGGGCACGATGCGCCGATCGAGGTTGAGCGCGATGGGGATCTGCCGCGCCACCGAGCCCACCGAGTCGCCCGCGGCGCGGATCGGTCCGTAGAGCGACGCGAAGCTGTCGATCTGGCCCGCGGTCTGTTGGAGCTGGCGTCGTTCGTCGCCCGTGGCGCGCGTCGCCGCGTCGCGCGCGATCGCTGCCGCTCCATCGAAGTCGCCCGAGCGGTAAGCCGCGAGGAGCCGGGTCTGTGCGCTGCTCGCCGGCGCCACGGGCTCGCGCGGCGTGTGGATGGGTCGCGCCGTTCGAGACGCGTGGGCGGTGGACGTGGTCGCCGCCCGCGTGGGCTCGGGCTCGGGCGGGATCGCCACCGGCGGTGGAACGGGCACCGCGACGGGAACTGGCGCGATCGGCGCGGGGACCGGCGCGATGGCGTCGGGCGGCGCGGCGACCGGCGCGATCGGCGCGATCGGCGCTGCGATCGGCGTCGGGGGCGGGATCGGCGCGGGCGTCGTCGGAATCTGGAGCGTCCTCGGCGCCTGCCCCGGCGCGCTCACCACGACCACGGGGGTCGTGCCGGCCAGAGGCGTGGCGCTCGGGTCAGGCGCGCGCTGCGAGAGAATGACGACCCCCACTGCCGCGCCGATCATCGAAGCCAGCACGGCGACCGCCGCGCCTGCGACGAGCAGGGTCCGGCGTGGGAGCCGGATCGTGGCGGTCTGGCTGTCGCGGGGTCCGCCCGACTCTGTCGATCCCGACACCGGCCCGGGCTGCGCTGGCCAGCTCGCAGGGATCATCGGAGCCCCTACGACGCGCAGCCCCTCGCTCTCGCTAGGCAGAGACGTGTCGTGCGTCTCGTGCGGAGCGTGCGCGGCTGCCGCTGCGGCTTCGGCCAGTCCGGGCGTGCGGACGACGAGCACGGTCTCGCCCAGCTCGATGCGGTCTCCTTCGACCAGCACGACCTGGTGCACGCGCCGGGCGTTGACCGTCGTGCCGTTGCCGCTGCCGAGATCCTTGAGCACGAGGCTCGCACCGTCCCGGATCACTCGAAGGTGCTTCCGCGACACGCTCACGTCGGTGAGGATTACGTCGTTGTCGATCCCTCGACCGACGCCCGTCTCGCCTTCCTGGAGGACGTATTCTTTGTTCTGGTCCTTGCCCGACTCGACGAACAGAAACGGCAGCCGCGGGCCCTCGTCGAGGATCGCGGTGCTCTGATCGGCGAGGAGGTCGCTCTCTTCGATGCGGGTCGACTCGCCCGCGATCTCCGACTCGAATTCGGCGAAGGCGTCGGCCGGGCCCGACGAGAGCGGCGGGAGGTCGGCGGGCGCTTCGTGGAGATCGCTTCCCTCGGCCTGGGGCAGCGTGCCCTCCACGTAGGCGGGCGGCGGCATGCTGTCGTGCTGCGAGACGGTCTCGTCAGCGTCGTTGAAGTCGCCCGGGCCGAGCACAGGGACGCCGGCGGACCGTGGCGCGCCGACAAGGAGATCGTTCGGCGCTTCTCGCTCCGCCTGACGCTCCGCTTGCCGATCGACCGGCGAGCCATCGCGCCGGTCACGGTCGCGGGTCTCGCTCGCTCCGTCGCTCATCCTCGCTTCGAGCCGATCGTACGTGAACGGCTTGGCACCCACAAGGCACACGCTCGTCCCCGGTCGACTACTGGGGCGGGATCCCGCGCAGCGTCACCGCCGTCACGGCGTCCGCGAAGACGCGTGCTCGGTACCAGCCGAGCGAGACGGTCTGCCCGTCGACGTACCCGACCGCAGCGATGTTGATGGGGCCCGGCGGGATGTCCAGACCCGCGTACAGGCCCAGCAAGCTGGTCCCCTGGGTTCGCGCCACGCTCGGGAGGGGGTTGTCCGCGACGTCGTTGAAGTAGACGCGCGCCAGCGGGTTCCCCGTCATGCCGACCGTCGCGAACTCGAGACGAACGTCCGCGCAGTCGTGGATCTCGCCTGCGATCGCGCCGTTGCCGGACCGGATCCCGCCCGCGAGCCCTGCGGTCAGCGGGATGGACTGGTAGTCGGCGCGCGCCAGGACTCGCGGCCGATAGAGGTACCGAGCGTCGGACGGGGTGTCGGTGCAGGCGCCAGACGGCGGCGCCGTCGTGACGACCTCGTCGTTGAGGATGAAGAAGTTGTAGGTGTAGAGCGAGCTCCAGAGCCCCGCGTCACCGCTCGTCTGCAGGATGAAGGGGGTCTCCGTGGGGAGCGTGACCGAGTAGAAGCCGAGGCGGCGCGACGTCCCGTTGGGCACGCCCGCCGAGTCGACCTCGATCTCGTCCTCGGCACAGTCCGACGAGGTCCTCGACGACGTGGAAGCGACCATCGCTCCGAGCGCGCCGTCGGGGCCTTCCTCGTAGAAGGTCAGGTTGATCGCGTCCGCGTCCGAGCCGTTGCCGAACACGTCGACCACGCCGTAGACCGTCACCATCTGGGATGCGCCGCGCGTGCGCGGGGTGATCATGCACGAGAGGTCCGGGGGGGTCTCGGACGGCCCATCGACGCAGTAGTCGCGCTCTGGCGTGCGGACGACGCCTCCGGTGATCTGCGAGCAGGCGGTCCGCACGGTCTCGTAGCCCGGGCCGAACGGCTGCGGCGCGCAGACGCAAGCCGTGAGCAGCGTGCCCGCCGGGCAGGTCGTCGTCCCGCACGCGGTCGGCGCCAGATCGTCGTAGAGGACCGGATCGTTCGTCCCGCCGTCGCTCACGCCGGAATCGTTCCCCACGCCGCCGCCGCCACACCCGAGGGCGAGGGCGAGCATCGCCGTGGAGAGTGAGCTCGTTCGAGCGACCATCGATCGGCGGACAATCGTCACGGGACCTCCAAGCGACGCCAACGGAAAAAGAGGGAGGAAGGACCGTACTCTCGCCGTTTCCTGCGGGTCAAGGCCGTGCGAGCGATGCTAAGGTGCGCGACCCCGATGACCACGCGTCGTGCCGAGATCCAGCGTGTCGTGGACACGATCCTCCGGCCCCTGCTCGAGATCGACGGAGGGGGCCTCGACGTGGTCGCGCTCTCGGACGACGGATCGAGCATCGAGATCCTCCTCACAGGCGCGCTGCGGGGGGATCCCTCCGCGACGCTCGTGAAAGACCACGTGATCGCCCCGGCGCTCCGGAAGGCGGCGGCGGGCGAGATCACCATCAAATACACGATCTGACGATGTCTCCGCGTCACGCCGGTTTTGACAGCGGCTCGGCGTCCCTGATACGAACGTACGCGGAGGTTCGCGCATGGCCCTGATCGAGACCGAGGACGCCGCACGCCGGCTCGCGCGCGCGATTGCGAGCGACCTCTCCCTCTACAACGAGGAGAAGATCGTCCGGGGCATCGAGACCGACTCGCTCTTCGCGGCCATCGCCGAGGAGATCGAAGAGGGCCGAGCGCTCTTCAAGAGCCGCGTCGCGCCGGATCTCTTCCTGAAGGGCTTCTACGACCGAGCGCTGATCGACATCATCGTCCGGTACAAGGGCCACGTCGCGTCCAAGATGTGGTGACGAAAGGGCCTCGGCCCAGCATCGCCGACGAGGCCAGCATCGTCCTCCAGGTTCCGGCGACGCTCACGGGCGAGCGCCTCGATCGCGTGCTCGTCGGGCTGCTCGAGGGTGTCTCGCGCGCCGAGGTGCAGCGCTGGATCGAGGGCGGGCACGTGCTGCTCGACGGGGCCGTCGCGACGGCG
Source organism: Polyangiales bacterium (assembly GCA_038252025.1). Taxonomy (GTDB): domain Bacteria; phylum Myxococcota_A; class Polyangia; order Polyangiales; family Sandaracinaceae; genus JBBSAT01. The sequence goes on along the minus strand of JBBSAT010000051.1, from coordinate 2,572 downwards.
AAGCAGCGTCCGCGGCAAGGCGCGCGGATCGAGGCGAGGCCTCCGCCTCCGCCGCCGAGCGATGCCGCGCCCGAGGACATCCCTCTCACGCTGCTCTTCGAGGACGCTGATCTGCTGGTGATCGACAAGCCCGCGGGGCTCGTCGTGCATCCCGCGCCAGGCCACGCGGACGGCACGCTCGTCAACGCGGTGCTCCACCACCTGGGAGCTGGCGCGACCGAGCTGCCCGGCGATCTCGGCCGGCCCGGGATCGTCCACCGCCTCGACCGCGACACGAGCGGGGTGATGGTCATCGCCAAGAGCCGCGTGGCGCGCGAGTCGTTGATGGCGCGCTTCGCGGCGCACGATCTCGAGCGCAGCTACCTCGCCGTCGTCGTCGGGGCGCACCCGAAGGCGGCCACGTACGACACGCTGCACGGCCGCCATCCGCACGATCGCAAGCGCTTCACGAGCCGCGTCGTTCGCGGACGCAGGGCCGTGACCCACGTCGAGCGCGTCGAGGCGTTCGAGGGAGCCACGCTGGTTCGATGCACGCTCGAGACCGGTCGAACGCATCAGATCCGGGTTCACCTGGCCGAGGCCGGCTTTCCCGTGCTGGGCGATCAGGTCTACGGGAAGCCGCCTCGCGAGCCGCCGCTTCGCGCGCTCGCCGCGGAGCTCGGGCGCCAGGCGCTCCACGCGGCCGTCCTCGGGTTCCCGCATCCCGTGACCGCCGCGCCCATGCGTTTCGAGAGCGACCCGCCGGCGGACATGCAGGTGGTGCTGGCCGCTCTTCGCAGTCGTGCGTCGAGCTGACCTTGGGTCTGCTCCGCGGCACTCGTACCGCAGATCGGCCGCAGATCACTTCCGATCGTGGGGCGTTCCCCGGTACGCTCGGCGCGTGCGGCTTCGTGGGTGGGCTCGACTCTTGGCTTCAGGGATCGCTCTGGCGTGCATCGCCGGCGGAGGTGCGCCCGCGGACGCGCTCGCGCAGACCGATCGCGCGCTCGACGTGCAGCTCTTCCAGCCCACGCCCAACCTCGGCACGGCCTTCACGCTCGATCGGCCCGGCGTCGATCACCACCTCAGCGCCACGTTCGGCGTCGCCCTCAGCTACGCGCACCAGCCCTTCGTGCGCACGCGGAGCGACGGTCCGCCGGACGACGTCGTGCGCGGCCTCTTTCAGGGCGAGGTGCTCGCCGCCCTCGGTCTCTTCGAGTACCTCGAGCTCGGCCTCGCGCTTCCCGTCGGCGTCGCCTTCGCCGAGACGCGCTCCGACATGCTGCTCTCCGGGCGCGGCACCTCGTTCGAGTACCGCACGATCGCGGGGCTCTCGGATCTGCGGCTCTCCGCCAAGATCCCGATCCTCCGCGGCGAGGTCTCGCTCGCAGGTCGGATCGTCGTCGGCCTTCCGCTCGGCGACACGCCCGAGTTCCTCGGCAACCAGTTCTGGACCCTCTATCCCTCCCTCGTCTTCGCGTGGAGCCCGGGGCCCGTCACGATCGGCGCGGAGGTCGGCTATCGGCTGCGCCAGCGTCGGTCGCTCGGCGACTTCGAGCAGGACGACGAGCTCCAGATCGTGTTCGGCGGCTCCGTCCCGATCATCACGGAGCTGGCGATCGTCGCCGAGATGCAGAGCCGCATCGGGATCGGAGGTCGCACCGGGTTCGGAGGCCGACCGATCAGCGCCGCCGAGACGCCGATGGAGGCCGACGGCGGCCTTCGGATCACGCCGATCCCCGGGCTCAACATCGACCTCGGCGCGGGCACTGGGATCGTCGCGGGCTATGGCTCGCCCTCGGTCCGCGGCTTCGCGCTCGTCCGCTACACGATCGATCAGCACGACTGCCCGGGCGGCCCCGAGGACGAAGACGGATTCCAGGACGGCGACTTCTGCCGAGACCCGGACAACGACGGCGACGGCATCGAGGACGAGGTCGATCAGTGCCCGAACGATGCCGAGGACATGGACGGCTTCGGTGACGACGATGGCTGTCCCGAGATCGACAACGACGCCGACGGCGTGCTCGACGAGGTCGACGCGTGCCCGAACGAGTCCGAGGATCACGACGACTTCAACGACGAGGACGGCTGTCGGGAGCCGGACAACGACGAAGACGGAATCCCGGACGGGCTCGATCAGTGCCCGATGGATCCCGAGGATCACGATGACTTCGAGGACGACGACGGCTGTCCCGAGCCGGGCCCGCGCACGGCGCCGGTCACCGTGTCCGACACGCGCATCCTGATCGGCGAGACGATCTACTTCGAGTACGACACCGACACGATCCGGCCTGTCTCGATGCCGCTGCTCGATCAGGTCGCCGAGGTCATCCAGGCGCTCGGGGCGGACCTGCGCATCCGCGTGGAAGGCCACACCGACAGCGCGGGCGTGCACGCCTACAACCTCGATCTCAGCTACCGCCGTGCGCGCGCGGTGGTCGAGTACCTCGTCGGTCGCGGTGTGCCGCGAGATCGGCTCGAGTTCCGCGGCTACGGCGACGAGCACGAGGTCGCGCCGAACGACGACCCGGAGGGGCGCGCGCTCAACCGGCGCGTCGAGTTCACCATCCTGCGCCCGGGCGAGCCGGCG